>DUCU01000012.1:50000-59879 GCA_012959605.1 Dehalococcoidia bacterium | reverse complement strand
AGCGTCGGGGTTGACGTTTTTCAGGTCATGTATCAGTTGTGCCAGGTCTTCAATGGAATAAATATCATGGTGGGGCGGCGGCGAGATCAATTCAACTCCAGGTGTGGTCTTACGCACCCATCCAATATATTCATCAATCTTATGGCCGGGCAATTGTCCGCCCTCACCGGGCTTGGCACCCTGGGCCATCTTAATCTGGAGGTCGGTAGCATTGATCAGATAGTTGGCGGTTACACCGAACCGACCGGATGCGACCTGTTTGACGGCGCTGCTGCGAGAATCGCCGTTCTCGTCCAGCCAGTAACGCCGGTGGTCTTCTCCACCCTCACCGGTGTTGCTGCGCGCAGACATTCGGTTCATGGCGATGGCCATCATTTCGTGGGCTTCTCGGCTGATTGAGCCGAGTGATGCTGCTCCGGTGGCAAACCGCTTCACAATCTCTGCAGCAGATTCCACTTCTTCGATGGGAATCGGTGTCAGACCGTCTTTGAACTGGAGCAGGCCGCGCAGGTTGGCCAGTTTGCGTGTCTCATCGTCAGAGATTTTGCTGAATTCTTTATAGGCGTCCCAGTCGTTATTACGCGCTGCATATTGCAGTTTTGAGATAGACACGGGGTTCCATTGGTGGTGTTCTTCGCCCCTGCGCCACTGGTAAGCGCCGCCCTGTTTCAGGCTTTGATTCGCTGCAATCTCAGGTGTTCCAAAGGCCAGGTCGTGGCGCTCTGAAGACTCGCGTTGAATGCCGTCTAGACCGATTCCACCAACCCTAGAAGGGGTGCCGGTGAAATATTCGTCAATTAGCTCTTGGTTCAGGCCGACAGCCTCAAAAATCTGGGCGCCGCGGTAGCTTTGTACTGTAGAGATGCCCATCTTGGACATGACTTTCAGCACACCTTTTTGATTGGCTTTGATCAGGTTCTCCCGAGCATACTCCGGCTTGGTTCCGTTGATTTGGCCTCTTTCGGCCAGGTCGTGGACGGTGGCCAAAGCCAAATAGGGGTTCACCGCACCGGCACCGTAACCGATTAACAACGCAAAGTGGTGGACTTCTCTGGGCTCGCCGGTCTCCAGGATTAGACCCGCTTTGGTGCGAGTACCTTCTCGAATCATGTGATGGTGGACCGCAGAGACGGCCAGCAGGCTGGGTATGGGAGCCCAGCGGCTGTCTGCGCCGCGGTCTGAAAGTACGATGACTGAGGAACCAGACGCTATGGCCTGAGATGTTTGTTCGCGTAGGCCATCCAAGGCGAGCTTGAGCCCGACGTCACCCAGCTCTCGGTCATAGAGCGCTGAGATAGTTGAGGAACGTAGACCGTCTTGGTCAAGCGCCTTGATCTGGGCCATTTCTGAGTCGGAAAGCACTGGCGAATCCAACCGTAGCTGGTGACAATGCTCTGGAGTTTCATCAAACAGGTTTTGTTCGCTCCCGACAAACGTGCTCAAAGACGTGACCAACTCCTCGCGGATGGCATCCAGAGGCGGATTGGTCACCTGGGCGAACAATTGCTTGAAGTAATGGAAGAGCATCTGGTTCTGGTCTGAGAGCACGGCCAATGGGGCGTCGTTGCCCATAGAGCCAATGGCCTCAGTACCCATCTCAGCCATGACCGAGGTGAGAATACGAATTTCTTCTATGGTGTAGCCAAACGTCTGCTGCAACCGTATTAGCTCAGCCGGATCCATGGCTGCGGCGTATGACGCTTTCGGCAGGTCGTTTAGGGTTAGTTTGTTATCTTTTAGCCATTGGCCATAGGGGTTCTTCGTCGCCAATTTGAGCTTCAGTTCTTCGTCGCCGATGATCCGGCCCTCTTCGAAACTGACAAGGAACATTCGTCCAGGTTGCAACCGGCCTTTGTATTTGACGTCAGCTGGAGGCACATCCAAGACACCAGTCTCGGATGCCATCACGAGTTTGTCATCGTTGGTTACCAGGTACCGGAAAGGCCGTAGGCCGTTGCGATCCAAGAGGGCGCAGATGTTGCTGCCATCAGAGGACACAATCATTGCCGGACCGTCCCATGGTTCCATAAGAGAAGAATGGTACTCGTAAAAGTCTTTCTTCTCTTGGGACATGGTCTCGTGCTGATTCCAGGCCTCTGGTATGAGCATCAGCAGGGCGTGGTCCAAGTCACGTCCAGTCATTTGGAGCAGTTCTAGGGCGTTGTCCAGGCTGGCCGTGTCGCTATCGCCGGGGTTAGTCACCGGGGCAATCTTGGCCATGTCATCGCCAAATAAAACCGATGCAAACTGTGATTCTCGGGCGCGCATCCAGTTGATGTTGCCGCGCAGGGTGTTAATCTCGCCGTTGTGCGCCAGGTACCGGTAGGGGTGGGCTAGCCGCCAACTACCCAGGGTGTTGGTGCTGAACCGAGAGTGAACCAGCGAGAATGCGCTGACCAGGTCTTGGTCTTGCAGATCTAGGTAGAACTCTGCAATCTGATGGGCCATGAGCAGGCCCTTATAGACGATAGTGTTACAGGACATGCTGCAGATGTAAAAATTATCTGCCTGTTCGTCGGTCAGTCCGGACTCACCTGTGGAGTGTTCCAGAACCTTCCGGGCAATGAATAATTTGCGCTCTAGGTGGGCGGCATCCTTGATGTCTGGCCCCATGCCAATAAAGACCTGAGCAATGATGGGACACACTTCCTGGGCGTCAACGCCAATCTTGGTTTTGTCGACAGGCACATCACGCCAGCCCAAAATCTTCAGGCCTTCTGCTTCAATGATCTTGTTAATCATGCCGCGACATTCGGCTTGGACCTCTGGCGGCAAGAAAACCATGCCAACGCCATATTCCCCGCTTGCAGGCAAGTCAATATTCAGTACCGCAGCCTCGCGTTCAAACAGCTTGGTGGGCATTTGAATCAACATGCCCGCCCCGTCGCCAGTCTCCGGATCACGCCCGGCGGCGCCGCGATGGCCAAGGTTAATCAGGACCTGCACACCTTCATCAATAATCTGGTGTGTCTTTTGGCCCTTTATATTGGCAACAACTCCCACGCCGCAAGCATCATGCTCTTGCTCCGGGGAGTAGAGTCCTTTCTTAGCTAATTCTTTTAATGGGTCCATGAGAGGAAACCTATCTACTAATTAAACCGGGGTTGTTTTGGGAAACACGAAACCGCCGCTAGGCTCGGAGTAAGCACGGTTATCCCTGAAAAACAGGGCCGCGAAATTATTTTGTTAAATATATCACAATATCAGAATGGCACAAGTCCCAGCCTCAAAATACGGGTAGTTTAGAAGCGTGGTTGCAGGGCACGTCAGAGAAAACACAGCAGTCTTGTATCAGTTATGGATGAGATTGTTATAAACGACTAATTCAGCCTTGGAAATATGCCAATCAGTAGATAATATAACGATAACCTCCGTTAATATCCTTTAATTGCATATATTCGTAATATACTTTCCGCTATTAGTAAATTATTGGTGAAAAGGTCTGCGACAATGACTGGGAAAACAAAACTGGACACCCCGACGAATCGAGGTGTCCAGCGCATTATCGTCTTAACCTTTGCTTGTTTTCAGGTTAGCAGGCAACTCGCTCCGGACCTAAATTCCCGGCAAACGCGTCGAAGAACAGGCTGATCTCCCCGGGCGATACACCTTCCATGATGTGTAGCTCCCCCCAGGCGGAGAGGGCAACCTTGCCATCTGCAATATCGTCATACTGTCGTGCGACGCCCCAGCTGCCAAACTGGGATTCGTCTTCCAGCGCCTCTCGGAGTTCTGTCACCTGGGCGGGGTTAGCAAAGTTATAGCTGACCACGATGTTGCCGTGCTCCAGGTTGTGGACAATCCGCTCATCGGGCAGGCTCTCCGAGTAGAACCCACAGTCGGCCCAGCGCGGCCAATGCTCTCCGGATGTGGGCGGCGTGCTGTTATATTCCACTCGCACGCCTTCGTCGACATGGTCGGATCCTTGGATAGGAACCTCAACACCAACAGCAATTGGAAGGAGTCTGATCTCTGGCGTGCCCGGAGGGCTGATGCTGAAGCCATCGGTCGATGATTCTGAGCCGGTTATAGAGGTCAAATCACCGAATAGGCCCGGGATATCCGTGACTGGGATTGCAATCTTCATAATTAACCGGGTTCCGTCCCGGTCGATTTCCAAATCAGCAAATAGACCGGCGGTATCCGAGTCCGCCAGGAACCCGGAGGCCAATGAAACTATTCCGCCGATGAACCCTTCCAGAGACTCAGCGGCTTTTTCATCAGTAAAGTCCATTGTCACTGCCACGTCCAGAGAGGGACCGTTTATATCGCCGCTCAACCCAACGATGTCCAATGAGGAGATGAAATCAAGGGATAGGGGCAGGTCTCCTAGTCCCGGAATCGCTTCCAAACCTGCGCCGTCACCAAAATTCTGCGGCACCTTGAGGGCGAGACCAAAGAGACCGTTGGGAAGCTCCTCGAATGTATCAATCAGGGGGCCCGAAGCTGCATCTACGTCACCGCCTTTGATATCAATGATGTCATTGATGGCTCCACCGGTCCCCACGGCGAACGTAGAATCGTCCAAAATGCTCAGGCCGTATTCATCCGCGTGATCAATTGGATAGTAGATGTTGGTGCCTTTATAGGCCCTTTTAACCAACTTGCTGCCGGAGACGGCCTCCAGTTTTGCGATCAGTTTGGATTCGTCGAAGCTACCGTGGAGCAAGGCTCCGAAATATTCCAGGTCATCACCATCGGTGATCTCGCCAAAGATGTCAGCGCGACTGACATCACCGAATATTCCCCCGTCCCGAAGTTGGTCGATGCTGAAGAATTGGTCGAAACCTTCGTTTTCTCCGGGTAAGCCAGAAGAAAACATCTCAAAGAGTTGTTCCATGTCAATCGCATCCAGTTTTTGGCCAGTGTCAACCGTGCCAACTACACTCGCCCGCTGGGGGATCAGCTTGCTGCCGCTGTTACCGCTGCCAGCGTCGCCGTCACTGCTACTGGCGCACGCAACGGCCAGGCCCAGCAACAAAATGCCTGCGATCAAAATCACATTTTTAGACAACCGTGGAAAAACCCTAGAGATGCCCATCTATTCCTCTCAAATAAGACTCGTTAGAAAAATTCCACTTCTGCAATTATACGTATACGACCATCTCTTCAGGCTGGATTGTCGGCGTCTTTGGTCGTCGCGTAATTCCAGGCTAACGACCCGTAGTGGTTAAAACAATCCCGGCACGAAACCAGATCTTGCATCAGCAAGAGAAAAATCAAGACTGTTGGGCTCTTTGGTCACCGTGAAATGCAGGTCGTCGTGCCAGGGTTATATTGACCACATTCCACGCCTGTTTTATACTTAACCCAGCTATTTAAAACCTTGAAACGCGTCCAAAGTGAGCAAATGACAAGCCTCGAAGCCAAAAAACTAGAACCTTCCGAAGTAGCCCGACTGATTGTCGAGGTGGCCTCAGAGAACCTGGCCACCGACATTGTGATGTTGGACCTGCGGGGTTTGGCTTCGTTCACCGATTATTTCGTGGTGATGTCGGCAGACTCTAATCGGCTGATTCAAGCCCTGGAAGATGATATTGCCACTACGATGAAGCAGTCTAAACTGAACATCCACCGGCGCGAAGGTTCAGCGGCCACGGGCTGGGTGCTCATGGACTGCAGTGACGTGATCGTACACATTTTCGCACCTGAAGAACGCGAGTTCTTCGGCCTGGAAAGGCTCTGGGCCCGCGCGCCTCAGGTAGTCCGAATTCTCTAGGATTCGTAAATTCGTGAAATAAAAAAGGGGCACGACTGAGTCGTGCCCCTTTTTTATTTGTTGGCATTGAGGTTTTATCTGCCCAGGTCAAATTCTATAGCCGAGTAGGGGCGGGTTTTCAACCCGCCGTCCTGCTCTTAATCCGATTACATTTTGGAAGCCGGCTTCAAATGAGACCACCAGCTCCCAAAATTATTCTTTAATCCAGGAATCGTTGGCTCGGGTGTAATCCAGCAACTCACCGGCTTTGAAAAACAGTCCCAGTTCCCGCACTGCTGACTCTGGGCTGTCTGACCCGTGTACTAGGTTCCGGCCGATATCCAGACCCAAGTCGCCACGGATGGTGCCCGCAGGTGAGGTGGTGGGGTTGGTCTGCCCTATGGTGTTTCTGACCGCCTCCGCTGCATTGTCCGCCTCCCAAGCCATAGCCACCACGGGACTGGACGTGATGAAATCCACCAGTCCACCAAAGAATGGTCGGTCCACATGCTCTCCGTAGTGCTGGCGGGCCAGGGCGTCATCCACCTGCATTAATTTCATTCCAACCAGTTTGAGGCCGCGCCGTTCCAGACGACTGATGACCTCTCCAATCAAACCGCGCTGTACCCCATCGGGCTTAACCAGAACTAGACTGCGTTCCATTTAGTTCCTCCAAAGTCCATAAACTTATTGATGTCTTAATTAATCAGATTATCGCCGATGGATCATCTTAGGGCCGAATGTTTCAGGTGCGAGTGCTGCCCGAGTCTTCCAGCTTAAAGTGTACGCCGCGAGACTCCATGTCCCACATGAACGGGGCCGGATCCATGGCCTCGGGCGGAAATACTCCAGTGCCAGGCAACTCCCTGGTGACCAACAATCCAGCCCCAACCACCAGTGACGACGCAGTTGCCAAAGCAATGTCACCCGGCGGAAAAGAGTAGGTCGTTGTTAATTCTGCCGGACGACCCTCTCGGATTCCCTTGACCACCACCTGACGCGGCAATCTTTCTGACTCCGAGCCCGGGTCCGTTTTTCTTTTTCCTAAGTCATCCCCCGGATTACCCGCAGCCAGAACAGCTGCTGTCATAGCTGCGGGCGTCATTGAAACGCCGTCGATCTGTAGCGGGGTTTCTGAAGCAAAGCCCGTATCAACCAGGCATTTGAGCATTTGAGTTGTGGCCGGGTCCGAGAACCCTCGCCACAGTGAGGCGTGGCGCAGACCGGGCATGGACTGGGGGATGGTCACAGTTTCCAATCCCACGGCGTAACAACGAATGTTACCCCACGGCGCGGGGAATGCAACGTCTTGGTACTCGGACATAGCCGGATACTGAGTCCATTTGCCTTCGTCATAGAGCAGAGCCGGTTCGCCGAACAGCGACAGCCGGTGCCGCCAAACGCCCTCACTCCGGTATGTGGCGTCGTTGACCATATAAAAACGTACTTCGTCGACCGACTCCATCCGCCCCGCCAAATGACGGGCCATCACATTGGTAGAACCAGGACTTGAGCCCAGACCCGGCAGCACGCCTACGCCCCGGTGCTTGGCCAACGAGTCCAGGAATTCGGATTCGAAGACGCTCTGCAATGTCTCAACGTCGTCATTGACATCTGCGTACGGGATTCCAGCCTCAATGACAGTTCGCATCAGAGACAGGGTATCGCGGCTGAAGGGGCCCGTCGTATTCAGCACCACTGAGATTCCACTCAGGGCACGGGCAACCTGTTCACCTTCCAGGGAATCGAGTTGCAGCGCTGACACCGAGCCGGACAATTGCTCCGCCAGGAGTTCGGCCCGATTGAGATCACGGTCAGCCACGACTAGATGCTGGAACTTGGCATCTGCCAGCACCAGACGCGCCGTGGCAGTACCAATGGTCCCGCAGCCGATGATCAAGACGGTAACTTCTGACATTACTATAGAGCGCTACCGGGCAGGCTTTGGGATTGGTCGTCTGGCCGCCCTGCCGCCTTGGGGAACGCGGTCTCGTTGCTTTGGCGCTCCGATGCTGGGCATCCGCAGATATTCCGGCTGCATGGTCGTTAAATCGCCCACTTCACCGGCAACAATTTTCTGTCGTCCGATTACGGCCAACGCCCAGACTCTATTAGACGAAACAGGCTGAACAATCAGCGCCTTACTGCCTAGTTCAGCCGTAATCTGAGATTGCCAATACGTTACGCCTTCGCCGCAAAAAATCGTCGGTTCTGTAATCTTTGTCAATAATTCTGCAATTCCGCAGACCGAATCTTCCCTGACTCTGTTTCCGTCCGGCCCAAAGAGGGCGGTGGCGCATTCTTCTCGCCCGGCCTCGATCAAAGCGCAGACTTGGCTGCCGGATTCAAGATAGGGGAATGCCTCTAAGTCCAGGGAACTCACGCCCACAATTGGGCTTTTACCTACCAGGGCCAGGCCCTTGGCGGCGCTAATTCCAACTCGTAGCGCGCTGAACCCGCCGGGGCCCAAGGCTACGGCAATACCGTCCAAGTCGGCTGCGTTTAGACTGGCGTGACCCAGAATCTGTGCCACGGCGGGCATCAGCTCGGCCGTGTGGTTATAAGTGGAATGCCAGGAATGCGAGGCCACCACGCGGTCTTCGTTGGCAATCGCCACGCCGGCGTATCGGGTTGATGTGTCCAGGGCCAAAAGCATCGGTTATCTGTCCAAGCGATCTCTGGTTATACACGCAAAGTCGCGGTTTTTATTGCTGGAGGGTAAATCCCCTCACATGAAGCGCTCTAACTTATGGTGGCCGATTTTTCAGCCAGCAGAGTCAGCAGCGGTTGGAACCGAGACTCTTCTATTGGAACACCGGTCTCAAGAATAATCTCACGCCCGTCGGAATCCTGCCCGTATTCCAGGTCAATCCACAGACAATCTTCGGGAAAAATCTCCGAGGCCCTATCTGCCCACTCGATGACGCAGATACCCTCACCAAAAAGTTGTTCGTCCAAACCCAGGTCCCAGGCTTCAGCCGCGCTGGCCATGCGGTAGAGATCCACGTGATGGAGGGTCAAGCGACCGTGGTGGCGGGTCATCAGAACGAAAGTAGGACTGCGCACGTAGCCCTCAACACCCAGACCAAGGGCAATGCCTTGCGTGAGGCAAGTCTTGCCTGCCCCAAGCTCGCCCGTCAGCAAAACAACGTCTCCATCCGACGCCTGCTCCCCAATAATTCGGCCGAGGTTTTGGGTGAACTCCGAGCTGTTTGAAACTATCTGTAGTGAGTTAGTCGATAAAGAAGTCATGGGCTAATCCTTGGCTGGTCTAAAATGATCCCAGCCCCGACTGCCCGCCGGGGTCTCTGCGCCCTCGGCATCAACCAATGTTATCTTGCCTGGCTCACCGACTAGAATCTCGCCCACCACAGCAGCTCCGCCTGGCAGGCCGGATATCACATGATTAACCTTGGCTGGTTGACCGGTGAACAACAAAACGTAGTCTTCACCTCCACCCAGCGCCAAGTCCACGCAATCATCTGGGAAGCGACTCCTCAAAAATGGATGCATCGGCAGACGGTCGGCGAATATGTTTGCCGACACTCCGCTGGCGCGGCACAACTTGGAAAGGTCATCACCCAGACCGTCACTAACGTCCATTGCAGTGGTGATCCCGGCTTCGACTAGCGTTTGACCCACGGCCACCTCAGGTCGGGGACTACGGTGACTGTCTCTGAGGAAATCGGCTTCATCGCTCTGGCTCGAATCTCCTTCGAGCATCAACTTCAGGCCGCCGCCTGAGCTCCCCAGATGCCCAGTAACCGCGATCAAATCACCAGGCCGGGCGCCGGTCCGCACCATGGGCCGACCCTGCATCACCCCGGTTAAAGCTACCGTAATAAAAACGACCGGAGAGCGCACCATGTCACCGCCAACAATGGCCAGGCCGTACTCATTGCTAATTTCCATCATGCCCGTATAAAGGCTTTCCAGGTGTGAGACTTCTGTTTCTGAGGGCAAACCCAGAGTCACCAGGGCATAGGATGGCAGACCGCCCATTGAGGCTACATCACTGATATTGGAAGCCAGCGACTTCCAGCCCAGGTCCTGCCACGGCGTAGTCTCAAGGGTGAAATGGACACCCTCAACCATGGTATCGGTGGTAAACAGCTCATTTACGGGCCGGTCATCACCGGGTCTAGATTGGGAACCTATCGACCAGGCAGCGGTGTCGTCGC
>DUCU01000012.1:0-47500 GCA_012959605.1 Dehalococcoidia bacterium | reverse complement strand
TTATCCCAGTCCCCGCCCATCACCATCGTTGGAATCTTTATCTTCCGGAGTCTATCCCTGAGACGAAGAGCAGCCATAGACCTTCTGCCACCAATGAAACGCTCCACCGGGTTATGGGCTATGTCAGCGAGGACCGCCTCTTTAAAGTCTTCGGTCACATGGGCGGCATCAAACCCCATATCGCCAGCCGGCGGCTCCGGGCTGAGTAAATTCTCTTTCAGTTCGTCTTCCCAGCCGTTCTTCAACGTCCGGCCGTTCAGCGGGGTGGAGTTGAGTAAGACCAACCCCTTAATCCGATCTTGGTGATCCAGGGCAAACTGTGTAACGGTCGCGCCTCCCATTGAATGTCCCACTAGAGTGAAACCGTCAAGGTTCAACGCTTCGGCTACGTTGAAGAGATCTTCGGCAAAGGTCTCCACGGAATAATCTTCTTCTTTGAACGGTGTCCCGTCCGAGTGCGACCGATCCGAATTTCCAGCGCCCCTGTTGTTCAGCACTATCACCCGGAATTGGTCTTCCGAAAGGTGCTCCAGGGTATAACGCCAGATTGCTGCTGAAGACGCATAACCGTGCACGAGTACCACCACGTCTAAACCGTGGCCTTGTTCAAAATATTCCAACTGAACTGAGCCGGCCTGAACGAATTTCGGTTCCATTGCTGCCTCTCAATCTCATCGATAAGTTCTAGTGGTTGGTCATTATATTAAGCGAACGTGACATTTAACCGAAATTGTTTCTGCGTTTTGATTGGCAATATTCAGCGATGAACTTTGTTACTGCGCTTCAACGCTAGTTCAGTTATGCTATCCACCACCCTAGAAGTCCTTGTTGAACCCACGTGTGTTTCACCTTGGTCTATCCTTGGCGGACCAACAGAATAAAGCCCAGGCATTTCCACCCAAATATGCAATCCGAATTGGAGGACCCATGCGACTAGAAGGAAAGGTAGCTTTAATTACGGGCGCTGCCCACGGTATGGGGGCTGAAGACGCCCGACTCTTTGCCCGGGAGGGCGCCAAGGTCGCCATTGCCGACATCCGTGAGGAGGATGCTCGCAAGGTAGAAGCAGAGATTGCCGAGGCTGGCGGCGAGGCCATGGTGATCATGCTTGATGTGAGTAAAGAGGACCAGTGGGAGCAGGCTGTAGCCGCAGTAGTCTCCAAGTTCGGAAAGTTGGACATTCTAGTCAATAACGCCGGCATCAGCGGCAGTGGAGAAAGCGACTCCAGCAGTACCAACGCTTGGGACCGCCTGATAGACATCAACGCCAAGAGCGTCTTTCTAGGCATGAAACACGCCATCCCGGAGATGGAGAAGATTGGCGGTGGGGCCATAGTGAACATATCTTCAATCTCCGGGCTTGTGGGTCAAGAATCGATCCACCCCGGCTATAACGCTTCTAAAGGCGCGGTTAGGTTGGTGACCAAAGCGGCGGCGGTGCAACACGCCAAGAGCGGCATCCGGGTGAACTCGGTCCACCCGGGTATGCTCCCGCCTATGCTGACCTCGTTCCAACGGGGCGATCCCAACCGGGAGGCGATGAACGCCAACGTCCCCATGGGCCGAGAGGGTGAACCAATCGAGGTCGCCAACGCGGTTTTATTCCTAGCTTCGGACGAGGCGTCCTATATCACCGGGACTGAATTGGTGGTGGACGGCGGGTTCACCGCTAAATAATCAACCTGAATAACTTCAACCAAGGAGCAAATCAATGCGACTGGAAGGTAAGGTAGCAATCATCACCGGCGGGGCCCACGGCATGGGCGCGGTGGAGGCAATCCTATTCGCCAAAGAAGGCGCAAAGGTCGTGGTGGCCGATATACGTGAGGACGACGCCCGCAAGGTGGAGGCAGAAATAGCCGAGGCCGGTGGCGAAGCGATGGTGGTGATGCTGAACGTGAGCAAAGAGGACCAGTGGGAAAAGGCCATCGCCGATGTTATTGCCAGGTTCGGCAAGCTGGATATACTGGTGAACAACGCTGGCATCAGCGGGAGCGGCGAGAAGGATTTTGGCAGCACTGCCGCCTGGGACCAGCTCATGAATATCAACGCCAAAAGCGTGTTTCTAGGCATGAAACACGCAATTCCGGAGATGGAGAAAGTCGGCGGCGGGGCCATCGTAAACATATCTTCGATTTCAGGGATGGTCGGCCAGTCCTACGTTCACCCCGGCTATAACGCCTCCAAGGGCGCAGTCAGGTTGGTAACCAAAGCAGCAGCTGTCCAGCACGCCAAGAGTGGCATCCGCGTTAACTCGGTCCATCCAGGAAGTATGCCCCCAATGCTAACCTCGGGAGCGAGAGGCGATGGCGGCAGCCAAGATTCAAGGATGGCCGCCATCCCAATGGGACGCGAAGGCCAGCCCATTGAAGTAGCCAACGCTGTGCTATTCATGGCCTCAGATGAGGCGTCCTACATCACCGGAACTGAACTGATGGTGGACGGTGGGTTTACAGCGCGGTAATTCACGATAAAACGAGTATTTGTGGTGCAACAACACGCTGTTAGCCGGTAATCAACCTCTGTTGGAGAGATAACATGCGATTAGACGGAAAAGTGGCCCTGATTTCAGGGGGCGCCCGCGGTATGGGCGCCGAAGAGGCCCGAATTTTCGCCCGGGAGGGCGCCAAGGTTGTCATCGGAGACATCTCGGAAGACGACGGCAAAGCTGTCGAGGCCCAGATCGCCGAGGCCGGCGGGCAGGCGCTGTATACCAGATTGGACGTCACCCAGGAAGCCGATTGGGCCAAAGCCGTCGATCTGGCGGTTTCCAGCTTTGGCAAGTTGGACGTGCTGGTCAACAATGCCGGCATTAGCAGCCGAGCCTTCACCGACGACACCGGCATCGACGCCTGGGACAAGATCATGGAGGTCAACTCCAAAGGTGTTTTCCTGGGAACCCGGGCCGCCGTGCCTAAGATGCTAGATGCCGGTGGTGGGTCCATCATCAACATTTCATCCATCATGGGTCTGGTGGGCTCGGCCGGAGGGCACCCCGCCTATAATGCT
Organism: Dehalococcoidia bacterium; assembly: GCA_012959605.1. Lineage (GTDB taxonomy): Bacteria > Chloroflexota > Dehalococcoidia > Lucifugimonadales > UBA3495 > UBA9611. Next base: position 44,491 of record DUCU01000012.1, on the reverse strand, counting down.
TCCAAGGGGGCGGTGAGGATCTTCTCAAAGGCCATGGCCGTCCGCCACGGCAAGGACAACATCCGCGTGAACTCGGTGCATCCGGGGTTCATGCCGCCCATGGCCTCGGGCATCGCCTACGACCAGGACCAACGCCGCGGCAGCCTGGAGCAGACTCCCTTGGGGCGGGAAGGGCGCATCGAAGAAGTCGCCAACGCCGTGTTATTCCTGGCGTCCGACGAGGCTTCCTACATCACGGGGGCTGAACTGGCGGTCGATGGCGGTTTTACAGCTAAGTGATCGTTTAACGATCTAAATCGGGAGACAAGCATGGGTTTCAAGGTTCTCTATCACCTCACAACTGGCAACCTGAAGGGCATCGCCGACGAAGCAAAGTGGGCTGAGTCCATGGGCTACGACGGTCTTTGCACCGAGGACGCGGCCCACGACCCAATGCTGCCGCTGATGATGGCGGCCTCCACGACTTCCCGGGTAACACTTGAGACCCGGGTCGCCATCGCTTTTCCCCGGTCGCCCATGGTGATGGCCTACGCGGCCAGAGATCTGCAGGACTTTTCCAACGGCCGTTTCCGGTTGGGCCTAGGAACTCAGGTCAAAGGGCACATCCAGCGGCGTTTCTCCACGGAATGGACCGCGCCGGGTCCCCGGATGCGAGAGTACGTCCAGTCGTTACGCGCCATCTGGGATGCCTGGCAGACCGGAGAGAGGTTGGCGCACCACGGCGAACACTACAACTTTTCCCTGATGACTCCATTCTTCAGCCCCGGCAAGTCTGAGCAGCCCAACCCGCCGGTGTTCATCAGCGCCGTGAACCCCTACAACTGTCGCGTGGTCGGCGAGGTCGGCGACGGTATCGCGCTGCATCCCCTGACCACTCCCAAATACCTCAAGGAAGTGATTGCCCCCAATATCGCGGACGGCGCTGCCAAAGCGGGCCGCGACCCGAAGTCGGTCAACCTCAGCAACTCGTCTTTCATAGTGACGGGCCCCAACCAGGCAGCCATCGAAGCCAATAAGTTGGCCACGAGAAAGCAGATAGCTTTCTATTGCTCCACCCGCAGTTACTCCAAGGTGCTGGAGGTGCAGGGTTTTGAAGAATTGGGCGTTTGGCTACACGAGATGTCCCTAAAACAGAAATGGGACGAGATGACAGACCTAATCACTGACGAGATTTTCGACGCCTTCGCGGTGATTGGCGGCTACAGCGAGATACCCGGTCTAATGAAAGAACGCTTCGACGGTCTTCTGGACGAGGTAGTCTTCAACGGAATTGGGCCGGCCAGTTCAGATGAGGCTGAGGTGCGAAAAGTGATTGAGGGATTACAGCGATAAGTACCGCAACCCCCTTCAAAGCCCTGTCGTGCTGAGGTGCCTCGGCCAGACTTGTCGGGTTGGGCAACGAAGGGTCTGCCAACGTTCTCGAAGCGAGGGGCAAATTCTCATCAAACATGGCAGACCCTTCGGCAAGCTCAGGGTGACAATCCTGACGATTTGGTTTGGAATTCACGCCCGCCTAAACCCACTTGCCGGCTTCCACTGCGATCAGGAAGTCTGAAACGGTGCGGTTGTACAAGTCTGGCTCTTCAAGGTTGATGGTATGACCAGCTTGGGGGAAGACAGACAATCCGCAAGATGGGATGTGCCTCTTCATGAAGATGGCCGCGTCCACACAGGGAGTGTCTTCATCGCCGATCATCACCAAGGTCGGTATCTTGATTTGCTGCAGTTCTTTTTCTAACTGTAAGATGGTCTTTCTCTTCATTTGAACCCCTCTAAAGGTCAGTGAAGACCCTTGGGCGGAGTGGGCTGCCAGTCCCGCATGAAACTTGGCCCAGCCGACTGGGTCTTTGCGCAGGAATTGTTGTCGCTCCGCACCCCGAGCGTAATTATCAGCAAACTTCTCCATACCCTCGGAGACCATCGACTCGCTAAGCGCCTGCCACGACGCCACCAAACGTTCCCGGTCACCCGGATCGGAGCCAGCGCCTGCCGAGGCTACGACAAGTGACCGACACATCTCCGGATGCGCGATGGCAAACCCGATCGTCAACGTACCACCCATTGAAAGACCGCCGATGTGAGCCTGTTCGATTCCCAAGTGCTGTAGCAGGCGGCGCAGGTCTTCTACCTGGATGTCTTGGGAGTACGCCTCTGGGTCGTCGGGAACCTCAGACGGCGGATACCCTCGGTGACAATAGGTAATCACCTGGTAGCGCCTGGAGAAGTAATTCACCTGAGGGTCCCAGCTAGTGATGTCTCCGGCAAATTCGTGGGCCAGCACTATGGGGTAGCCTTCGCCAGCCACCTGGTAGTAAATTTCAACACCGTCGGATGAAAAAATGGGCATGGTCGTACTCCGATTTGTATTCGACTGGGTACGTTTTACTCCCAGTCGAATCCGATTCTATGCCGCCCGGCGAAGGCCGTCAATTTGGGGGTTGCCACGCTCCGGCAAACAGGCTAGGCTTCGGCCAATCTCAAGTATCTGGAGGCAACAATGCTAAACAAAGTACACCATGTGACCTATGTGGTGGAGAATATCTCCGACATGGCCACCTACATGGAAAAGAGCTTTGGTATAAAGCCGATCTCAACCGATGAGTTCCCTGAGCAGGGTTTCAAGTCCATTCTCTTCCGCATCGGGGAAACCCTGGTCGACTTCTTTGAGCCTCTTCGCGAAGACACCACGATGGCACGGCAATTGAAGGCCACCGGCCCCGGAGTGATGCACGTGGCCTGGGGTGTTGACGGCATCGAAGCCGCCTTCAAGAGCCTGCAAGACAGTGGCAGCACCATGCGCGGCGATGCGCCTGCAGTGAGTCCCTTCGGCTATAAAACTGCGAACATCGAGACCGACAGCTCTCTTGGGATTCATTTCCAGTTGGCTGAAGGCGAGTCAGCGTAAATCCGGCACTGCCAACCCGCGGCACTAATTGAATTATTAATCGACACAAAGTCCCATTTTCGAAAAGGGGCTAGGGGGATTTTTGGAATACAACGCACTTGGGCGCACTGGGCTGAACGTATCTCGCGTTGGGTTTGGCGGCGGTGGAATTGGCCAAGTCTGGGGCGAAACCACCCGCGACGAAGCCATCAGAGCAGTCCATAGCGCGCTGGATTTTGGTATCAATTACTTTGATGTTGCACCGGCCTACGGAAGCGGAAAGGCGGAAGAAGCCCTCGGTTTGGCCCTGGAAGGCCGCACCGAAGAGGTGATTATTGGCACCAAGGTCAGACTAGCCGCCGAAGATATGGACGATGTTACCGGTGCCGTGCAACGCTCCATGGAAACCAGTCTGCGTTTATTGAAGCGGGATTCGGTGGACATTTTACACGTCCACAACCGGTTCACCGAAAGCAGGGGCGACACGCCAAACTCGATCTCCGCCGAAGACGTGGTGGGCCCGGTGCTGGAAGCGTACAAGGCCATGCAGAAGTCTGGAAAAGTCCGGTTCATCGGACTTTCCGCCATGGACCACCACGTACCAACCCTGAACCATATTATGGAAACCGGAGACTGGGATACGGTTCTGGCCTACTATAATCTTCTGAATTGGACCGCCATGCGCCCACCGCCGCCGGGGGTTAATCTGTTCGACAACGGCCAAAATATCCCACTGGCCAAGACACACAACATGGGTGTGATTGGAATTCGGTCCCACGCCGCAGGCGCCCTGTCCGCCGCCGTGGACCGTCCAGTCTCGGCTGATAACGAGTTGCTACGCCAGGATGTTGTCAGCGCAGCCCGACTAGAATTCCTGCTAAACAGCCCTATCGATACACTGTCCCAGGCTGCTACGATTTTCTGCCTGATGAACCGTGATATTCACACCACCGTTCCCGGCGTGAAGAACCAAGCAGAGACCGAGGAAATGGCCAGTTGCATGGACATGGATCCCATCGGTCCGGCCCACATGACTCGACTTAGGGAACTGTATTTCAAGGGTTTTCGAGGCTAACCCTTAAGCCCTTAAGCATCTACTTTCAACTGGCAGAAGCCGAACAGGCGTAAACCGCATCGTTCTCTAGTTACAGTGACAAGGAAGTTTGATGCACCATGTCATATGGGTGTAGTCCAGAACTGCGAAATCTCATTTTAAGGACTCGGTTACCGAGGAACAATTTTGGCGAATTTACTTAGACGTGCTGCCAACAAGGCAGTCCGGCGATTATCCCGTTTGTTCGAGTCCATGGGATTCCAGGTGGTCGCCGCCAGTTACAATTCTCCGATTTCACGTTCCACGGAGATGGGTGACAGCCTTTTTAATTCCCAATCTGATTGCGTAGGAATAGATTGAAACCAGGCCGTCCAAGAAGAATATCTCACCCAAGTATTCCCTAAGTATTCCGGGGAAGTGAAGTTCTCTGAGAACCCCTGGATATCGCCCATAGACGCAACCATCCTCCACGCGATGATTAGGCATCATCAACCACGAAAGATTGTTGAAGTGGGGAGTGGTTATTCCACTGGCGTCGCCGCGGCTGCCATCACCATGAGCGGGTCTGGTGGTCCGAGGTTGTGGCAATCGATCCACAACCTCGGACCACGTTGCTGGAAGACACCCCAGGATTGTCTAGGATCATCCGCGAACCCATCCAGAAAGTCGCTTTCGGAGAAATCACTGACTGAGATTTACTGTTCATAGACTCCTCCCCATATCGTAAAGATCGGAGGGGATGTTAACTATGAAATCCTGGAGATTGTGCCCCGCCTTAAAGTTGGAGTAATAATCCACTGGCACGATATTCTTTTGCCCAGAGATTATTGGAAATATTGGGTCACATTGGACCACAATTTTTGGACGAAACAGTACCTGCTCCAGGCATTTTTACAAGTCAACCACGACTTTGAAATCATCTGGCCTTCGCAATACATGAGCGTGAATAGCCCCGAGGCTGTTCCCTCTACTTTCCCGGAATTCGCACCAACCGAGAGCCGTATTTCAAGTTTTTGGATCCGGCAAATCCACTGAACCCTAGGCCTTAAACCCGGGGCCAGACCTGATTCGAGAAGTCTTCCATCAGCCCCAACATCTGGTCCAGATCATCGGTCTGCCGCAGGAAGTCCCAGATCATGGTGGTCACGCCCATGTCCTGGTAGCGGCGGATGTCGCCGGCAATCTGGTCGGCGTCGCCCACGAACGGCAACCTATCTGCCCCGCCCGCATCTTTGGTCAACTCAAACTGATGCGTGCGGTAGATGGTCTCAATGGTTTTTGGGTCGCGGTCGAAACGTTGCGCGTATTGGGCCAAGCGGTCCAATCCCGCCTTCAACTCATCCGGCGTGCCCATGGGGAAGGTGGGGTTGGAACCCAGGGGATACCAGCCGTCAGCCAGTTCTGCTGTTCGGCGCAGCGCCGGACGACTCTCACCGCCCACCCAGATCGGCGGATGCGGCTTCTGCACCGGCTTGGGCAGAAAAGTAATGTCGTCAAAGCTGATGTACTTGCCCTCAAAATGGGGGTCGTCTTCAGTCCACAGAACTTTAAAGGCACGGATGTATTCATCGGTCACCGCGCCCCGTTCTTCAAATGGTGGCAGGCCCAAAGCCTCAAATTCCTCGCGCATCCAACCAACGCCAACACCCACCACCAAACGGCCTCCGGAGAGAACGTCCAGGGTCGCCAGCGACTTAGCGGCGATTAACGGGTTCCGATGTGGGACGATCAACACACTGGTGACCAGCCGAATTTTGCTGGTCTGACCGGCGATGTATGACAGCAGCGTTATCTGCTCCATAGACTCGCCCGATGACGAACCCGGAAACTCGCCGCCTTCGGTATACGGATACGGCGACGAGATATTTTTGGGCACCAGAATATGGTCCCCAGTCAGCAGGGCGTCAAAACCAAACTCCTCGCCCTTCCTGGCAACGATGCCTAGTCTTTCAGGCGTGGCCAACGGACCTCGGCCCGGCATTGTGAAACCGTACTTCATGGCTCAGTCTCCAGTTTTATGTATAGTAATTGGTTAGTATTAACTTTGTCGAACAGATTGATTCACCGTTTCCAGGCGCACGCGGCTCAGTTCGGTTCGTGGGTGGTCGGAACCCAGCACCCGCACTCGATCGTCAATGATTTCCTGGTGCAGAACCGCTGCCTCACTGTGCAAACCCAACTCTGACAAAGTGTTGGCCAAGCTGCTGCGGCTGCGGATGGTGTCCGGGTGGTCTCGACCCAGGACATTTTCTCGTAGTGCCAATATCTCAACAAACATGGGGCTAGCAGCCGCATACATACCAGCCGCGAAATAGGTGTTGGCCAAGCGGCTGAGGCTTCGCAGAGTCTGCGGGTGTTCTGGTCCAAGTTTGTCCGTGTGGATACGGATATTCTCAGTGTAGAGAACAAAGCACTCGTCATATTCATGCATGGCGCGCAGGGAACGGGCCAGACCGCTGCGCGAATTTATGGTCTGGAAATGCCTCTCGCCCTGCGCCTCCAACCTGGTAGCCAAAACCCCACGCAACAAATCCACCGCTGCTGCGATTTGCTTTGATGAGTGGAGTTTCCTGGCCCGCGCCTCGATTTCAGAGAGGGTGGCAGGATCAAATTTCTGATTTGCCAAAGGTGATTATCCTTTGTTCATCAACGCCTTTATGGAACTGCAATTGGTCTGCCGACTACCGATGGTTCGACGGGCTCACCATGAGCGGAGGAGACAGGTATTTCTGGCCCCTAACCCGATCATCCTGAGCCTGTCTAAGGGCTCGTTGTGATTAGACCAACTCGCCGAAACTGGTCAAATTCACAGTAATACCTAAAAAGCCGCACGGAGTACCTCCATCACCTGTTCAAAGGAGGTGATGGGAACTGGGTTGTTGCGGCAACCACCATCGGTTAACACCAACTCGGCAATCTTAGGAAGGTCTTCTTCTGGTATCTCAAGTTCTCGAAGCCGGTGCGGCATACCCAATCCCAAGACGAAGTCATCAACGGCCCGCGCGGCGGCCTCGGCGGCAGCTTCGTCACTGAGGCCACGAGTGTCCAGCCCTGCTGACCGGGCCAGCAGGGCCTGCTTAGCTGCGGAAACCGGGCGGTTGAACTCCATGACATAGGGCTGAGTGACGCATGACGTGTAGCCGTGGCCCACGGAATAATGCACGCCGATGATATGACCAATGGCATGACTAAGTCCGGTGGCGAAGTTGGGCGCGCCCATCATGGACATCCAAGCTGCCACCAGACACTGCAATCGGGCTTCAGGGTCGTTATCCGACTCTCTGGACTTGGGCAGGTGGGTAAAAATCATCTCGGCCGCAGCCAGTATCGGCGCATCGATGGCCGGCTGGTTCCCGGTGGTGTAGAGCCTTTCTATGCAGTGGTCCAGGGCCTTGACGCCCGTGGAAAGCCAGAGCCAGTCGGGCGTCCCCTCTGTCATCACCGCGTCCAGCATTATCAGGTCGGCGTACAAGCGAGGACTGCGAACACGTATTTTGTGACCAGCCTGGTCGTCCAGAACGTTGCCGCCGCCCATGTTGAACTCACCAGCGGAGAGCGTGGTCGGGATGGACACTTGCAACGGCAGGGGCTTGCCTTCCAGGTTGGGCGAAAGCATCATGTCTTGGTCTTCACCAAGTTGCCTGAGCTGTGCCTCGGTGGTGATACCTTCGGCCATTAAGACGGCAATCATGCGAGATGCGTCTGAAATTGTGCTGCCGCCGACTCCCACCAGGGTATCCACACCCTGGGCGACTGCCAGGTTCGCAGCCTCGACCGCGGAAGACAAGGGCGCACGCTGGGGCAGGTTTGAATAAACACCCGCCGCCATGTCCCCAAGGGCATCCTTGACCCGGCAAACCGAGTCGGTTTTCTCCGCCACGGTTTTGCCAGACAGCACCAGAACCCGCTTGCCGCCCAGCTTCCGCACCTCTTCTTTCAAGAAATCGACTTTGCCGTTGCCGAATACGATACGTGAGGGAACCGTTGGATCAAATTCGCCTTGCAGCAGGGTTTGCTGGGTCATGTTTTTCTCCGGTGCTTGGTGGTTTATCGTGAAATTTAGCCTGAAATTTAATCCGAAAGCGGGATGATGATGGTGAACCGGTCTTCATCGCCGATGACGCGGGTGGAGTGGCCCGTGCCCTCCATGTCCTCAGCCAACAAAACCGTGCCGGGGCCATATTGCTTCAGGGTGCCGTCCGGCAGCCCCAACTCCACGGAGCCGGTCAGCGAGATGCTGTACTGGCGGCGCGGCGCAGTGTGAAAGTTCAAGAAATACCCCGCCTTCACCATGCGGAATGATATACCGGGTGTTTGCTCCACGGGCGAGGCTAGGCCATACGCCCCTTCAGTGTCAGTGAATTCGGTCATCTCGAACTCTCGCTCTTCGATCACAGATTTGCCTTCCGGCCCGGTGAAAACGTGTACGAATTTAGGCATCTTCTTCTCCATTTATATGCTGGCAGCCCTCGGCTTTCAGCTACTTTATGTTTGGCGCTACTTTTTCATTCAACAATTGGACGGACTTTATCTGGTGCTCCAACGGCACGCTGCAACCAAAATTGACTTCGTAAATCACCTGAGTGATACCCAGTTCTTCCTGAAGCTCCTGCAGTTTTCCGACCACTGATTCTGGTGTCCCGTGGATCACCATGTTGTCCATGACGTCTTCGTAGGTCATGGACTCCAAGCGCTGTGCTTGGAGCGCTCGGTCATCATTCGCAGGAATTCCTTCTTGGCCAACGGATTCTTTGATGACATTCACCAGACGTTGCATCTGGAACATGGTGCTTTCTTTGGGTTCTGAGTAGGCTTTTTCCTTGGTCTCGGCCACGTATACCGGCACTCTTAGACCTACGTCCACTGACCCGGTATGCCCTGCCTTCTTCCGAGCATCATGAAACTCGGCCACCAGAGGCTTCAGGTCCAGCAAGGTGGTTACTCTGGACGGGTTGATGAAGATCGGATAGCCCATCCGACCGACCAACTCAAAGGTGTCGGCTGACGTTGCCCCAATCCTGATGGGCGGGTGGGGTTTTTGCAGTGGCTGTGGCACCACGGAAATCTCGTCAACCTGATAGTACTTTCCGTGGAATGAGAACTTGTCTGTGGTCCAGGCCTTAAGAATAATCTCAAGACACTCATCAAACCGATCTCGACTCTCAGCGTAGTTGAGTCCGTAGCCTCGGTAGATTTGGGGAAACGCTGCCCGGCCGATGCCAAAATCCAATCGGCCATCACTCAGGTGGTCTAGAGTGGCGATTTCCTCCGCGATCTGCACCGGGTTACGTAACGGCAGGACGTGTACTGCCAGTCCAATCTTTACACGCTTGGTCCGAGCGGCGATCGCTCCAGCAACCGTCACCGGGGCCGATAAGACCGACCTACCCGGATTGAAGTGATATTCGGCCAGCCAGATCCCCTCGGAACCAGACTCCTCTGCAGCGTCAATCAGATCCATGGAATCTTTGAATATTTGCCGTTGTGTGGTGGTTGAATTTGCCGGAAATTCAACAAAAAGTCCAAACTCCATCTAAGACTCCTGTGGGCATCAAAAATCGACCCGCCAATTCTACCCTGGCGCAGCCGGTTTTGTCGCTTCCCGGGGTATTCTAGGGCAAAGGCGCTAGGTTGCTGATTCGACCTGTCGACGTAGACGACCAATCCAGCGGCGTAGAAGTCGGTCTGACCTTACAAAGAACAGAGACTTAAGCATCATCCGGTAGACCAAACGGCGGCTCACTTTAATCTCAGCGTCGCGGTCCAGCCAGTTATTGCTGCTGGCCAAGCGGGCCAAGGTGGCCAGGCCCAGCAAGAGCGGCCACAAGCAGGCCAGTCGCAAGCGCACTGAGCGACGAGGTATTGCCAGCAAATACTCTTCGGCAGCCTCAAAATGGCCCAGAGCAGTCTGCACCCAAGGGACGAGAACCTGCCTGGCCAGTTCCTCGTTGGATTGGTCCAGCAGATCTTCTGGCGTCAGACCTGATGCGGCCAGTTCGTCAGCGGGCAGATAGCAACGGCCCATGCGCAAATCGCCAGGGATATCCCTCAAAACGTTGGTCAGCTGCAGACCCTTCCCGAACCTGACCCCTTTTGAGGACATTTCTGCCGTGTCCCAATGGGACAAACTAGGTTCGTGGGCCGCTGTCACATTGGTCCAAAACTCGCCCACACAGCCGGCCACCAGATAGGCATAGCGATCCAAGTCGGCGGCGGTGGCAAAAGCGGTCAAATGTCTGGCGTCTTGTCCCTGAAATACGCTCAGATCCATCTCCATGCCCTCGGTCAAAGTGCCAACGACCCATCTGACCTGCCCTCGGTCGAAGGGGTTCATGGACTCCAGCATGGAAAACGACTCTACCAGAGAGGAAAATAACGCCCGGTCTTTGGGCGACGACAATGTGTCCACAGATTTGGCGGCTAGTTCCTGCAATATTGCCAAATCCGCTGACCCGGCCACTTGGGCACGCAGGGTCAGCAACCCTTCCAGTCGAGAGCCCCTGAGTCCGCTGTGCTTGCGGTCGGCGATGGTATCAGCGGCCCTAGCCAACAGATAAGCCAGGCCAATCGGCTCTCTGAGGTTCTTGGGCAGGACGCGTAGGGTGAGGTAGAAGGAGCGGGAAACGCCTTTCAAGACGCTCTTCAGAATACGGTTGCGGGATTTCGCGGTCACGCCAGGAAGCCCGCCGGAAGTCGTCTGCGACATGACGGCCGATCAACCGGGCTACCGGGCCGGCTCGGCGACCTCCGGAGAGGTGAAGTGGCGACGCTCAGTGTTCTCCACTGCCTCGGCTACCATCTCGTCCACGGAGAGGATTTCCTCCAGCCGCAGCACGGTGTCCAAATCGGCCTTGGTCTCCGGGTGTTTGGGCACAAAAAGCGAACAGCAATCTTGGTCAGGAAGAATAGATGTTTCGAACGTACCGATATTCTGCGCCATATCGACGATCTCTTCTTTGTTGGCCCCGATCAGTGGCCGCAAGATGGGCATCCCGGCACAGGCGTCAACCACGGCAATGTTTTCCAGGGTTTGAGAGGCCACTTGCCCGCAGCTTTCGCCGGTGATGATGGCCTTGGCCCGGTTGCGACGGGCCAGCACCTCAGTGATCCGGACCATGAACCGGCGATAGAGCACTATCCGATAAGAAGGAGGGCAGGTGAGAATGATCTTTTTCTGAATCTCCCCAAGGGGTGCCATGAAAAGGTTGGACTCATATTGGTGTCGCGTCAGGTGCTCAACAAGATCAACCGCTTTTTCCATGGAAGTGCGATCAACCAAGGGGTAGCTGTGAAAATGGACGTACATTGCCTGGCAGCCCCGTTTCATCATCTGCCAAGCCGCCACTGGAGAATCAATCCCGCCAGACAGCATCACTGCGACTTTGCCGCTGACTCCTACTGGTAGGCCGCCGTGTGCTCTGACTTCCTCAAAATAAATCAAAAAACCGCTGGTCTGGATATCAACGTAGATTGACAGGTCTGGGTACTTGAGACTGACCTCGGCTCCGGTTAGCTGCTGAACAAAGGCCCCCAGATCGCGGTTCACCTGCCCCGAGTTCATGGGAAACCGCTTATCAGCGCGGTTGGTGGTAATTCGGAATGATTTGAAGCTACGGCCTTCCAAAAATTCAGGAATCCTGGCCTTCAATCCGTCCAGGTCCTGAGGCAGTTCGTAGGCCTTGTAAAACTTGGCCACGCCAAAAACCTCTTTCAGGCGCGATTTTACTTCCGGCCAACATTCTTCGTCGGCAAGAGTTAATCCCACCATCAACTGACCTTTCCAAATTTTTTCCACACCTGCTCCTTTGGTGGCGGTGCGGAGATTGTCGGACAATTTGCGCATGAACCAGGGTCGGTTCTTGCCCTTAAGAGCTAATTCGTGGGTCTTTACAATGGCGTGCGATTTGAGGTCATTCATACCGCGCTATTGTACCTGATAAAATGTGTAGAACTCTGCCGAGCACCAACTAAATTGACCTAGCTTATGTAACGACGCTAGAAGTAAACCTAACCTATCCTTGCGGTAAAATTATCTAGGTGCTATTCCAACATCCAATAGTCCATCTCTGGTAATTCCTGGCATTTCATTCTATAAAAAACCGTAATCGAGACCAACACATCCAAGAAACCGAACGTCCAGATAAGGGTCGACAGAAAGCACCAGCGCAAATAATGACCTGTGATCAGAATTTGGTGTTTCGAGAACTGCCGAAAAAGAATAATCGCCACTTTAATTCTGAATTCAGTTAAGTTCTCTTTTAGCGTCCGAGTTTTTGCTTGGTTGGTGGCCGTTGGCGCGTAGGTCCTGCTGCTTACTCTTCTGACAATGGCGATCATGGACAATCCAACGCCGTCTCAAGACATCAGAATCTTGGACTGGATTGTCGGTCGGGATTTTTGGGGAGTAACAACACTCCTCAAGATTGTTTCCACTATCACCGATAAGATGGCAGGTTTCGTCTACGTTGCTTTGGCAAGCAATTTACCTGCTTCTAACTGGCAAAGCCAAGGCGGCGATTGTGTTCACTGGAGTTGGCGTTACCATCGGTGCGGTGGCGGTCATAGGCGATTTTACGCTAGGCGAGTTGGTGGTCCGCGTCCGACCACTGGCATCCCCGGAAAAGATTTCTCCTGCTTTTCCAAGTGGGCACGTCTTCGCCGCCACAGTGTTTTTGGGGTTCGTACGTTTCTTGAGCATCTACTACCATTTAAAGACAAAATTTCTGCTGCCAATGTTAGTCGTCTTCACTGCAATCGTACTGTTGGTTGGCCCATACAGAGTCCATGTGCAGGCCCACTTCCCAAGTGATGTGCTGGCCCGTTACCTACTTGGTGGGATTTGGTGGCCGGTCATCATTCCCGCTTTCTTATTCTTAAAAAATAGCCGTTGGCTGTCTTTCCGGTAGAACAAGTAGAACGTGCCCTTTACCGTCTAGGGCAGTTGCACATTGGCAAGCGCCATCTCCGGAGTGGCCGACAGAGAAACCGTCGTGACAGCAGAGTGGAGTTCTGTAATCCTAGGAGTGGGGTTGTCTTGGCTGCACCCAATCTGTAGAAAAACGCCCATAGCCACGGGGGGCTACATGGACCGTAGGATAACGGTGATAGCCAGAGGTCTCATTTTAGAACATTCACAACGTAACGGCGGAACAAGATTCCCTAAGCGAAAATCGCTTCCTTGATTGCCAGGATGTCCTGCCTAATTTGCCCGTTCTCGGTGACCTCGCCATTGATCTTGCCCGCACCGTGAATCACTGTGGAATGGTCGCGTCCACCCAGCAGCCGGCCAACTTTGGTGGGAGTAAGCTCCAACTCGTAAATCAGCAAATACATGGCGACCTGTCGGGCCAGGGCCACTTTCTTGGTGCGGTCTTTGGCCATCAAGTCGTGAACAGAAAGGGCGTAGAACAACGCCACCTGCTCGAATATCCGCTGCGGGTCTATCGACCGAGTATCAGTTTCAGGTGCCATCTCGTTCAAAATTTGAAGGGTCGATTCCAGTGTGATGTTTACGTTCATCAACTGGGAGTAGGCCACCATCCGGTTCAGGCTACCCTCAAGCTCTCGCACGTTTCGCTGGACGCGTTTGGCAATCAGTTCGATCACACTGTCTTCCATCTCCACGTGGAGCTGGTCGGCCTTGTTAGCCAAAATAGCCATTCGAGTTTCCAAGTCCGGTGGTTGGATGTCTGCTATCAGACCCCACTCGAATCGGGAGCGCAGCCGGTCTTCCATGGGGGCCAGGTCCCTGGGTGGGCGGTCTGACGAGATAACCACCTGGTTTCCGGCGTTATGCAGGTCATTGAAGGTGTGGAAGAAGCCCTCGTGGGTCTGTTCCTTGCCACTGAGGAATTGAACGTCATCGACCAGCAGCACTTGTACTCCGCGATAGCGACGCCGAAAATCCTCGGTGGTCCGGTTGCGGATGGCGGTGATGAACTCGTTGGTGAACTGCTCTGAGGTCACATACAGGACTGACATTCCCATACTGGCGCAGGTCTTGCCAATGGCCTGGAGCAAATGGGTCTTGCCCAGTCCGGCGCCCGAGTGCAGGTACAGAGGGTTGTAGGTTTGCCCAGGGAATTCGGCCACGGCTTTAGCTGCGCTCAGCGCCAATCGATTGGACGGACCAACGACAAACGAGTCAAACGTGTACTTTGGGTTGAATGACCTAATCTCAAACAGCGGCGGTGCCGTTGGCGTTGCGCTTACTGTCTGACTTGGGGACGGAAGCGCTTTTTCTACAGCGTAGAAATCACCTTCTGACTTGACCTGTAGTTGTAGCTCAAAATCGCGTCCCGAAACCTTTTTAAGGGTCTTTTGGAGGGCGTGATACATCCGGCGTTCCAACCACTCCACGGCGAAAGAGTTGGGTGCCTCGACAACAAACGAAAGCTCATCGTAGGAGATGCCTTCCGTTGGCTTTAGCCAAGTCTCATAGGTAGGGCGTGGGAGCTGCAACTGGAGGTCTCCCAACACTGCCCGCCATACCTCACGGGCCGTAGACTCACTCATGAGTCTGCTCCCACCCCAGTTGCAGCTCCCACACTCTCCCCCATTACCCTTCATTAAAATTTTGGTACCCTTTAGTAGTCCATTGGTACCCTACCGGTGGCACCCTACCCGTCTTGCCGATAAATTCTATTTTTAAGTATCCTGCTTTTCAGCCGGTGCAGTGTGCAATCGCCTCTAAAAAAGGCGACAAAACACCTGTCGACGTTTCCGCCCTAATTGAAAATAGCCGCGCCAGTTTGTGTACTTGTGGTGACGGTCAGACCCTATCAGGGCCTGTACCGAGTAAACGTCTACCGGTCATTTATTGGTCACCTGCGGCAGTGACCATGTCTTGTCCAACCCGTTGCTTGTTGGCCACCTGCGGCAGTGACCGCCATGCTTTCGGAATGAAACTTTGCTATTTGATCTGGTGCCGGAATTTTGAGTTTCGATTCCCAGGAACTTGGCCCAGAACCGTGACTCAGTTGCCGTTCACTTTTAGTATTCGGACGTTAGCAATATTTTCGAGAGAATGTCAACAGGAAATTAGGGCAATTTGGTTTTTTATTATTTTAAAACTTTGACTGTAAATTAGTCTAAAATCAGCGTTTTTGAATCTAGCAACCAACCCAATCGGATTATTTTAAAACCGCCCTTGCCTTTGCATCTATTTTAAGCGGAACCGGAGCACGATGGCTTATCCGGTCATTTGCGGTGCCCCAGTCTGCAATATATAATCGGGTGACTAGCCAGTCATACTTCGGAGCGCGAAATATCTAGTTGCGCTGATTATCATGACTCACGCAGGGGACTTCTGATCAGCCCCCAACCTATTATCTAAGACAGCCGGGCCGAACTGGAATATTCCGGACCTTATTGGACAGGGAGCTAAAATGCCAAGGAAGCGGACAACTGGCACTCAGGCCAGTGGGGCGCGTTCCCAATCCCCACTTCCCAAAGGACTAAAAAAAACCGACCTGGTGGACTACTACACCAGGATGGTTCAGGCACGTTCATTGGACGAGCGCATCTGGGCGTTAAACCGCCAGGGGAAGGTACCCATCGCCGCCTCAAGTCAGGGGCATGAAGCTGCCCAGTTAGGCAGCCTTTTGGCCGCCGAGAAAGATGGCGATTGTTTTTTGTTTCCCTACTATAGAGACCTGGCCCTCAAGGTAGCTGCAGGGTTAACTCCGGTCCAAACCATGATGTCATTCATGGGTAAAGCCGGTGACCCGTACAGCAGCGGACGTCAGTTTCCACTCCAGGGCGCAGACCTTCCCAACAAGATAATCCAAATATCCAACGTTGTGGCTGCCGGACTCACCCAGTCGGTCGGCTACGCTTTGGGCGCCAGAATGGCCGGCGAAAAAACCGTGGTCTTCACGTATTTTGGCGATGGAGCCACCAGCCAGGGCGAGGTTCACGAAGCCATGAACTTTGCGGCAATCCATAAATTACCGGTGATTTTCATCTGCGAGAACAACCGTTACGCCATCTCAACGCCCCAGCACAGTCAGATGGTGGTTGAAGAAATCTCCAGCAGGGCAGCAAGCTACGGGTTCCCCGGTTTCACGGTCGATGGCATGGACATGATCCAATGCTACGAGGCAACCAGGGAAGCCATTACCCACGCCCGGTCTCAGGGTCCGGTGCTCTTGGAGATGATGGTGGAACGGTTCATGTCTCACACCACCGACGACGATGACCGCCGCTACCGGCCCGAGGGCGAGGTCGAGCGAGCCCGCGAAAAGGACCCTGTTATTACCCTGGCACGGACCCTCATAGAAGAAGGGATCCTAACTCAGAAACAAGTTGATGCCATCGCTGCCAAGGCGCTCAAGGAAACCGATGACGCCACCGACCTGGCCGAGGCATCCAGTCCGCCGCACGAGTCTGAACTACACAACTCGGTATACGGCCCATAGGAGAAATCTTGACCGTTAAAAGTGTCATAGAAGCCGTTCGGGAAGCCATTGCAGAAGAGATGGAGCGCGACGCCAAAGTGTTCGTCATCGGCGAAGACGTAGGCATACGAGGTGGTGTATTCCTCGCCACTCAGGGTCTGGCCGAAAGATTCGGCAGTGATCGAATCATCGACGCGCCCCTGGCTGAAGCCTCCATCATGGGTATTGCCCTAGGCGCTGCCTTCCGAGGCATGAGGCCCATCCCGGAGGTACAGTTCTCTGATTTTGTCTGGCCTTCTATTAACCAATTGATTGGAGAAGCGGCCCGTACTTGTTACGGTACCAACGGCGCAGTCCAGGTGCCCATGGTTATCCGTATGCCATACGGCGGCGGTATTCGGGGCGGTCTCTTCCATTCCCAGAACGTGGAAACACATTTCTTCCACACACCAGGACTAAAAGTGGTGGCGCCCAGCACGCCCTACGATGCCAAGGGTCTGTTGAAATCGGCCATCCGTGACAATAACCCAGTAGTGTTTCTAGAGCACAAAAAGACCTACCGGTTGGTGCGTGGTGAGGTTCCAGACGAAGAATACACCCTGCCCATCGGCAAAGCTGACGTCAAACGCATAGGCAGCAACATTACCTTAGTGTCATATGGCCTGACCCTTCACTATTGCCTAGAAGCGGCAGAGGTCATGGCCGCAGAGGGTGTGGACATTGAAGTGGTTGACCTGAGGACACTGACCCCACTGGACACCGAGACAATCCTGGACTCGGTGAAGAAGACGGGCAAGCTGGCCATTGTGCACGAAGACAACATTACCGGCGGCGTAGGCGCGGAGATCGCAGCTTTGGTCGCCGAGAGGGCATTTGAATACCTGGACGGACCCATTGCCAGGATCTGCGGGCCAGACGTGCCAACCATGCCCTTTGCGCAGACACTAGAAGACGCCTACATGCCCACGGGCGACAAGATCGCAGACGGACTACGCAAACTGGTGGCTTATTAAGTTATGTCAATAACAATAGAACTACCTCACGTCGGCGAATCAGTGGTAGAAGGCACCATTGGCAAGTGGCTCAAGAAACCCGGTGAGACCATTAAGCGGTACGAGCCTTTGGTGGAGATCATCACCGACAAAGTGACCATGGAGGTTCCATCTCCAGTGGAAGGGACGGTCGTCCATCTGCTGGCTGAAGAAGGGGAGACCCTGCCAATGGGCGCGCCCATCGCTGAAGTGGCCACCGCCGACAGCCCGGAGGGCGCCGAGCCGGAAACTGCTTCTATAGAGCTAGAGACGGGAGAACTAGAGACCCCACCTGCGCCTGCAGAAACCCCGACGGCAGCAGTGCCACCAGCCTCGCCGGGTACCACCGGTTATCTCCTGCGGGACGTTACACCGGTTGGGCCAACGGGCGGCGCAGCAGTGGAAATATCCGAACCAACTGGAGAGGCTCCGGCCCCGGCTCCCCAACCCGTAGCAGCCCCACCAGCACCAGTGGCGACTACTCAAGTCGCTCCGGCGCCCAGCGCACCATCTGGACAGGCACGATTGTCTCCCGCAGTGCGTCGCTTGGCCCAAGAACACTCAATCGATGTAACTCAGCTACCCGGTACCGGACTTGGTGGCCGCATCACCCGTGACGATGTCCTGAGATTCATTGCCAGCGGCCCGGCACAGACTGCCACAGCCAGCCCAGCGCCCCGACTCCAGGGTGAAACGTCAGCCGACGGACAGGAGACCTATATCACAGTCACGCCCGTTCGCCGCATGATCGCCGAGGCAATGGTCAAGAGCGTCACGGAGATTCCCTCTGCCTGGACCATGGTGGAAGTGGACGTGTCTGGCCTAGTCGCGCTGCGAGCATCGATACGCGGCGAGTTTGAACCCAAACTTGGCGCGTCCCTCACCTATCTGCCTTTCGTAATCAAGGCGGTCGTGGAGGCGTTAAAACAGTTCCCAACCATGAACGCCACCTGGGGCGGCGACAAGATAGTTCTCAAGAACAGCGTCAACCTGGGCTTGGCCGTGGCCGCACCCGATGGACTGATCGTCCCGGTGTTGCATAACGCCGACCAACTTAGTATTGCCGGACTAGCTATCGCCGCCAAAGACCTGGCCGACCGCGCCAGAACCAACAAGCTTACGCTGACCGATGTCCGAAGCGGCACCTTCACCCTGAACAACACCGGCACACTGGGCTCTGCCAGCTCCGGCCCAATCATTAACTATCCCCAGGCCGGAATTCTGACCACTGAGACCATCCAGAAGAAGGCCGTGGTCATCGACGACGCTATCGCCATCCGTTCCATGATGAATATCTGCCTGTCCTTCGACCATCGAATCAACGACGGTGCAGAGGCCAGCGGATTCCTATCGGCGGTAAAAACCAGATTGCAAGGAATGGCTCCCGGCTCGTCTATTTACTAGTCAATCAGTCCCTAGCCTCTAATATTGCCACGCTCATCCTGAGCTCCGACTAAAGTCGAGAGTCTCGATTTTTCGGATCTGTCGAAGGACGCGCATAAGTCATGATTAAAACTGGGGAACAAGGCTAACTCGAAGAGATGGTTCGACTGTCTCACCGCAAGCGGACGGTCATAGTAATCCTTGAGATAGGTTAAATACCAAAAAAGTAGTCGTGTAAGACAATCACCATTGCCCCCCGTTCGTCCTGAGCTAGTCGAAGGACCTGGTTCTGGTACGGCCAAAGTTCAACGTAGCCAGACGGACTGGCAACACAAACAATCGGTAGGAAGTTTGAAACTGCCATGCCTCCCTCCAACACCTGCCGCGCCACCTGGCTGGGCACAGTGGACTACTTGGAAGCCCGCGAGCTACAACTGGCACTGCTGGAGAAAGTCCACGCGGGCGCAGAACCCAATACAATGCTCTTATTGGAGCACCCCCACGTCTACACTAAGGGCCGTCTGAGCAAACAAACAGACGTGCTGCTGCCCGAAGAAGAGCTGGCAGCCAAGGGAATCCCGGTCTACGAGACCGACCGGGGCGGCCAGGTGACCTACCACGGCCCGGGGCAACTGGTGGTCTACCCCATAATCAATCTCAGAGAATGGGGCGGCCCGGTGAAGTACGTAAGGGCCCTAGAACAGGTGGTCATTGCAACCTTAGCTGAGATGGAGATCACCGCCAACTGCGAGTCGGGCAACACTGGCGTCTGGACGGACCAGGGCAAGATTGCGGCAATCGGCGTCAAGATCAGCCGAGGCATCGCCTTTCACGGTCTGGCCCTCAACGTCAACACCGACCTCTCCCTCTACCAGAACATCATCCCCTGTGGCATAGCAGACCGCTCCGTAACATCAATGGCTGCCATCCTAGGCGAGCCCGTGGATCTGGAACTAGTACGCTACGGCATGGTCTACCAATTTGGCCGCGAGTTTGGGTTCCGAATGGAGGACGGGGTAGCGGAGAACCTGGTCGGTATCTAAGCGGGCCCATGAACCCGAAGTTTCCGGATCAGGCACCGACACAATTAATGCCACTACGTCAATATCACCGGTGATTGAGGTCTCCAATCAGTCCGCAGATGCCGGTGTTACCGACATTCTGGCTGTTAATTTACGGGTGACTATATCTTCTGATTACATTTCCGGGGCAACTAAAAATTCTCATTTAGAATCGCCCCTATATAGCAGTTTGGACATTCTACGAGATTTTGACACCCACAACCCCCGTTGCTACACTCGCGTAGCTCGGTTTTAGAGGCTAATGGAGGTTGTTCAAATGGCGGTGTCGCAGAAGGTCCGGCGGTTCATGGAAGAAGGTGGTTGGATTCGCCGGGTGTTTGAAGAGGGAATGGCGCTGAAGGCCCGGATTGGGGCTGACAAGGTTTTTGACCTATCTCTGGGCAACCCCGTGTTGGAGCCGCCCCAAGAGTTCCACGACGAGTTGCGCCGTCTGGCCAACGCCCCCATCTCTGGGATGCACCGATACATGCCCAACCCTGGCTATATGGAGACCCGTCAGGCGGTGGCTGCTTCGCTTAAGAAAGACTCGGGCCTGGACTTCACCGGCGCCGACGTCATCATGACCTGCGGCGCTGCGGCGGCAGCCAACGTGGTGTTGAAGACTATTCTCAATGAAGGTGATGAAGTCATCATCCTCTCGCCCTACTTTTGGGAGTACCTCTATTACATAGACAACCATGGCGGCGTGGCCGTGGTGGCTCCCTGTGACGACCAGTTTCAGCTAGACCTACCAGCGATCGAAGCCGTCATTACGCCCAAGACACGGGCCATCATGATTAACTCGCCGAACAACCCCTCTGGCGCGGTCTACTCAGAGGAAAGCATCAAAGGGCTGGCGGCATTGCTGGAGCGGAAGCAGGCCGAGCACGGCACCGAGATTTTCATCATCAGCGACGAGCCCTACAAGCGCATCATCTTTGGCGGCATGACCTTCCCTCAGGTGCTGCCCCATTACGACAACAGCGTGGTGGTCACTTCCCATGCCAAGGACCTGGCTTTGCCGGGGGAGCGCATCGGTTACATGGCAGTAAACCCAAATTACAAAGATAAAGAAGAGCTTTCTTCCGGTTTGGCCTTCTGCAACCGCACTCTGGGCTTCGTCAACGCCCCGGCGCTGATGCAACACATAGTCCGCAACTTGCAGGATGTTAGCGTGGACGCCGGGTATTACGAGAAGAAGCGAGACTATCTCTGCCAAAACATGTGGGAATTGGGCTATGACGTCGTTCAGCCTCAGGGTGCATTCTACCTGTACCCCAAAGCGCCCATCGACGATGATGTGGTCTTCTGTCGGACGCTGCTGAACTCAAACGTGCTGGTCGTTCCTGGGCGCGGCTTTGGCACGCCTGGCTACTTCCGCATCTCATACTGCGTTGAGGACTGGGTCTTGGAGGGAGCAGTCAAGGGTTTTGCCGAGGCGTTGGCAAACACTGCCAGCTAATTCCTAGCTAGGAATCCTCGCCTGGGTAATTTCCGCTGTGAGCGTCCAGTCCCTGTGCCTGGTAGGCCTGTACTCTGGCTGGAGTCCTCGGATCAGGGATTATCCAGTAGAAGATGGCCGCCAGGCAATAGATGATGACCAGCGGAATAAGGGCCCAGAAAAAGCTGTCCGTACGGTCAAAGATCACTCCCATCCACACCGGGGTGCTCATAGACAAGAACTGGTCGGGCAGATGCTGCCAACCGCGCAGAGTCGCGTAGCTTCTCCGGCCAAAGAAGTCTCCCATAATCGCCCAGGCCAGCGGGTTGGCCGTCTCGGAAAAGGCCAGCAACACCACAAACCCAACCAGTTGGAAGATATTCCCAGTGTCGTTCACCAACATCAACAGTGATAATGCTCCGCCAATCATGCAGGCAGAGCTGAGCTTCTGTTTTGACCAACGATCGCCCAGCCAACCAACAATCGGCGTCATTATCAACAGACTGAAAGACATGACACCGACGAAAGCCACGGCGATCGGCTGAGAGGCGTCTTCGGTACGTCCCGATCCCATCAGGAACCAGACCGCCAAAGGCACCATCAGGAACGTGGTTCCCGAATGGACGGTATTTCGCATTCCAACGGCCAGAACCAGCATCCAGAAAGTAGGCGTCTTCATGGCCTCACTGGCCATGAAATCCGGCTCCCCGGCATGCAAAATCGCTGCCCCGTGCCGTTCTCCCTCAGAGGTGCCGCCCAAGATCAATTCGGAGATGTTTACTTCGTCTTCCGGGATTGGGTCGCCATCGGCGCGCAAGCCCATGCTCTCCGGGTCCCGGCGGATCAAGAAAGACAGCGGAATCACTACGGCCAGGATTATGACGCCGGAGATAAATGCAGCCGGCCGCCAACCGGCACTTAGCACCAAGAACCCCATCAGTGGGGCAATCAGCGTACCGCCAATGGCTGTGCCCATTCCGGCAACACCCATGGCCAGACCGCGATGTCTGAGGAACCATTGGTTGATTGCCGGCATGGTTGCATTGTTATATCCGGCCCTGAATCCCTGGGACATCAAGCCTACGAACACAAAAACGAAATAAATGTAGTTCTCGGTGAACGCGAGCATGATGAAGCCCAGCCCAGATGTAAGACCGCCGAAGGCCAGAATCACCCGCGGCCCCCACCGGTCGGTGGCCCAGCCCATGATTGGACCCTGTAAGCCACCCTCCATCCGGCCCAACATCTCAGCAAAAGAGATTGCAGCCAAGCTGATGCCCAAGTCTGCCCTTAAGGGGATGATGTAGGAGGTGAAACCTTTGTTGAAAGTACCGTGTTTCAGCGAGTCGGCACCGGCGGAGATTATGGCAATCCACCAGCCGTAAAACATATTACGGGGCAGGTGTAAATTCTGTTTGATTCTTTCTTTGATCAAAACTAAGGGGTTTCCCTAAAGCTATACGGGCAAAGGCCCATGGGGCGCAGATAAATAAGGATAAAAATCGGGGGACAGCCGGTTAGGGTTACCTGGCATAGTATACAGCCTGTTTATTCTATAAGCCTTGCCACCAGTCTTGAATCGCAGGGAGTTAGCCGTCGTTCCAGACGTGGCGCTGTCTGATCTGCGTTACATATTTTAGGGGAGCTGAGACGGCAATCGACCGACAAAATATAATCGGCCCAGCCGCAATTGGCCGGACCGGTTATCACTATTGGTAAGTCTATACGGTAGTCTTGCTTAGAGGTTGATAACGATGTTGTCCGGCCCACGAGACAGCACCGCTTCCGCAGGCTCGTCATACGGATTGCCTTCAATATGATTGAAGTTGGCCGGCACGTAGATGAAGTCGCCAGGCCCCGCTTCTATGTACTCTTTGTAGTCCTCACCGTAATAAACCCTGATATAGCCCTTGATTACGTAGGCCGCCGTCTCGGCTACCCCGTGGTGGTGGGGCGGCCCCATAGTATTGGGCGAGCATTCAACATGCCCCAGCCAAATCTTTTCTGCGCCGGCGGTATTCTTATCGATTCCCGGCTTGCGGATCATTCCGGGGGTTTGGGCCGTTGTGTCCGGAGACACCGTTCCTTTAACTATGTGCAACTCTCTTCCACTAATCGTTGTGCTCATATGACCTCCGTTAATCCCAAAAATTTAGCTCACAGGCTGTTGACAAGCCTGGCCGCCAATCATAACTCGCCACCGTCAGAGCGGCAACCGCTAAAAACCCGTCAACAGCAGAGGTCTCTCCCTCCACTGCACTCAATTACTTATCCGGCCGTTTATTGACGGTTATCCACAACAGCATCAGAAATACCCACACTCGACGAACAAGTTCGTGGATAAGTCTATTCACTGCGACTGGTTGTACCGCACGGGAATGCGTGGTTTACTGAGGCATAGAGCCTGCCAAATTTGAAGCCGTCGGAACAGGGAGAAGCGCAGTGGAAGTCACAAAAAAGATTGCCGAATACGTTGTTAACACCAGCCTGGAAGACTTTCCGCCAGAGGCCATCTCTGCCGCCAAAGCAGCGATCATCGACTGCATAGGGTGTGCCTTAGCCGGGTCAAAAGAGCCCTTGGCCGACATTCTGGTCGACTATTTAAACGACCTGGGCGGCAAGCCAGTGGCTACCGTCATAGGGCGCGGTTTTAAGACCAGCGCACCTGAAGCTGGACTGATCAACGGGGCCATGTCCCACGCCCTGGACTATGACGACATCACCGTCATAACGAAGACCCACCCCAGCGCGGTG
The DNA here is from genome assembly GCA_012959605.1 of Dehalococcoidia bacterium. Lineage (GTDB taxonomy): Bacteria > Chloroflexota > Dehalococcoidia > Lucifugimonadales > UBA3495 > UBA9611. The sequence goes on along the minus strand of DUCU01000012.1, from coordinate 20,485 downwards.
TTGATTCCGGCCGCTTTGCCGTTGGCCGAAGAGGTTGGCGCAACAGGCAGCGACATGCTACTTGCCTATCTGTTGGGGTTTGAAGTTTCTTGCGCCGTGGGCGACGCCATCAGTCCGCTGTACTTCGATGATCTGGGCTGGCACCCCACGGGTCCTCTAGGAGCGCTCGGCGCGGCTGCCGCTTCCGCCAGGCTGTTGGGTCTGAACGTGGAACAAACCGCCATGGCCATCTCTCTCGGCGCATCCCAGTCATCCGGTCTGCGGCAAAACTTTGGCACCATGACCAAGCCGTTCCATGCCGGTCATGCTTGCAAGTCCGGCATCACCGCAGCCAAGTTGGTTCGAGGCGGGTTCACCTCCGGCACCGACGCCTTGGAGGGACGATTTGGCTTCATGCGCGCCTTCTCCGGCGGCAACGACTATGATCCGGAAAAAGCGGCGAACTCTCTGGGCAACCGCTGCTTCATGATTGAATCGGGCATCGAAATCAAGAAGTATCCCTGCTGCGGCAGCGCCCACCTGGCTCTGGACGCCACCACTTTGCTGCAACAGAGAGAAACACTTGATGCAGCCAACATAGAAAGGATTGACGTGACGGTAAACTTTGACCCGCCTCGTTCGTTGATTCACGCCCGACCCAAAGAAGGACTTGAGGGCAAGTTCAGCATGCAATACTGCCTGGCCGCTGAAATCTTGGACGGCCGGATTGGCATGTCAACGTTTACCGACGAGCAGGTGATGCGACCTGAGGCCCAGGAATTGATCCCCAAGATTGAGATGAAACGCACTGCTGGTTATGAAGGCCAAACCAGTTGGGCCGAACCGTTCAACGTGGTTGAGATTCATATGAAAGACGGGCGTGTGCTCACCGAAAAAGCCGAGCGTGACAGCGTCGGTGCCCTGCGGGGCGCCACGTTTGATGCCGTGCGGGAGAAATACCTGGACTGCGCCGGCCTTGCCCTTTCGGCGGACAACGCAAAAATGACACTACAGATGATGGACAAGCTAGAAGACCTCGGCCCGGTTGGCCCGCTGGCTGACCTGCTGGGCGGCTAGTCCACCAGACTGAGGTTACTGAGCCGTTACTCCGCCATCTATTACCAACTCGGAGCCTGTTACAAAAGAAGACTCATCCGACGCCAGATATAACGCGCCGTAGGCAACGTCCTCGGCGGTGCCGATACGAGACAATGCGACACGATTCATGGTCCGCTCTTTGCTCTCGGCGTCGGGCCAGACCTGGTCTCCCATATCGGTGTCGATCGGCCCCGGGTGGATGGAGTTGGCCCTGATGCCTTCAGCGGCGTACTGGATGGCCGTGGATTTACTGAAAATGCGCACGGCGCCTTTGGATGCTGAGTAAGCAGCGCTGGTGCGACTTCCCACCAGGCCGGCGGTGGAAGATATATTGATGATGGAGCCGCCGCCCGCCTTACGCATCTCCGGAATGGCGGCTTTTGTACCTAGGAACACACCCTTGGCATTGATGTCCAAGATATCGTCCCACTGTTCAACAGATGTCTCCAAAACGTGGCCCCGCCGCCAGATACCAGCATTGTTCACTAGAATGTCCAATTTCCCAAAACTGGCCACGGTAGAATTGATTGCGGCGTCCCACTCATCTTCATTGGTCACGTCCAGATGTACGAATATGGCATCGCCGCCTGCTTCAGCGATCTCAGCCGCAACCGCAGTGCCTTCTGGATCTGAAACGTCAGCCAGGACAACCTTGGCGCCCTCCTTGGCAAACATCCGCGCTTCAGCAGCTCCTTGGCCTCGGGCCGCTCCGGTAATCAGTGCAACCTTTCCTTCTAATCGCATTTTCGCCCCCTTTTCAGTGAATTCTTAGCGCCTACGTCGGCAAACTATTGATGATTCGTTGAGTTTAAAGTCTAAACCTATAGGGTATCCAGACTCAATATAGGCCCAAAAGAACTTAACGCCTAAAGCAAAATGATTATTTGTTAGTTATTGACAATGAATTCCAATCACCACTAAGATATGTTACTAGAATCATAGGCAGAGATGTGCCTGGAATTAACCCGCCCCCTGGATATTAATCCGGTATGTTTGTAATTATTAAGCATCACCGAATGAGAGGAGCAATATGAGTGACCAAGATATCGCCTTAATGGCCCACCTTATGCGCCGCGCTGGATTTGGCGCCACCCGTGACGAGCTAGAAGCTCGTGTAGCAAAGGGCTACGAAGCCACGGTTGAAGAACTTCTAAGCTCAGAAGAGCATGAAGAACTGGACCGTAACGAAATGCAGCGCTTCCACCCTTGGACCTGGCGTCCCGGCACCCTTCCCGGCATGGGTGCAGCCGAGTGGTTGCATGACTTGGTAAACACCAAGCGCCCCCTGGAAGAGAAGATGTCCCTTTTCTGGCATGGAATCTTTGCCACCGGCGTTTCCAAGGTTGACCACTACGACGATGTAATGGACATGATCGTCAAGTTCCGTAACCAGGGAATGGGTGATTTCCGCGAACTGCTCCTTGCAATGGCCAAAGACCCAGCCATGATTTACTGGCTGGACAACAACGACAACCATGCCGATGCGGTCAACGAGAACTGGGGCCGTGAACTGCTGGAACTCTTCAGCATGGGCGTAGGCAACTACACAGAAGACGACGTACGGGACTGCTCCCGCGCCTTCACCGGCTGGACCATTGAGCCCAAGCTCCCCCGTGGCCCCATTGGCCGTCACGACTGGTTCTTCGACTACAAAGAAGAGGACCACGACGACAGCGAAAAGACCTTCTTGGGGCACACCGGCAATCACAACGGCGAAGACATCATCAAGTTCATCACTGATGACCCAGCATGCGCCGGCTTCATTGCCCGTCACCTCTACAACTTCTTCGTGGCTGACGAGGCTCAGGTTCCCGCTTGGTCGGTGACCCCGCCCCGCGACCCGGAAGCTGTTGACCTATTGGCCAACACTCTCCTAAACAACAACTACGACATGCGTTCGGCCCTGCGTGTCCTGTTCAACTCTGACTTCTTCAAGAATTCCCGCTTCGAGCGCCTGAAGAACCCCACCGAAGTGGTGGTTGGTACCCTCAGGATGGTCGGCGGCGCCGAATTCCCCGCTCCTGGCATTGGTGACCTGTCCCGCCAGCCCAACTACATGGGCCAAGACCTGCTGAACCCGCCTAGCGTTGAGGGTTGGCACACCGGCGCTGAGTGGATCAACAGCGGTTCCCTGATGCGCCGCGTCAACTTCACCGCCGAGTTGGTTGGTGACGTCTCCCGCCCCGGTATCCGGAACATGGTTGACCGCCTGATTGCCAAGGGTGACACCACACCTGAGGCCATCGTCGACGGCTGTCTGGACCTGATGGGACCTCTAGAGGTCAATCCTGAGAGCCACGTTGAGTTGGTGGGCTTCATCGGTGAAGCCGGCGACTTCTCCTGGGACTCAGCGGACAATATTGAAAAATCCACTGTACGGGTATCCGAGCTGCTGCAACTGATCGTTTCACTGCGCGAATACCAGTACGCCTAAATCGCCCGTACGCCTTGATATCAGGAGATAGCTAACACATGACAAGCACAAAAAAAGACCCAGTACTGGTAGTATTCCAGTTGTCGGGAGGAAATGACTACTTGAACACAGTTATTCCCTACGCCGACCCTATCTACCGGGACGCCCGCCCTACAGTTGGTATTGCCGACGAGCGCATCATCAAGATTGATGACAAGATTGGATTCCACCCTGAGATGGGGCCCCTGAAAAACGTGTATGACAGGGGCGACATGGCCATCATTCATGGCATTGGTTACCCCAAGTCTCCTCGCTCTCACTTCCGCTCGATGGACATCTGGCACACCTGTGAGCCCATCCAGCTGGGAACAGAGGGTTGGCTTGGCCGCGCCACCCGTGACCTGGACCCGACCAAGGAAAACGTTCTGACCACCGTCAGCTTCGGGCCTTCCTTGTTCCGTGCCTTGGCGTTGCCCGGCACACCAGTAGCCGTAGTTGACGACCTAGACAACTACGGCCTGCTCACCGGTATTACTGAGAAGGAACAGCGGTCCAAGATCTTGGACCGCTTCGCCCGGATGTACTCGCCGGCCATCGGCAGTAGCGCAGTAATGGACTACCTGGGCCAGACCGGCCTGGATACCCTAGAAGGCGCTGACATCCTGAACAAAGCCCCTGGTATGTACTCCTCCACCGTTGAGTACCCTGACACCTCCATCGCCAAAAAGCTGAAGGGTATCGCACAGGTGCACATGGCCAACTTTGGCACACGAATCTTCTACGTTGACCACGGTAGCTTCGACAGCCATTCCAACCAGAATGGCATGGCTGACAAACTGTGGAAGGATGTTTCCGAAGGCCTGAGCGCCTTCTTGGACGATCTCCGCGAGCACGACATGGGTGACAATGTTTCCGTCCTCATGTTCACCGAGTTCGGTCGACGGACCCATGACAATGGTTCCGGAACCGATCACGGCGCCGGTGGAGCAGCCTTCATGTTTGGTGAAGGCGTCAAGGGCGGACAGTACAGCGAGTTCCCGTCCATGAAGTCCGAAGACCTAGAACAGGGGGACGTTGTACCTAACTACGACTTCCGCGGCCTGTACACCACCATCATGGAAGACTGGATGGGTCTGGACGGCAAGCCCATCGTTGATGGCAGCTTCGAGAAGCTGGGCATCTTCGCCTAGGAGTTCCGCTAGCCTTCTGGGCTGGTTGGTAATCTCAGCAATAAACGGGCGGCGCATGCGCCGCCCGTAATCAGATGCCTCAGTAATCATTCAGGAGAAATCCTGTCATCACTGGGTGTCTATATACGGAGGAAATTAATGCTTACGGAAACAGTGGCAGGTCGCACTTACGACTATACCCACAACGTTGGCCGCGGCTCACAGTCTGGAATGGGCTTCAACTGGCCCAACTCCCTGACATTCGCCGATGATGGTACTGTCTACATTACCAACCGCGGCAGTGAGAGCATCAGCAACGTTGGCTGGAACCGCACGGGTGTGGGGCAGCGCATATCCAAGGTAACTATTGGCGACAACTGGGGCGAAGAAGAATTCCTAGGTGAATTCAGCCGCTACGGCAACGGCGATGGCCAACTGATTTGGCCTGCCGGTATCGCTTCCAGCAACGGCGAAGTATTCGTCAGTGACGAATGGCTGAACCGTGTAACAGTATTCGACAAAGACGACAAATTTGTCCGATCTTTTGACACCGTCCAGGCCGGCGACGGCGATACCAACGGCGCTGCTGGTATTGCTATCGCAACCGATGGCACCATCTACGTCACGGACAGCCGCAGCCACCAGGTTCGGATGTTCAAGAACGACGGCACTTTCATCAGCTCCTTCGGGAACCAGGGAGTCAGTGACGGACAGTTTAATGGCCCTTGGGGCATCACAATCGACAACGACGGCAAAGTATACGTAGCCGATTTTGGCAACCACCGTGTACAGAAGTTCTCAGCCGACGGCAAGTTTGAACTCCAAATTGGCCGCCCCGGCAACAAACGCGGAGAACTGACCAACCCAACCGACGTGGCCGTAGACTCCGATGGCGACATCTACATCTGCGACTGGTCCAAGAATGCTTGGGACCGTGGCCGAGTCCACATCTTCACCGCTGAAGGACAGTTCTTGACTGCCTTGGTCGGTGATGCCCAACAGCTTTCACAGTGGGCCCAGATGACAGTAGACGCCAACGCTGACTACGCCAAGCGCCGCCGGGAAGTTCGCTCCACTGAACCGGAATGGACGTTTGCCCAGCCCACAGCTGTGGAATGGGACAGCGCCAACAACCGCCTCATGGTTGCAGACACCCAACGGAGCCGAGTCCAGATTTACTCGAAGACTTCTGGCTACCTGGTACCGCAGCTAAATCTCTGATTCTTGAGACTGACAGCTTCAGCTGTCGGCAACTCAATATAATCATCAAATAGCAACCAATCCTTGGCGGAGCCGTAAAGGTCTCCGCCAAGGTTGTTTTTGGGGATTTTTAGCCCCAACAAACGCTGTTCCTCATTTTTTACTCCACCTAATTCCAACCTTTAAACTCGGTAACAATAACTGACTTATGCCTGAACCGATGACACGGGAAGCCCAAGACCAATACATCCAGATGGCTGTCGATAATCCGGAGATGACCTGCGCTGATGCACCCGCAGACATCCTAGAATCTGCGTCCGCAGAACAGGAACCAACTCCGTTCATGGAGGCGTATTTCGCCGCTGGACACGGAGCGTGGCTGACTGTTAAACACGGACGCCACATCGCCATACCCAAGAACCTGCTGAATCGCGCTATCCTCGTCCTCTGGAACAGGGCCGGCCTGCTGAACACCGACCGCATTCTTGGCCAGACCAACCCAGACGCAGAAAAGCCATTCTTCAGCGACGAAGACCTGTACTAACCGGGAATTCCCGAGAACAGGGCCCGACAACATTTAAGAGGTAAACCATGGCCGATCAATTCAATTATGGCGACTTATTCTCAGCCGATTCCAGGGACGCCGGTCCAGGCGCAGTACGCCATTCCAAGTACGACTTCGCAGTGGCCTACCCTGACCCAGGGACTCTGCCTTTAGAAGAATTGATTGACGCAGTCAGAACCGGATTCGAGCGCGAGGGCAAAGACCTCGCCTACTATTCCTCTCCCTCCGGTGACCCTGAACTGAGAAAATTGGTGGCTGAGAAGCTGAGCCGCGAGCGAAACATGACCGTGACCGCCGACGACATGGTCCTGACCTCCGGCTCCGGAGAGGCCATCGGGATTGTGATCCAAGCCCTGACCAACCCCGGCGACGTGGTCTTAGTTGAAGAATTTGTCTACCTGGGAACTTTGAACCAGTTGCGCCGCTACGGAGCAGACTGCGTCGCCATTAAATGCGACGATGACGGTCTGATACCGGAAGACTTAGACAAGGTCATCACCGAGCAGAAAGCCGCCGGCAAAAAGGTCAAATACCTCTACACCATCCCAGCGTTCCAAAACCCCATGGGCTGGACCATGAGCCTGGAACGCCGCAAACAGGTGCTGGAAGTCACTGGCAAGCACGGCATCCCGGTATTTGAAGATGACTGCTACGCCGACCTACGCTTTGAGGGCGAAGACGTAACATCGTTCCATTCTCTTGATGAGACCGGACGGGTGATCTACGTGGGTTCGTTCTCCAAGATCATCGCCCCTGGCATGCGCATGGGCTACTTGGTCGCCTCCAAAGATGTCATTGCCCGAGCCTGGAGCTTTAAGTCAGGCGGTGCGGTCAGCCAGTTCACCGCCCTCACAATCGCCGAATTCATGAAGGGAAATATCAACCGCCACATTGAAGAGCAAAACCAGGCGTTGATCGCCAAGCGCGACGCCATGGTCGCCGCCCTAGGTGAGAACTTTGGCAGCGCTGTGACCTGGACTGTCCCCCAGGGTGGCCTCTACATGTGGATTAAATTCCCGGAGGGCACCGACCTTGCCGCAGTGCAGGAAGAGGTATTTGAAGATGGGGTCAGCTACTACAACGGCTCCCAGTTCTCGCCAACCGGTGAAGGGTCCAACTACGTACGGCTCTGCTTTGGGCATCCGACCATCGAGACCATCCGTGACGGTGTTGCAGAGTTCGCCAAGATTCTAGACCAACGCAAAGTTTTTCCCGCGTAACGTCTTGATTTACATCTGCAACAATCCTGCATCTAGACAAGCCTGCCCAGCAACAGCTACATGGCTAGTGCGGCCCTTCGACTGGCTCAAGACGAGCGGGAGGCTGGAACAAATACAAAAGGCGTCCCGATTAAACGAGACGCCTTTTCAGTCTTGGCTTTTGTGCTGGGTTTGCTGGCTGGATTACGTCACCCTGAGTGGAGCGAACGGTCTGCCAGGTTCGGGACTGGTAGATTCTTCGTCGGCCTGCGGCATTCCTCAGAATGACATTTACGTGACCAGTGGTCATCGTTGCAGAGGCTGATGCCCGACAACCGCGACACCTAGTCAAAGGGCATTAACTCAATGGCCAGACCGTTGGGGTCTTTGACGTAGATGGCGCCGCCGACCTCCTGATACTTGATCTTGGCCTGGTCACAACGCCCCTTGATGTCCAGGAAACTGTTCCTGGCAATGGGAAGGGCAATGTGCATAACGTTGCCCACTCCCTCCGGGGCTTTCTTACGCAGGCGCGGCACATGGGGGAAATCGAAGAACGACAGGCGCATGCCGTTGCCTATGGCCACGTTCATGTGGGTGGACTCTTCCACGTCGCGGTTGGGAGCAACACTGACCACCGGCATATCCATGATCTCTTCATAGAACTTGGCAGTCGTTTCCAGGTCCTTGGCAAACACCGCTATGTGGTTCACACCCTGGGTGGGGCCGTCTTTGCCGCCCTCAGGGATCAACTTTCGGAGTCGTTCTCGCATGGCATCTGTAGGGCTGTTAGACGTGGTCATTTCGAATCTTCCTGCGATTGTTAGTCTGGCTGGTGGGGGTTTTCCAAGTCCAGGATCGAGATCAGCCGGCCATAACCAATGAACTGGCCGGCAATCATGCCCAACTCAAATATCTCCGGATCTGTGAACTCGGCTCTAAGATTGGTGAAGAAATCGTCATCCATACTGTGGTGGTCGGTGGCCATACGCTGGGCGAAATGGACCGCGAGCTTCTCGCGGTCAGTGATGTCAGCAGTCTCCACATCAGCAAGGCTGGCAATCATCTCCTCGGTCATTCCCTGCTGCACCGCCGGTACAGCCCTACCCAGTTTTCAAGTCGCGCATCCGTTTGCGTCGGCAATTTTGAGCCGGACCAGCTCTTTAAGTCGCTGTTCGAGCAATCCTTCCAGTTTTAGTGGACCGTAAAAGTCCCAGAAGGCCTCGTAGGCGTCCGGCAGGTTCCCAGCCGCCTGAAAGATGGCAGGGTTTAATTTATGAGCCTCAGCGCCTTTGGCGATCTCCCGCATTCTAGGCGGCAAATCCTCCGTAGGCACCAACTTAATCCGAGCCATCTCTCAAACCTCAGCAAAATCATTTAACTGCCCAACGAACTCGCCTCACTGAAAGCCGCGTCCATGGAAACGCGGCCGTGCCGCCTGCGCCGCTAGGCTACGGGGCGGTCGGTTACTGCGGCGTCTATCTTGCGGGAGATCCACTTACCGCTTCCGGGGGCAGCCTTAAACTCCCGGTTGTCGACAACCACGTTGCCCCGAAGAATGGTGGTCACAGGCCAACCATCGGCCTCGAATCCTTCCCAGATGCTGTAGTCAGAGATGTGGAAATCGTCGATGGTCAACTTGCGCTTGAAATTGGTGTCAATCAGTGTGATGTCAGCATCGCTGCCCGGAGCCAATACACCTTTGCGGGGATACAGGCCCATAATCTTGGCGGCGTTGGCTGAGGACACATCTACAAACCGCTGTAGGGACATCCCACGGCGGGAGACACCCTCACTGTAGGTCACGCCCATTCGGGCTTCGGCGCCGTTATGACCACCGGTGACATCGGATACCGTCCGGCCGGAAATCTTGGTCTCCCATGAGGTGCAATATTCGTCGGTGGCCATCGTGCTGAGACCGTTGTTCACGATGCCGTCCCAGAGGGATAGGCGATCGGCTTCGGATTTCAAAGAAGGATATGTGTGATATTTCATACCGTTCTCTTCTTTGTAATTCTCAGCGCCGAAACAGCAGTAGTTGTGGAGCGTCTCGCCGTAGACCGGTCGGCCGTTGGAACGGGCCTCCAAAACAGCCTGCAGGCCCTGTGTTGCGCTCACGTGGACGAAGTAAACCGGCGCACCGGTCCATTCAGAAACCCTAAGTACTCTTCGGAAAGAAACATCTTCAGACTCGGCGCTGTGAACCAAGTGCATGTTGTACCACTCGGTCCGCTCCTCGCGCGCCAACTTCTGGTACATGTGCTGGACCATATCGTCATCTTCAGCGTGGACCAGCAGCATGGCGTTCATCCGCTGGACCTCTTCCATCAGGTCGTGCAGGTGTCCGGTGCCCACCATGCGGGGCTCGCCGGTGGTGGCTGGGGGCCGGATATTGGTGGTGAAAATCTTAATGCTTGGGTGCCCATCTTCCACGGCCTCGTGCAAAGAACCCAAAATCTCAGGTGGGATGGAGCCCAGCAGCATCAGATGATGCGCGTAGTCGGCGTAGGAATTACCCTGCCACGTCTCTGTCCGTTCTTGAATCGCCTGTGGAATATCAATGCCTGGATACTGAATGGCAAAGTCCATCAACGTGGTGGTCCCGCCAATTAAGGCGGCGCGGCTGACTTCTTCCGGAGGGGCAGTTTTAAGGTCACCGTGGCCCATGATGGGCGCTGAGATATGGGCGTGAGGCTCAATACCGCCGGGTACGACAATCATCCCGGTAGCGTCAATCACGCGGCCAGCTTCATCGGGTAATGCGCCGGGGGCTGCCACCGCGACAATCTTCTCACCCTGAATCGCGATGTCCCACATACCGACTCCCATAGGAGTCACAACTTGTCCGCCCTTGATGACTAAATCCAGCATCAGTACATCCTCCATAATCTCCGGTAATTCGAACCTTCTCAGACTCAATGCCCGAGTTTAGCACATACCTGGAGACGCAGCACCGGGCCGTATATATCGGCCAGCGCACTGACAAGGTTTCGTAAAAAAGAAAAGGGCTAGTTAGTCGCCGGCGTGGGAGTGGACAGGGGTTGCCCCTGGAAGTTGGTTTTCCCAGTCTGGCAACAGCTCATTTTTGGTGGTGGGCAGCATTAGAATGCTGACAACTCCGGTCAAGCTGAGCACCAGCGACAGGCCCATAGTGGCATCAAAGTTCCCGGTAATATCCCGCAGGTACCCACCAATTAGCGCCCCTGTAGCCATACCGACTCCGGCGCCCATCATCTGGTAGCCGTAGGTGGTGCCAATGGGGCCGCTGCCGTAGTACTGACGGTTGATGATGGGGAATGCGCTCATCTCGCCGCCAAATCCGATGCCGAACAAAACGGCAAAGAGGTAGAACTGCCACGCATCGTGGGCAAAGAACAGTAGAACGATGGGCGCAACCTGCAGGAAGAAGCAGCCAGCCATGGCTGGTTTGCTTCCAGCACGGTCGGCAATTATCGGCACCGCGAACCGGGTAAGGGTGCTGGTGACTGAAAGAGTCACGAAGATGGTTGCGGCGACTCCCTTCGAGACACCCTCAAATTCAGCCATGGAAGCCAGATAAACCAAAATTATGGCGTGCCCGGCACAACCCCAGAAATGAATGCCAATCAAGTTCCAAAACGCGCCGGTGCGCTGTGCTTGTTTAAGGAACACTTTGGTTCGGATTTTAGCGGCTTCACCGGTCTGAACTTGCTTAATAGGCTCGTCATCCGGCGCACCCAGCGGTCGCAATCCAATCTCGGCGGGTTCGTTATAAAAGAACTGAACCAAGACCAAAATGATAATCCCACCCAATATCCCAGGGATGATGAAGGCGCCGCGAAGGCCGTCGATGCCACCGCCGAAGAAGTGGATGATCAGCAGCATAATCGGAACTGCAATCAACGGTCCAACACCCTGAGACGACTGCAACAACCCCATGCCAACGCCTAAATGCTTACGGAACCATATTGTTACGGCAGCCGTGAGTGGTACCTGGAAGATGCCCATGGCGGCGCTGAGTATCACACCAAAGAACAGATAGAACTGCCACAGGTTCTGCATGAACCCAGTAAGTACCATGCCTACTATGAATAAGACGGCACCCAGCCTCATGGTCCAGCGGACCCCGTATCGGTCGCCCATCCAGCCTGCAGGCGGACCAAACATGCCGGAAACGATCCATTGTATGGCAAAACCCAGGCCCACCTGGCCAAAACTCCAACCAAATGATTCAACCAACCGGGGAATCAGGATGCTGGAGGAAGAACGGAAGGAAGAACTGAACAGACGCATGACCGCGCCCACACCTACTATCACCCAGGCGTAATGGACGGAACGACCAGCAATCTGAATGTCGGACGGGTTAAGGCTAAAATTTGCCATCGAAACCTAATTTATAAAGCCGATTCGCGCTAATGCGGACCTGCTCTTACTTTGATAAACAGGACATTTCGTACGGAGCGAATCAGAAGATGAATTTTTCCAAACTGATTGACGAATACTGCAACCCTCGTCAAATCACCGACTAATAAAGTCATTCGATGATAGACCATAAGTTATCGAAAATGATAGTAAGGACCGAGGCAACGTAACAACTCCTAGGTATTGGCGGATTTCGCCAATACCTAGGAGTTGTTACGTTGACATTGTATTTATTACTTGTATAATTGAAGTTTACTAGAGCTATGCCTCACGTTACGAATTCGTTCGCCACACTTGTCAGCAGTCTTCATCAGTCCGCTTTTTTACAGCGTACAATCACGCCTCTGCCACTAGGCCGCTCGCCCAATCGTCTCTACTCACGCTAAGGAGAATCGTAAATGGCTTTGTCTCCTGCTCTTAAAGGGCAAACTGCACAACTTCCAGACGTCAAAACTTACGCAAAAATTCCGCAAATCATTGACGTCCCGAACCTCATTCAGAGTCAGATTCAGTCTTGGGATTGGCTCAAAACTGAGGGGTTAGTTGAAGTATATCAGGAAATTTCTCCGATAGCCGACTACACTGGCAACAAGTACGAGCTTCATTTTCTGGACCATTATTTCCGGGATCCCAAGTACTCCGAACAGGAGACCAAGGAACGAGAGATTACTTTCTCTCAACCCCTCTATGTAAAGACTCGCCTGGTCATGAAAGAGACCGGTGAGATCAAAGAACAAGAGATATTCATGGGTGATATCCCCATGATGACCACTAACGGCACGTTCATCATCAACGGTGCAGAACGTGTGGTGGTCAGCCAACTGGTGCGCTCTCCAGGCATCTACTTTGTACTAGACCGACACGCTATCAGCAACCGCGACCTCTGTTCAGCCAAGCTGATTCCTTCCCGAGGTGCCTGGCTTGAGTTTGAGACCAGCGCCAAGGACATCATCTCCGTCAAGGTAGACCGGAAACGAAAGGTTTCGGCCACCACTTTCCTGCGCGCCCTCGGCGTGGCAGACGATGACGAAATGATGGAGATGTTCACCGACGTTGATACCGACGAGAACCACCCCTACATGCAGACCACCTTGGACAAGGACCCAGTCCTAGAACCCAAGGACCTGAACTTCAAGGAAGACGACCTCCGCTCCCTCTGGGAGTGGTTGCACGACGATAAAGACTTTGACGGCGACGCCGCCCGACGCATCGCCGCCGCCCAGATTGAGTTCTACCGTCGCCTCCGGCCCGGTGAGCCTCCCAGTTTGGAAAACTCACGGACCCTAATCCGGAACCTATTCTTTGGTCCCCGTCGATATGACCTGGGCCGAGTTGGCCGCTACAAGTTGAACCGGCGTCTCGGACAGGCCGGTAACAACGACCTAATGACCCTGAGCCTAGAAGACGTGGTCTCGGTGATTCGCACCATGATTCGCATCAATCAGGGCGAAGGACATCCGGACGACATTGACCACTTGGGTAACCGCCGCGTAAGAGGTGTTGGCGAACTCGTCCAGAACCAAGTACGCGTGGGCCTGCTCCGCATGGAGCGCATGGTCAAAGAAAAGATGACATTGGTGGATCCAGAAGCTGCCGCACCGCAGGGATTGGTCAACATCCGCCCGGTGGTTGCTGCCGTGAGGGAGTTCTTTGGTGGCTCTCAACTGTCCCAGTTCATGGACCAGACCAACCCTCTGGCCGAGCTGACTCACAAACGTCGCCTCTCCGCCCTGGGCCCCGGTGGTCTATCCAGAGAACGGGCCGGATTCGATGTGCGAGACGTTCACTTCTCTCACTATGGTCGCATCTGTCCCATTGAGACACCTGAAGGCCCCAACATTGGCCTGCTCAGTTCACTGGCGTCTTTCGCCAGGATTAACCCATACGGATTCATTGAATCTCCATACCGGAAGGTGTTCAAAACCCTTCCCAATGAGTCGGACGACCTCAAGGGCCGCACGGTCACAAAATCCGTTCTGGATGCAGAAGGCAAGACTATTGTTGGTAAGGGTCGAGCAATCGGCGCAAACAAAATTAACGCGCTGAAACAGATGCCCAAGGGCACAATCATCGACGTGCAGCCCTTTGTTGCCCACAAGGATGACGAGGTCATCTACCTGTCTGCAGACCAAGAAGAAGACTTCAAGGTCGCCCAGGCTAACGCAGAGCTGGACAGCCTGAACCAGTTTGTCCAAGACCGCATTGAACTTAGAGTAGGTGAGGATTACACTCTGGAGCCCGCCGACGTTATTGACTACATGGACGTTTCGCCCATGCAGATCATGAGCGTGTCAGCAGCTCTGATCCCATTCTTGGAGCACGATGACGCCAACAGGGCTCTAATGGGGTCCAACATGCAACGGCAGGCCGTGCCTCTGCTACGCCCTCAAGCTCCGGTAGTTGGAACCGGCATTGAAGGCCGCGTAGCGCGAGACAGCGGACAACTAGTTTTGTCCAAGGCCGACGGCGTGGTCACATCCGTTACCGGTCGAGAGATCGTCGTGACCGATAAAGAGGGAACGGAATTCCCCCACCCGGCCATCAAATTCTCCCGTACCAACCAGGGAACTTGTTTCGATCAGCGCCCCATTGCCACCAAGGGTGACGTGGTAGAGGTCGGTAGCGTACTAGCCGACAGCTCGTCCACCGACCACGGTGAACTCGCCTTGGGCCAAAACGTGCTGGTCGCCTTCATGTCATGGGAAGGCTACAACTACGAAGATGCAATCATCGTCAGCGAACGTCTATACCGCGACGATTACTTCACATCCATCCATATTGAAAAGCATGAGATGGAAGCCAGGGAGACCAAGCTGGGCCCCGAAGAGATCACAAGGGACATCCCCAACGTGGGTGAAACCAGCCTGAGAGACCTGGACGACCTTGGCATCATCCGCGTCGGCGCCGATGTTGGCCCCGGAGACATCCTAGTGGGCAAGGTAACGCCCAAGGGTGAAACGGAGCTAACAGCAGAAGAAAAGCTGCTCCGCGCCATCTTCGGTGAGAAGTCACGAGACGTAAAAGACACTTCGTTGCGGGTACCCCACGGTGAACGCGGGAAGGTAATTGAAGTCAAAGTGCTGACCCGCGAGAACAAAGATGACCTGTCACCAGGCGTCAATCAGGCCGTTAGGGTCTGGATTGCCCAAACTCGGAAAATCTCCGTTGGTGACAAGATGGCCGGACGCCACGGCAACAAGGGTGTTGTCGCCCGGATCCTGCCTGAAGAAGACATGCCTTACATGGCTGACGGCACGCCCGTCGACATCATCTTGAACCCCATTGGTGTTCCTTCCCGGATGAACTTGGGCCAGGTGCTGGAAACTCACCTTGGCTGGGCCGCCCGCGGACTGAACTTCAGGGCCAACACGCCCGTGTTTGACGGTGCCGGAGACCAACAGGTTGAAGATGCCCTAGCCCGCGTTTGGTTCACCGAACAAGCAGGTGCCGCCAGCATCGGCGCCACAGAGATCTTGCCTGAAGTTGATTACCCTCAGGTGGACCGCTGGCTGGAAGAAAAGGGTTACGACCCCAGACTCATATTTGACGAAAAGAAAGACGGCTACGCCCAAGAAGCCTGCCTCAGAATGTGGCTCACGGACGAAGCTAATATAGATGCCAAGGAAATGACCCTGAGTGAGATGCAAACGGCGGCCATCGACGTGCACCGCGAGCAGCGTATTGCGCCGCCGACCTTTGGCAAGTTCGAACTCAGCGACGGACGGTCCGGTGAAAACTTTGACCAATTGGTCACGGTTGGCAACATCTATATCCTAAAGCTCATTCACTTGGTGGAAGACAAGATTCACGCGCGTTCCACTGGACCGTACTCCATGATCACTCAGCAGCCCTTGGGCGGAAAGGCCCAGTTCGGCGGGCAGCGCTTTGGTGAGATGGAAGTGTGGGCGTTGGAAGCCTACAGCGCGGCCTATAACTTGCAAGAAGTGCTAACGGTCAAGTCCGATGACGTAGCCGGACGCGTAAAAACGTACGAAGCTATCGTCAAGGGTGAGCCCATTGGCCAGCCAGGCGTGCCGGAATCGTTCAACGTACTGCTCAAGGAGCTCCAGAGCCTGGGCTTGGCAGTTGAGTTGTTGAACGAGGAAAAACCGCCTGAATTGACCCAGGGAATCTCAGATGAAACCGATCTATTCCAGGCGCTGGAGACGATTTAATGGTTAGGATGGCAGATAGGAATGAAACTCCCGGTAACAATTTCAATGCGATTCGTATCTCCATTGCATCCCCTGAGCAGATACTGAACTGGTCTCACGGCGAGGTAACCAAGCCTGAGACAATCAACTACCGGACGCTTCGTCCGGAGAAAGACGGCCTCTTCTGTGAAAGGCTGTTTGGTCCTACCAAGGACTGGGAATGCTTCTGTGGAAAATACAAGCGCATTCGCTATCGCGGTGTGATTTGCGATCGTTGTGGCGTTGAAGTCACGCGGTCTAGAGTTCGCCGTGAGCGCATGGGCCATATTCGCTTGGCCGCCCCCGTAGCCCACATCTGGTTCAGCAAGACCACGCCCAGTCGGCTTGGGCTTCTATTGGACCTGTCTCCCAGGAACCTGGAGAGGGTGCTCTACTTCGCCCAACATATTATTGTTGGTGTAGACGAAGACGTGCGCCTAGAAGCCATTGAACTGGAACAGGCCAAGTTCGACTTGGAACTTAGGAAGGCCCGCCGGATGGCTGAAGGCCGAACCGAGACTCTGAAAGAACGGCTAGAAGAAGTGGCAGTCTCTGCGGATGGAAGCGAAGAATCAGCCTCAGACACTGAGGATGAAACCGCCGCTGAAGACGTGGTTGAAGAAGCCGTCGCCGAAGCTGCCGAAGCCTCCGCGGATGAGGCCGAGATCGACGAAGATGCTCCCCCCATACTGGAAGAGCCGGAAGTGGAGATGGATCCCGTCGCCATTCAGACAGAAATAGACTCCATTGCCGACCAGTTGGCCACGGAGGAGGCCCAACTGGAAGAACAGCTCAAGAATGCGATTGACGAGTTGGATGACCTCCGTGTCCACAAACTTATCGCAGAAACACGCTATCGCGAGCTGAAAGAAGCTTATGGCGATGTCTTCATTGCAGACATGGGCGCCGAAGCCATCTTGACCATTCTAAAGACCATCAACCTGGAAGCCCTCAGAGATCAACTGGTCAATGAGATGCATTCCACCTCTGGTCAACGCCGGAAGAAGGCCATCAAACGCCTACGCGTGGTGGAGTCTTTCCGCAACAGCGGCAACCGCGTTGAGGACATGATTCTCTCCGTGCTGCCGGTGTTGCCTCCGGAACTGCGCCCCATGGTGCAGTTGGATGGTGGCCGGTTCGCCACCAGCGACCTAAATGACCTCTACCGCCGGGTAATCAACCGCAACAACCGGTTGAAGAGGCTCATGTCTCTGGGTGCGCCAGAAATCATCATCCGCAACGAAAAACGCATGCTGCAGGAGGCCGTTGACGCACTGATTGATAACGGCCGCCGTGGCCGCCCCATCCAGGGCAGCCACAACCACAAACTAAAGTCATTGTCAGACCTACTGCGTGGCAAACAGGGACGATTCCGCCAGAACCTGCTTGGTAAACGGGTGGACTACAGCGGACGTTCCGTCATCGTGGTGGGCCCTGAACTGAAGATGGACCAATGCGGCTTACCCAAACGCATGGCCCTGGAACTGTTCAAACCCTTCGTCATGCACCGGCTGGTGATCTTGGGCATTGCGCCCAACATCAAGAATGCCAAGCGCATGGTGGAAAGGGCTCGCGGGGAAGTTTGGGACATCTTAGAAGATGTGATCAAAGACCGGCCGGTCTTGATCAACCGCGCCCCCACGCTGCACAGATTGGGCATCCAGGCATTCATGCCGGTGCTTATTGAAGGAAACGCCATCCAGATTCACCCGTTGGTCTGTTCCGCCTTCAACGCGGACTTTGACGGTGACCAGATGGCCGTTCACGTCCCTCTATCGCGGATGGCAGTGCTTGAAGCTAAAGAGATCATGCTCAGCACGCACAACATGCTGTCACCCGCCTCTGGAGACCCGCTGGTCGCGCCGACACTAGACATGGTGTTGGGTTGCTACTACCTGACTGAAATCAGGGAGAAGAGCGCGGGCCACGGTAGTAAATTTAACGACTTTTATGAGGCCAACATCGCTTACGCGTCTGACCTCATTGACCTGCACGCTCCCATCTCAGTCAGAGAAGTTCGCCACTATGATGGCGAATGGCTGGAGACCACGCTAGGCCGAATGATCTTCAACGAGATTCTGCCCACGGAGATTGGTTACCAGAACATCCTGATGAACCGTGGAGCGCTCAAAGACCTGACTGCCACCCTGTACCGAACGGTCTCCAACGAAGAGACCGCCAACGTACTGGACGGCGTCAAAGACCTGGGATTCCACTACGCCACCTCGTCTGGAATCACCATTGCCATCAATGACATCAAGGTCTCAGGCAAGAAACAGGAAGTTTTGGACCAGACCACCGCTCAGGTGAACCAATTCGAAGATCAGTACCTTTCAGGCCTGATTTCCGAAGAAGAGCGCTACGAGAAAACCGTAGAAGCATGGACTGCTGCTTCTGACCGGACCACTGAGTTCGTGGAAGAGGAGCTGCCCAACTACGGCGGTATCGCTGTTATGGCGGTATCGGGCGCCAAGGGTAACATTTCCCAGATCAAACAGATGGCTGGTATGCGCGGCCTGATGAGCAATCCGAAAGGAAAAATCATCGACTTACCCATCAAATCCAGTTTCCGTGAGGGCCTAACCGCCCTGGAGTACTTCATCTCCACTCACGGCGCTAGAAAGGGACTAGCTGACACCGCCCTCAGAACCGCAGACAGCGGTTACCTGACCCGGCGATTGATTGATATCGCCCAAGAAATGATCGTTCTAGAAGAAGACTGTGGGTCTTTTGATGCCTATTGGATGATTCCGCGTCCGGAAGACACCACCGGCAAGACCCTTCCTGATCGGATCAACGGCAGGTTGGCTGCCGCGTCGGTTGCCCACCCGGAAACCGGGGAGATTCTGCTTGAGCGAAATCAGCAGATTGACTTGGATATAGGCCAAATGTTGGTCGATTCCGGAATCAGAGAAGTTCCGGTCCGCTCTCCGCTAAAGTGCGAATGCCGCCGCGGCGTTTGTCAGGCCTGTTACGGCCGACTGCCCGCCACCGGCAAGAGAGTGGCCATGGGGCAAGCCGTTGGAATCATCGCCGCTCAGAGCATTGGCGAACCTGGAACACAGCTAACCATGCGTACCTTCCACACAGGCGGTATCGCTGGCCTGGACATTACAAGTGGTCTGCCCCGTGTGGAAGAGCTCTTTGAGGCCCGTGTGCCCAAGGGCGCGGCCATACTTGCGGACATTGACGGCGTCATTGAAATGGAATCAGACGAAGAAGGCCGCCGCCTGCGCATCGTCACCAGTGAAGAGTTCCGCGAAGATTATCTGGTACCCGAGGGTGGCCAAATTCTAGTGGACGAAGGCGAGACCGTGGAGCCAGGGATGGTCCTGGCCACGAACATGCCAGCCCTCAAGGGTAAAAAATCCAAGGCCGCCATCAAGAAGGCCGCCGAAGCAGCAGCGGAAGCTGCTGAATCGGTCGAGGGTGAATCCATTGAACAAGTCGTCGCCAACGTCGGCGGCAGAATTGAGATTGACTCAGACATCATCTCTATCGTGTGGGACGACATCGAGGCCAGGGAACACCTGATCCACGCATCTTCCTACATGATGGTAAGTGATGGAGATACCGTTCGGGCCGGCGATCCGCTGATTAGCGGACCGATGAACCCGCACGACATCTTACACATCCGAGGCCGGGATGACCTGCAAAGTTACGTGGTTAACCAGGTACAACAGGTCTATGTCTCCCAGGGTGTGGCGATTCATGACAAGCATATTGAGATCATCCTCCGGCAGATGCTGCGCCGAGTTCAGGTGGAATCCACCGGAGACTCAGACTTCATCCCTGGCCAGATGATCGACAAATTCCAGTTCCAAACACAGAATGACAAGGTCTTGGCCGAGGGTGGAGAGCCATCCACCGCCAAGCCCATTCTGCTCGGCATAACCCGGGCATCCCTCTTGACCGACAGCTTCCTGTCTGCGGCCTCCTTCCAGGAGACCACTAGGGTTCTAACCCAAGCAGCGGTCAGCGGGGCACAGGACTGGCTCCAGGGACTAAAAGAGAACGTCATCATCGGCAGGCTCATCCCTGCTCGGGTAGAAATACCTGGCATGGCAGAACTGCTGAAACCAGAACCGGTACCGGCGATTGCCGCAGTGTCACCCGGTGGTTGGCTGGGAGCAACCGATGCTCCGACCGGCGCCCCTAGCACTGCCTTTGACCAGAAACCAGCTGAAGAAGAGGCTCCCCCCGAGCCCAACATCTTCACTGATAGCGATGTCGACGGCGACGACAACAGTGACAACTCAACGCCCTAA
>DUCU01000011.1 GCA_012959605.1 Dehalococcoidia bacterium | reverse complement strand
GAGCTGTCAGCTACGATGTGGAGTGGATCAACCCGTGAGAGCACGCGGATAACTTCTGCCTCTTCTTCGATGGGACCGTGCATGCCGTTGACTTCAAACTGTGCTTCCAGGCGTTGCCCTGCAGGTATCCGCAGTTGGGCGCGGGTGTTTCGTACGGCGCGGATGGCCTGCATCACCAACCCAATCTCTTCTTCAGCCTGGGCGTCGGATCGGGGCTCGTCAGCAGTTGGGTATTCGGCAATCATGATGGACTCGACCGAACTGCCTTCCGCAGGGAGTTTGGAGCGCAGATTCTGCCAAATCTCCTCAGTAATAAAGGGCATGAACGGATGCAGCAGGCGCAGAGTGCGTTCCAAAACGTGTACCAAGGTCCGCGAGGGCGACCGCCCTTCTCCCGAACGCAGCCGCAACTTGGCCATTTCGATGTACCAGTCGCAGTAATCGTTCCAGAAAAAGTCATAGAGCTTCTGCTGGGCGTCACCAAGTTCAAAGTTTCGGAGTGACTCGTTGACCTCAACAGTGACCCGGTCCAGACGGCTAACAATCCAACGGTCCTCACGGTGTTCCGGGTTTTCACCAGGGGGAAGATCGTGCCAGCCTTCCAGGTCTGACTTCTCGCCAAGGCCCGATATGACGAACCGGGAGGCGTTCCAGACTTTGTTGGCAAAGTTTCTTGCTGCTTCCAGGCGGTTCTCCCCAAAGCGCAGGTCATTGCCCGGTGCGGTGCCGGTGGTGAGGGCAAACCGCAGAGCGTCGGTGCCGAACCGCTCAATGAGTTCCAGCGGGTCTAGGGTGTTGCCGCGGGTCTTGCTCATTTTGGCGCCGGTGGCGTCGCGAATCAAGCCGTGTAAGAACACGGTCTTGAAGGGCACCTGACCAGTGTTCTCAATGCCCAACATGATCATTCTGGCAACCCAGAAGAAAAGGATGTCATACCCCGTTTCCAAAACCGAAGTGGGGTAGAAATACTTCGAATCCGCTGTTTGTTCGGGCCAGCCCAGGGTTGAGTGGGGCCAGAGACCGGAGCTGAACCAAGTGTCCAGGACGTCGCCATCTTGTTCTATCTCAGCGCTGCCACAGCTTTCGCACTTGTCAGGATCTTCCACCATCACCGTCATGTGCTCGCACGCTGAGCAGTACCAGACGGGAATGCGGTGTCCCCACCACAGTTGGCGGCTGATGCACCAGTCTCGGATGTTCTCCAGCCAGTTGAGGTAAACGCGGGTGAAACGTTCCGGGACGACTTTTATGTCTCCGTTGGCCACTGCAGCGTGGGCTTTGCCGGCAATGCTGTCGGCTTCTTCGTGGCCGCCCAGATTTACGAACCACTGCAGACTGACCAGCGGTTCTACCACCGAGCTGCAACGCTGGCAGTGTCCAACTGAATGTCGGAGTTCTTCAACCTTATCAAGAAGGCCCAACCGGTCCAGTTCTTCAACCACTTTTACGCGGGCGTCATTACGGTCGACTCCTGCATATTTACCGGCGGCGGCGGTCAGGTTCCCGTCCAGTCCGATGACGTTGAAGACTTCCAGGCCGTGGCGCTCGCCAATCTCAAAGTCGATGGGGTCGTGGGCGGGGGTTACCTTCAGGGCGCCGGTGCCGAATTCGCGATCAATGGCTTCATCACCGACCACCGGGATCGGCCGGTCCATGATAGGTAGCACGACGTTCTTGCCGACCAGATTGCTGTAGCGATCATCCTCCGGGTGTACGGCCACGCCGGTGTCACCAAGCATAGTCTCGGGACGGGTGGTTGCAACCGCGATAAACGACTTGGGGTCATCCTCAAGTGGGTAACGGATGTGGTAGAGATTGCCATCCACATCCTGGTAATCAACTTCCAAATCACTGAGGGCCGTAGCGCAGCGGGTGCACCAATTGATGATGCGCTCGTGGCGGTAGATACGACCCTTTTTGTAAAGGTTTACGAAGGTGGTGCGAACAGCCTTGGACGGGCCCGGGTCCAAGGTGAAAGTAAGACGGTCCCAATCAGCGGAAATGCCCAGACGGCGGGACTGCTCATGGATGATGCCACCGGTCTTGCCAACGTGATCCCAAACTCTTTCCAAGAACTTCTCACGGCCAAGGTCGTGGCGGCTGGTGCCTTCGGTGGCCAGTTGTCGCTCAACTGCCCATTGGGTGGCGATACCGGCGTGGTCGG
This sequence comes from Dehalococcoidia bacterium, assembly GCA_012959605.1. Taxonomy (GTDB): domain Bacteria; phylum Chloroflexota; class Dehalococcoidia; order Lucifugimonadales; family UBA3495; genus UBA9611. The sequence goes on along the minus strand of DUCU01000011.1, from coordinate 5,915 downwards.
TGCCGGGCAGCCACAGGGTTGGCACTCCGCTCATCCTGCGCCAGCGAACCAAAGCGTCTTCAATGGCCTTTTCCAGGGCATGGCCCAAGTGCAGCTCCCCGGTGACGTTGGGCGGGGGCATGATTATCACGTAGGGCTCTTGGCCCTCTACGATCTTGGCGTTGAAATAGCCTTTGTTCTGCCAGTCTTGGTAGATGCGTTGTTCAACGTCGGCTGCGTTGTACGCACTGGGCATCTGAGCGGAAGTCATTCCCGGAATCTATCTCCGTGTCGCTGGGTGATGTGGGCAAACGGCCTAGGCGCAAAATGCTGCAACAGGCCATGAGCAAATATATCATTCGCCGTTATAGAGCGTCCATAAAAGCCAGCGCACCTGGTTTCCCGGATTAATTGGCGGGAGCGACCGTGCCCCACTCCTAAAACCGGTTATTTCGCGCTCTAAGACGTTTTAAAGGGGGTAACCACCAAAACACACATAAGGAGTGGTTGCGGAGCGTTCTTGCCCAGCGTTTTTAAGGTGATTGCGCAGTGGGGTACTTGCCTAAGGTGGGTCCGGAGGATTTATTGGTGTGCCCCTGTTCTAGGAGTTCCAACCGCCGGATGGCCTTGCGGGTGTCGCTGGCAACCCTGGCCGGGTCCCAGAGATTGATGCGGCGTTTATGGAGCCAATAGGTGAACTCTTTTAGGTCAGAGAGTGATAGGTTGCGGCGGCGGTCCTTCTTGGTCTCTTTTTGAAAGGTCTTCAGAAGTTCCCTTCGAGGTTTTCCGTAGAGTCGGTTGTACGATTCTTCAATCAGTTCTTCGGTGTCGGCGTAGCTGCGGGACATATGCCGCTTGCGGACCTCTTCCTCAGAGACCAGTTGTAACGCCTCTTCAAGAACCACTCCATAGCGGAAGTTCATGTAGGCCCGGTATTTGCTTGGGCCTAGGTAGTCCCGGAATTGTTCCTCATCAACCGTGTTCGGTATCTTGCCACTGAACAACAATTTCTCCGTTTCCTCCGCAGGGATGGCGCCATTAACGTCCGAGCAGAGACGTTCTGCTAGCAGCAGCCAATCGAATGCTTCTCCCAAGAGTAAATATCGGTACTGGCGGCCGTTGATAGTTTCTTCAGGGAGGATCCAGCGAGCCATGGCCTCAAGTAGCGCTCTGTGCCAGGGTACGCCAGCAGACAACATGGTCCGAAAGTGCAGAATGCCTTCCGGTATCGCCTGGGCGATGGCTGTCTCGCCGGACGGTTCAATGATTTGCGCCCATTCATCGGGCTCAGTGTCATTCACCGGTTCTTCAATCTCGGGCAATAACGCAGGTTCGGCGTAATTCTCGGCGTAATCTTCCATTTCCGGGGCCTCACTCACGACTGGGCTGTGCCATTACGCCGGGCATCAAATACGTTGAGACGCTTTGATTTGGGAGTCCTGATGAACTTCAGAAATTCTTCCCTGGACATGGTGTTCAGGATATCTTCTGGGCGGCACCAGGCCCGTCTAGCCACGGCTACGCCAAAACGACGCTTGTCCAAATGGGTGTGGTGATGGGAATCGGTGTTAATCACCAGGGGAATTCCCATCTCTCTGGCCCGGTAGGCGTGAGTGTCCCGAAGGTCCAAGCGTTCGGGAGAGGCGTTAATCTCCAGGGCGGTGCCGGTATCACGGGCGGCCTCCAACACGGCTTCCAGGTCGAACTCAACTGGCTCCCGTTGGCCCAGCAACCGAGTGGTCAGGTGCCCGATAATGGTCACGGATGGATGTTCAATCGCCTTAATCATGCGGGCGGTCATGGTGGCTTGGTCTTGACCCATGGCCGAGTGGACCGATGCGACGACCACGTCCAGTTGAGCCAGCATCTCGTCCGGGAAGTCCATCTCACCACTGGCGCGAATGTCACATTCTGAACCGCAGAGAATCGTTATATCATACTTTTCCTGCATTTCTCGTAGCAGGCTGATCTGGGACTCTAGCCGCTCGACAGTGAGGCCGTTAGCCACACCCAGTCCTTGGGAGTGGTCTGTCAGGGCCATGTACTCGTAGCCCTGGGCGGCGGCGGCTTCCACCATCAACTCAATGGGATCGTTGCCGTCAGACCATTCGCTGTGCAGGTGCAGGTCGCCTTTCAGGTCAGTCGCAACCACCAGCCCTGGCAGCGTGCCCTCCAGTCCCGCGTCCACCTCATAGAGGCCAGTGCGCAGTTCGGGCGGCATCCAGGGCAGGCCCAGCCGAGCGTAGAAGGTCTCTTCGTCGGCAAACTCCTCCACCTGTCCGGTCTCGGTGTTGGTGATGCCGTACTCATTTAGGGACAGTCCCTGACGATTGGCAAAATCCCTGAGACGAATGTTGTGCTGTTGGCTTCCAGTGAAATACTGGAGCATTGCGCCAAAGGCTTCGGGTTCGGCTATTCGCAGGTCGATCTGGATACCAGACTCCACCACCACACTGGTCTTTTTGGGGCCGTGAACCAGCACATCTTTAACCATTGGCAGGGCGACCAGCGCGTCACCCACCGATTCGGGGTTCGGGGATGTGCCGATCAGGTCAATGTCACCGATGGTCTCTTCCCAGCGTCTCAGGCTGCCGACGGGGAATAGCTGGTCAATCTCCGGACATTGCTCGCGAAGGGCATTCATAACTTCTTCAGCTACGGGCAGCGCTTCGCCGATTGGCGTGCGGCCACCCATTTCTTTGAAAGCGTTGATATGCCGGAGAATACCTTCTGCCGCTCGTTTTCCCATCCTAGGCAGTGTGGCCAGGCGACCATCAGCGGCGGCTTCTGCCACGCCATCAACCGTGCTGATGCCCAGTTGCTGGCTGATGGCCATGGCCATTTTGGGGCCGACGCCAGGTATCTCTTTCAGGTCTAAGACGCCTGATGGTAGTTCTTCAACCAGTCTCTCGTAGGCGGAAACCTGCCCGGTTGAGATGTATTCAGCAATCTTTTCACTGATGGCTTTGCCCACGCCCGGTATCTTGGTCAAGTCTTCACCGTTCTCCACGGCTGTGGCCAGGGGTGAGGATAGTTGTTCAATTGTGCGGGCGGCCCGTTGGTAGGCGCGAATCTTGAAGACAGTATCGCCCTTCATTTCCAGAAGGGATCCCATGTTTTCAAAGAGTTCTGCTATCTGTTCGTTCGTAGGCGCCATAGCGGTTACTCAGCCACATTCCCCTGAATACCCAGCACCATCTGGCTCATAAAGGCAGATAGATGCCTAACGCCGCCAATGGCTGCCACGTATTCCATTCGTTTGGGGCCAATGACACAGATAGTTCCGCTCACGCCCTGGGGGATTCCATAATTGCACAGAATGACACCGAAAGGATTAAGGAATTCTTCCTGGTTTTCAGCCCCGATGAACACGGCGGGTTCCGCTGTTTCCCCGGAGGCGTTTAGCACCCGCTCAAGCAGCTCCCTTTCTTCCACAAGTTGGATCAGTTGGCAAGCCAGTTCGCCCTGGGAAAACTCCGGCTGACTCAACAGGCGACGCAGTCCATCCGTGTAATGTTCTTCAATGGTAGTCTCAGCCTCGCGCATAAGGCTAACCGAACCTTCTTTGACCTGTTCTTCAAGTTGGTTAAGCTCAAGGCTGTTTGATTGCATCTGGGATCGGTTCAGTCCACCAAGGGAGTCGTTCAATCTGCTGGCCGCCTGGTCTAGCTGCAGCTGATTGATGTTCTTGCCAAAGGGAATCAGTTTGCGCAGTAAGCGAGCCTCCTCAAGGACTAATACCAACAGAGCGGTAGACTCTTGCAGGAAAACTAGTTGTATACGTTTGAGGCGAGGGAATTGGGCCCTGGGAGCGGTCACAATCGCCAGATTTTCCGTGAGGCTGGAGAGAATCGCCGCGCAGCGTTTGCTCCAGGCACCGATGTCTGGCTCCGTCTGAGCTAAATCACGATCAACGCTCTCTCGCATCTTGGTAGAAAGCTGGGGATGCTCTGGCAGTGACTCCACGTAAAAGCGGTAGCCGAGGTCAGAGGGGACGCCGCCGGACGACACGTGGGGCCGCAAGATGTAGCCTTCTTCCGTGAGCCGGGCCATGGTATTGCGAACCGATGCGGAGCTTAATTTTTGGTCGAGGCTCCGCGCAATCTCATCCGACGCTACCGGGGTAGCGGTTTGAAGGTACTCGCCAACCAGGACGTTTAGTACTGTCGAAGCCCGTTCTGTGAGCATTAGTCTCCCGCCAGCACACCTATCCATCCTCCATATTGAGGCTGGAGCGACTATTTTTCGACGTTAACATAGCTTTCTGCGCAGTGTCAAACGTTGACCGGCACCACCGATGCAATTATACTCAGGCACAGTTTGACCGGAGAATTACCGGTGTTTGATTAGAGGTAGACCGGGGTCGTTCCCGGGACTGCCAGACCGGAAATCGCCGGACTTGGAATTCTTTAAAAGACAGGTGGGTTGGGATAGACGTGGCCGCTCAAACTGGAACTCGCTCCCTCATTGATTTTGTCATCCCCGTAAATGGGATTGGTTCCCGTATTGCTAGGGATATCGCCCTCATTGTCCTCTTCAGCTTGATCACTGCTGGATTCGCTCGTTTCATCGTGCATCTCCCTTTCACACCCGTGCCCATCACTGGCCAGACTCTGGCCGTACTTTTGGCAGGGGCAGCACTTGGCAGTCGGCGCGGCGCAGCATCGATGGTGCTTTACGCAGTTGCAGGAAGCCAGTTAGATATGTTTGCTGGGAGCGGTAACGCTGCGGCAACCGGTTACAGCTTTGAATTTACATCCGGGTCATCAGGGCTGGTCTGGGACCTGGCATCTGGTGGCTACATAATAGGTTTCATACCGGCAGCGTTCATCGTTGGCTTCTTGTGTGAGCGCGGTTGGGACCAAAAATCTTGGATTATGGTGGCGATGCTGGCAGGCAACGTAGCTCTATACGTTCCGGGTTTACTCCAGCTAGCCTTCTTCGTGCCCGACGACAAAGTCTTCGAATACGGTCTTTATCCATTCATTGCTGGGGATTTGATTAAGCTGTACATCGCAGCCGTCACCGTTCCCATAGCATGGAAACTTCTGAATCTTAAAAACCACCGGGACGGAACATGGACATAACCTGGTTAGGCCACGCTTGCTTCAGACTTCACGACGCCGACATGATAGTGGTCACAGACCCATATCCTGCGGCGGTTGGTCTAGTCGAGGACAACCGACCCTCTTCCATAGTCACAGTCAGTAATACTCACTCCAACCATAGCAACTCCGAATTCATTGAAGGGGACCCCAAGGTCTTTAGAGACCCCGGAGAATATGAATATAACGGGGTAACCGCACGTGGGGTTATGACGCCCTTGGGTGAGGGGCAGCCGAACGAAGAGAGAAACGTTGCTTTTACCATTGAGATTGGCGGAGTCAATGTCTGCCATCTAGGTGACCTTTCTGCTCCCTTAACCACCCGCATGATGGACGAGTTAAAGCCCGTTGACGTGGTATTGGTGCCAGTTGGTGGCCATTGCACTTTGACCATGGACGAGGTCTATCAGACGTTGCAGGACTTGGACGCCAAGATCGTGATTCCAATGCACTACAAGACCGAGGGAATCATTGCGGAGATTGACACCATTGACCCGTTCGTGTTGCGCATGGGACTGGACGATGTCCAACCTCAGCCTCGCTTGGTGGTAACGTCAGCCAATCTCGGAACCGATCTACGCACGGTGGTAATGACAAGCCAGGGCAGACACCGCTAGGCTTTTCGCTACCCTTCGGCATCCCATCTCCCACTGCCGCTTACCTTCTCGCCCAAAGAGAATTTCACAGCACTAGAGCTGCGTTCGGCGTGCAGCGTTAATGGCATCCGTAAATTCGCGGATGGGCACTAGAGAAACCGTTAGCTCACCCAGAGCCCGCTTATGGGTGAAAGCGTGAAGCAGCGTTGGGTTTAGACTTCTTTCCTACGGGCAG
>DUCU01000010.1 GCA_012959605.1 Dehalococcoidia bacterium | reverse complement strand
ACCCACGCAATGAATGTCGAACCAAGGCTGTAATTAGCTTGCAAACCCGATTCCTCGGGAATGTCAGCAATCAGCCTACGGTATCTTTCAAATGACTAATAACAGTTTCTATTTTCTTTAACTGTCAGCCGGGAGAAATCCCCCTGTCCCCTTTGCGAAAGGGGGATTCAGGAAAGGCTGTCAGTGCACAACCAACATGGGCTTTACGCCCAAGCACCTACGACGCGGGGTGGAGCAGTGGCAGCTCGTCGGGCTCATAACCCGAAGGTCGTTGGTTCGAGTCCAACCCCCGCTACCAATCGCAACTAAAAAAGGCCTCGGCTTCCAGAAATGGAACCGAGGCCTTTTTATTTTGACTCTGCAACATTAACAGCAACCCAACAAGAATCAGTCGCTAAATAACCTATGTATGTCATCCGTCACATGCCCTAAACTTTGGGGAGAGGTCCTTCAACCAGGGAAAGAAAAGAGTGCCACCACCCCTTAATCAATCGTGTCATAATACCGGCATCTCCAGGTTTCATGTCTGACTAAAGAGGCTGGTAGGCAGGCTGGAACTACCAGTGCAACTGGGCCTTCGAAGTGCGGAGTATGGTGGGGCCGAAGTCTGGATCGGCTAAACCTACATGTGGAATGGCTGGAGTACAGCTTGGATGCCAATGAAACTAAAGGGGCTCGAATGACTGACATTGAGCAGGAAGTTGACCAACTAATCGTGGAGATGATTCAATATGATTGATATGAACGGCGAGATGAAAGAGTTGGTGGACCGGAGCCATGCTGATGGTTGGTCCTGCACTGTGGGGACATCTGACAAAGACGGTCAGCCACAACTCAGCCTCAAGGGGAGTCTCATGGTCTTTGACTCGGAGACCCTGGCTTACTGGGAGCGGGCGAAACGCTCGGCCCTGGAAAATGTAGCAGAGAACCCCAAGGTGGTGGTTCTGTACAACAACATGGACGATAAGATTCGCTGGCGTTTTTACGGCACCGCTGAGGTCCATGAGTCTGGCGCCATCCGGGACGAAGTCATGGCGCGCACTGTCCAAGTCGAGTTGGACCGTGACCCAGACCGCCTTGGTGTGGCGGTGCTGGTAAAGGTAAACAAGATTGCCGAATTGTCTGGCACGGTACTGCAAGAGCGCTAATATTCTAAGAAGATGTGATGAGACTAGCGCCCCAAACTGAAGGAGAACAAAATTGGACGAGATACTAGCATTACAGGACCGACGCATCGAGGCGATGCTCAAAAGTGATGCACAAACACTGGAAGAGATTATTGCCGACGATTTGGTCTACACCCACACAACTGCCAGACTGGACACCAAAACGTCATTCATTGACGCCGTTAAGTCGGGCAAGTCCATTTACAATTCCCTGGAACTCAGCGCCCGGGAAGTTCAAAATCTGGGTGACACGGCGGTGGTAACCGGCCACGGCAAGTTCCACGTTGGCAACAACAAATTTGAACTAAGATTCATAGACGTCTACGCCAAACGCAACGGTGCTTGGCAGATGGTCGCCTGGCAATCAACCAGGTTGCCCGACTAATCTAGCTTTCAGCATTAAAAGAGTCCTTCTCCGGAAGGACTCTTTTTCGTTTCCCTAATAACTGACTGCTGACCGCCGTTAGCCTACGAGCGGTAGCCCTTCGTCGCGGCGGACGTCGTTGATGATCTGTAGCACTCGCTGCTCGATGGGCGGATATTCAAGCTCGAACTCGCCCAGTAGACGGTCATTGTTCACCAGGTAGTTGCCTGACTCGTCCTTGCCGTCTGGGCTGGCGAAGTTTATTTCTGCTTCGGGTAGGTATTTTTTCACGATTGACGCCAGGTCACCCAAGCTGATGGGGTAGCCGCCCGAGTTATAAATCGGGTAGGAGCTCTTGTCGACCATGGTCACCCGGACAAACGCCTCGGCAATGTCATCCACGTGTACCGGACAGCGCATCAACCCAGCTTTTGGGAAGTTCGCAACCTGGCCTGACGCCGGCAGGGTCACAACCTGCACGTGGTCTGTCGAGCCGCGAACTTTGTCGGGTCCAGTCACGTTGGCAGGGCGAATGCCGGTAATGGACATCCCGTAGACGTGGTTGAATTGCTGGGCCTGGAACTCGTTGAACCGCTTGTGCATGGCGTATTGGTTGCTGCCATGCATTGGTGCATCTTCGTCAATAGCTACATCCCCGAAGTTGGACTGCGGGCCGCTAACGGCAATGGAACTGGCGTAAGTAACCCTGTTCACGCCGCAGATACGGGCCGCTTCAAAACTGTTATCCATGCCCAAGATGTTTAGCTTCATGGTGAAATGCGGGGTGTCATCGCCGCTGCCCAGCAGGTAGGCCAAGTTCATGATTCGGTCCGGCTTGGCGTGCAGGATCGCGGTGACCACATCTTGGAATTGCATGATGTCCCCGCGCATAACCTCCACTTGATCACCAAACTCACTGAAGTCCGCCGCTCCGGGGTTGATGTCCATCACGACTACTTTCTCGCCACGCTGGACCAGCCTGGGAATTGCCCTCTTTCCAATAAACCCGGTGCCGCCCAAAACCAATGTCGTCATCGTTAGCTCCTAAATAATATCGGCCACGCAATGTGACTTCCGATACCTGCAACATGTCACGCAGGTACCAAGATGATTGGCTTTGGGGGATTATTTGTCAAGATGACAGACTATAAATGATGCCCAGACGGATGGAATTTTGGGCATGGTGAAAAGACCAGAGGAACTGGTTTCCTCCGGCGGAGCGGCTTGGCCAGATGCTAGGAATTACTTGCTGCGGGCGGCAGCAGCGTCGTCTAGATACATGAGCACCGCGACCAGACCGGCGACAGTGCCACCGGTGAACCAACCGGAAACCCCGAGTTTCCAGGTGTCACCATCAATGCCCACAATCAGACCGATAATTCCGCAAATCAGCGCCCCTAACGCGCCCAACCTGCCCAGCCAGATTCTCCACTGATCCATTGCTAAACCCCTATAGCTCCTCAGATTTGGATGGAATTCGTATTCTTTATGGAAAGTTATAGAAGTTAAAAGAATATCTATTAGTCTAGTTGGAGCTTTTTGAGAGTGTCAACGCTGTTGAGCTACTAGTTAGGAAGAACCGTGAGTAAAAACTGACATATTCTCGTGCGGCTAGCGTTAGAATCATTGCCCCGATAAAGCCACAACTTGACCAACAAACCTTAGGGCCGTAAATTGCTAGCTAGTTGCGTCGTCCGGGTAATAACGGCGTGGATTGTACGGAGAGACGTTCCAATGAACCTAGAAGGCAAGATCGCAATAGTAACCGGCGCCAGCCGCGGCATCGGCAAAGCCATGGCCATGGGTTTGGCTGCAGAAGGGGCGATGGTCGTCGTGGCCGCCCGTTCCGAGGAGTCGAGGCCCATGTTGCCCGGCACCATCCACTCCACCGTGGGCGAGATTGAAGACGCCGGCGGCAAAGCGTTGGCGGTGGCAACCAACGTGCGAGAAGAGGACAGCATTCGCCATCTGGTGGACCGCACGTTAGACGAGTATGGGGGAGTGGATATCCTGATCAACAATGCTGCTATCGGCAGTTACACGCCTTTCTTGGAAATGAGCGTCAAAGAGTGGGATTTGGTCATGTCCATTGACCTGCGCGCGCCATTCATTGCCTGCAAAGCAGTGGTGCCAATAATGGTCGAGCAAGGTGGAGGTAGCATCATCAACATATCGTCCCATGCTGCCAACAACATATTTTCTTCGACACTCTCGGCCGATAGCGAAGAAATTGCGCTGATCGGGCAGAACTACGGCGCGGCCAAGGTCGGTCTGGAGCGCCTCAGTTGGGGGCTGGCCATGGAGCTAGGCCCGCACAACATTGCCGTCAACGTGCTGCGACCACTGCGTCCGGTGATCACCGAGGGCTTTTTGGCCCAGCGTCCGGACGCCGACGTCTCCACCTGGGCGACCCCGAACGACATGGTTAAGGCCGCCAAATACCTGGCTGACCAGGACGCCAAGGGCCTGACCGGGGCTTTGGTCACCGCAGAAGAATTGGTCCGGAGGCTGGACCTGTAGCAACCAATCATTGATAACGACCTGTGGGCCGACGTTTGGCTAGCTCTTGCGTCTGGTGCGACATAAAGTGAGGGAGGAGAGGTAGGGAATGATGTGCGGTGACCCCAAGCTGAGGAGCCTAGGACAATGCTGAAATTCTATTATTCCACCGAGACCGACCCGACCCCCCGTATGGTTCTTTGACGCTTGGCTTAAACCTGCTATTATCGCCCAAACGTGATAGAGACTGGAGAAAACATGGACTTCGCATTTACGCCGAAACAGGTTGCGCTGCAGCAATGGGTGCGGCAGATTGCTGAAGAGAAGATTGCCCCCATTGCTGAAGAAGCAGATGAATCGCCGACAGTCCATGCCGGGCTGATGGCCATCTTAGCCAACGAGGGCCTGCTCAAATACTGCGTGCCCGAGGAGTACGGCGGAGTTGGTGTGCGGGTCATGGATCTTTGCATCATCCGCGAAGAACTGGCCAGGGTGTCCTGCCAGGCGGACACTAACTTTATCATGCAGGGTCTGGGCAGCTACCCTATAACCCTGGGCGGCACCGACGAACAGAAGGCCAAATACCTGCCACCCATTGCCAGAGGCGAGAGCATCGCCGCCTTTGCTCTGACCGAACCCCACGCCGGCTCCGATGTCATCAGTATGAAGACCGAGGCCAAATTGGACGGCGACGATTGGGTCTTGAACGGTCAGAAAAAGTTCATCAGCCAAGCCGGCGATGCCAGCACCTACACAGTATTTGCCCAGACTGAGCCCGGACAGGGCAGCCGGGGTATCTCCGTGTTTGTGGTTGAGGCGGGCACTCCAGGCTTTGACGATTCCAAGCGTATGGACCTGATGGCGGCCCATCCAACCGGAGAGCCCAAGTGGGTTGACTGCCATGTTCCCCAAGCAAACCTGCTCGGAGAGCGGGGGCGTGGTCTGCGACTGGCCATGGGCACCCTAGATACCTTTCGCACCACCGTCGCGGCGGCGGCCATCGGGATGGCCCAAGCGGCTTACGAAGCGTCCATCGAATACGCCAAGAACCGCCAGATGTTTGGTCAGAACCTCTCCGATTTTCAAGCTACCCAGTTCAAGTTGGCCGACATGGCAGTGTCGCTGGATGCGGCGCGTCTGCTGGCCCAACGGGCAGCTTGGCTGAAGGACTCGGGCCAAGAGTCGGTCATCAAGGAAGCGTCGTTTGCCAAGTTGTTTGGCACTGAGGCAGCCACTCGCATCATCCACGAGGCCGTGCAGATACACGGTGGTGCTGGGCTGGAACGGGGCAACCGCGTGGAACGCCTGTACCGTGAGGTCCGCGCTCTGACCATCTATGAAGGCACATCAGAGATACAACGGGAGACCATCGCCCGACAGATTCTCAAAGACTGATCTCAGATGCAGTTCTGGAATAATAAAAAGTCGTGGTGGGCTTTCCTGGGTCTGGTATTTGGCTTTTCTTCACCCTGATGTGGTTTTTCACAGAGCCGGACGCCTTCCCCGTTGGCAAGTGGGAGTTTGTCTGGCGGTTTATTGCGGGGCCGCTCAACTCCCTTTTCTGACCAGAACGGGGCGAGGTAGCAGGCATCAAAAGAAATGCGCTTCCGGGCTAACCAATCCCCACGCAGGAGGAGTTGCATGTCGCATAACTCAGAAATCGCGTCGGCCTTGGCTTATCTCGAGCAGAACCAAGTCGTCTCTCGGACCTGGAGCGGCGATCATACCGTTTGGAAGCCCGACCCCACAGAGATTGCTGACCGGCTGGGTTGGCTGACTGTCACAGATTTCATGCGGCAGCAGGCGTCAGATCTAGCCAGTTTTGCCGCAGAAGTTCGCGACGTCGGCTTCAAACACTTTGTCCTGATGGGTATGGGCGGCAGCAACTTGGGACCTGAGGTACTGCGCCAGACCTTTGGCAGCGCCTCCGGTTATCCTGAACTGATAGTCCTCGACTCCACCGTTCCAGGCTGGGTCCAGTCCGTGACCGACGCCATCGAGCCGGCCCAGACCATCTTGCTTGTCTCTTCCAAGTCTGGTTCAACTACCGATTTCTTTTTCTAGTTAATTTTTTGCCGACGCCGATTGGATGCCTTTCTCACTCTAAGGGTGTGTCCTCGAGGTTGGCCCATTCTCCCATCGACCCATCGTAATTCTTGGTGTTGTTGTATCCGACCAATTGCATGACGAACAAACTGTTCGCCGCTCTGATTCCGCCCTGTCAATAAGTGTAAACATTTTTGTCCGGAGTGATACCGTGCTCTGTCAGTATGCGTTTGATTGCTGCTTCTGGTTTGAACTCGTTGGTCTCTGAGTCCAGTAGATTGAACCATTCCAGATGCACAGCTCCGGGAACGTGGCCGGCGCGCTTGTTGCCCCGGCTGTTGCTGCCGTCCCACTCGCCGTCGCTGCGGACGTCCCAAATGACCGAGTCGCCAACCTGGCAAGCCCGCTTAAGGTCTTCGACCGTCGCCAGCTTGGAGTCATCGTGTTTGGGGGTGAAGGTTACGTTGCGCTTGGGTGCCCGGCCAAAGTCCACGGCCCCGCCATTGGCGACCCAGGCCCGCCAGCCACCGTTCAGAATCTTGGTGTTGGAGTGGCCGTAAGTGTTCAGCGCCCACCATAGTCGGGCGGCGGTCAGGCTCCGGGAATGGTCATAGGTAATGACCAGAGAATCATCGCCAATGCCTAAGCCCTCGCACATTGCCTTGAACTGCTCCGGGTTCATCAGGTGTAGTCGACCGGTGTCCGGGTTCTTCTCGTAGTTATCGGGCACCAAGACTGCACCTGGAATGTGACCGCGAGCGAAGGCGGCCTCAACTTCGCAGTCGACGATCACCACGTTGGAGTCGCCTTTGTGGGCGTCGACCCAGGCGGCGTCCACCAGTAATTCGTTGCGTGTGTATTGCTCAGTTGCCATAGATCTTCCGACTCCTTGGGTCGGACTATTCCGACCGCAGAATTTGGTTCCTTTTCGTAGGCATTTAATGCACCAATCAGCAGAGGCCCAAATTGTAGATTATGTATTGTGGGTGGTCAATCCAATCGGGTTAGATGGGCCTCAACAGCCCACCTTACCTGCCTTGCCGCGATACTATGGGGCAGTTAGAATAGGGCAACTCAAAATCAATACCGGCAGACCTCTTTGTCCGCCGCATCGGAGCCTCCACGATCCATGAAATTCGGCATGTTTGTACTCCCTTCCTGGCCCCAGCAAGATCCATCCCACCAGGGCCGGCTCTACCATGAAATGATTGAACAAATTCAGTACGCGGAGGAGTTGGGATTCGAGTCTGTCTGGCTGGCAGAACACCACTTCACCCGCTTTGGCATCGTGCCATCCGCCCTGCCGCTGGCCACCTACGTGGCTGGTGTTACCAAAAAGATACGAATCGGGACTGGCGTGAGCGTGTTGAACTTTCATGACCCGGTTTTCATGGCTGAAGAGACGGCCATGTTGGATCTGCTTAGTAACGGTCGCCTGGACTTTGGCATCGGCCGCGGCCAGGTAGTTTATGAATACGCCAACTTCAAAGTCGATTACGCAACCAGAACTCAGCGCTTCAACGAGATAGTCGACATCATCCTGGGCCTGTGGAGCACGCCCGGGTTCACCTACCACGGCGAGCACTATCAGGTAGATGACCTGACTATTGCGCCCAACCCCATCCAGAAGCCCCATCCGCCGCTGTACTTTGCCGTGTCCAGAACCCCCGGCACTATTGAGGACGCAGTGTCCCGTGGCCTGCCGATGTTGACCAGCGCGAATACCCCAGACGAAGATGTACTCGGTCTACGGGAGCTATATGCGGCCAGGTGCGCGGAGAAGGGTGTAGAGCCCCAGTGGGACAACATGCCGTTCTTTCGGGTGACTTACGTGGGAGAAGACCAGAAAACGGCCGAAGAAGACACCCGCGCTGCAATGGACTGGGTGGCTGACCTCAACGGCTACCGCCGCACCCTAACCGGTGGCAGCGAGATTTATGCCGACATAGACAATTGGATTAAGACCAGGCCTGAAGAACCGCCGACTTTTGAGTCTCGGTTGAAAAGCACGGCAAAAGTCGGCACCCCCGATAAAGTTGTCGAAGCAATTAAAAACCTGCGCGACAATCACAATGTCGAGTACTACACCGCCCATTTCTCCTACGGCAACCTGGAGCACGAAAAAGTCATGCGTTCTATAAAACTCTTCGCCGAAGAAGTGATGCCCAAGTTCAAGTAGCATGTAAGGGAATCTGCGCCCAGAGCGCGTCAAAAGAGCTGACGGCTTAAGGCTGTGAGCTGAGGAGCTAACCATGGTTCAGAAAGGACAGATTGAACATCTGCTTCAGGAGAGCAGTCAAATTTTGCCGCCGCAATCTCTGGTACAGCAGGCTTGCCTCCAAGACCATGACGCTGCTTACCTGAGGTCAGTGAACTCGCCGGAGGCATTCTGGGAAGACGTGGCCATGGAGTTGGAATGGTCCAAACCCTGGGACAAAGTCTTCGAATGGGATTACCCGACATTTAAATGGTTCTTGGGTGCCAAGTGCAACATAACGGTCAACGCTCTAGACCGGCACCTGATCAACGGCAACCACAATAAGGCAGCTTTCATATTCTTAGGTGAAGACGGGTCGGAAAGGGTCTACACCTACGGGCGCTTGGCCCAATCAGTCAACCGGTTCGCCAACGGCCTGAAATCTCTGGCCGTGAAGAAAGGCGACCGCGTGGTCATCTACATGCCCCTGTCCCCTGAAGGCGCCATCGCCATGCTGGCCTGCGCGCGTATTGGCGCGGTCCACAGCGTGGTCTACGCCGGCTTCAGTGTTGGATCACTGCGAGGCCGCATAGAGGATGCCCAAGCCAAAGTGGTGATCACCGCCGACGTTGGCTACCGCCGCGGCAAAGAGGTAGACCTGAAAGGAATCTGCGACGAGACAGTCAAGGACATGGATCTGGTGGAAAAGGTTGTTGTCTGGAGTCGTAAGGGTCCGCCGGAAAACCCTAGCCGGAAAGATGTCGATTTCGAACAGTTGATGGCTGACAGCAGCATCGATTGTCCCGCAGAAGAGATGGACTCTGAGGACCCGCTGTACATCCTCTACACTAGCGGCACCACTGGCACTCCCAAGGGTGTGCAACACGTCCACGGCGGCTACATGGTGGGCACCTACTACCATTTCAAGACCTTCTGGGACGTTAAAGACGACGACGTTTTCTGGTGCACCTCAGATATTGGCTGGGTCGTTGGCCACAGTTATATCGTTTATGCTCCCTTGGTCTCTGGGGCCACCACGGTCTTCCGAGAGGGAGCCATCGACTATCCGGATCCGAGCGTCTTCTACTCCACCATTGAAAAATACGGTGTGAACGTAATCTTCACTGCCCCCACACTGCTCCGAATGCTCATGCGATACGGAGAGGAATACCCGCTGAAGTACAATCTGAAATCGCTGCGGTTCCTGACCTGCGCCGGTGAACCGCTCAACCCAGAAGCCCTGAAGTGGACCTATGAGTTCATCTGCGGCAACGGCGAGTGGGGTCATATAGTGGACAACTGGTGGCAGACCGAGACTGGCGGCCCCTGTCTGGGAACATCTGCCACCATGCCGGTGAAGCCGGGCCGGGTGGGCCGTCCGCTGCCGGGAGCGTCACTGGATATCGTCGACCGTGAAGGCGTGTCCATCACTGAGCCAGACAAGGGTGGGTTCTTGGTAATCACACACCCATTTCCCCATTTCTACCGGACGGTATACGGCGACCCAGAACGCTACGCGAAGGACTGGAACACCATCCCCGGAGTTTACCTGACGGGCGACGTTGCCCTGCGCGACGCTGAGGGCTATTACATGGTGGTGGGACGGGCCGACGATGTTCTAAACGTGGCTGGACACAGAATTGGCTCTGCTGAAGTTGAAAGTGCACTTGTCTCCAATGCTGCAGTCGCCGAAGCCGCGGTCATCGGCAAACCCGACGAGCTGCGCGGTGAGGTCATCAAGGCCTTTGTGACCCTGCGCATGGGGTATGAATCGTCCGAGGAGATGGTAGCGGCCTTGAAACTGCACGTTCGGCAAGAGCTCGGCCCCATCGCCGTCCCAGCAGAAATAGAGTTCATGCCGGTACTGCCCAAAACCCGATCCGGCAAAATCATGCGTCGTCTACTAAAAGCCAACGAACTGGGCTTAGATCCTGGGGATATAACGACCCTCGATGATTAGGTACTCCCTTAACCTAACCAAACCTAGGAGAATAACCCATGAAGGTCTATTATTTTAGTGAATTTCCCTATCATGAGTACCCTGAGGAAGAGGCGGAAAAGTACCCTTCGTTGCGGCTTACTTTTCCTAACACCCACTTCGACCCCGATACGGCCACCGACCTGTTCAAGCGGTACTTTGACGAGTGCCAGTATGCGGACGAATTGGGCTACGACGGCATTATGGTCAATGAGCATCACACCACACCATCTTGTATGAACGCGTCGTGTAATTTGACGGCTGCGGTTTTGGCTCGGATTACCAAGCAGGCCAAGATCCTGTTGCTGGGTAACATCCTGCCTATTCATGAGAATCCAACCCGTTTGGCCGAAGAGATTGCCATGATCGATGTAATCTCTGGTGGTCGGGTGATATCGGGTTTGGTGCGCGGCACGGGCGTGGAGACGGTCTCCACCAACATCAACCCCACCGAGAATCGAGAGCGGTTCGAAGAATGCCACGATCTGCTAATCAAGACCTGGACCACTCCTGGCCCATTCCGATGGGAGGGCAAGCACTACAACTACCGAGTGGTTAACCCCTGGATGGTGCCGGTTCAGAAACCCCACCCGCCCGTGTGGGTGCCGGGGACTTCAAGCCCTGAGACCGCCGAATGGGCCGGTGAGCATGGATACACCTACGTCGCGTTCCTGACCGCCCTAGACGTTACTCTGGAGTTGTTCGACATTTACCGGGCGGCGGCAACAGCGGCGGGGAACGAAACGACGAAAGATAACTTCGGCTATCTGCTCTGCTGCTACGTGGCCGACACCCAGGAAAAGGCTGACGAGCAAGCCAAACATTTCCTCTGGCGCATGGGCGCAACCACCAAAGGGCCAAGAGAATACATGAACCCGGTGGGCTACCGCTCAACTGCAGCTACGGCGGTTGCCGGACGCCGGAACGCGGTGCCACTTGCTCAACAGTCGTTTGAGGAATTAAAAGAGAACTACCACATTGTCTGCGGCACACCTGACACCGTGCTGGAAAAACTGGAGTACCTGCATGGTCGTCTTGGCATGGAACACCTGATCATGTACGGCCAGGAATCCAAGATGGACCATGAAGCTACCATGTCCAACATCGGCCTCTTCGGCAAAGAGGTACTGCCAATAATTAGGGACTGGTAGAGGCGGGACGGAAATCCCCCAACCCCCCTTACGAAATGGGGACTTTGTCGTCTTAGGGCCAGTTTGAATTGACAGACCTACTCGAAAAACAGCCTCCCCCTTCTATAGAGGGGGTCTACGGGGGATTTTGGTGCCCCCGCATCCAAGTGATAAACTGGATAGAATCTTAGCCCGCGCCTAACCAGCTGGGCCAAGCCATAAATTAATGCGGCGCAGTTGTGCCGCTTCTTATATCAGGTGGACCTCATGATGCACCGCGCCGTGCCGGAACCGCCGGTAAAGAATTCTGGGGCCATCGGGCTTCCCCGGCCGTCCAATTCCATCGTGCCCAGGACGGTTCTACTCTTCAGGCCCTATCGGTTTCAGGTAATCTCGGTGACTGTCCTGATATTGATTACCGCCAGCATCGGCGTAATCAACCCGTTGCTGATAAGAACGGTCTTCGACTCGGCCCTTTTCCCATCGACTGGCAGCCCAAACATGAACCTTCTTTGGGTACTGGCTGCTGTCATGTCATCCATCGCCATTCTCAACGGTGTGATGGGGGTGATTCAGACCTACATGACCAACTCCGTGGGCCAAAGCGTGATGCGTGATCTTCGGGATGCCGTTTACGTCCACCTTCAGGGCATGTCTCTGGGTTTCTTTACCAGCACCCGCACCGGAGAGATACAGTCACGGGTGTCCAACGACGTGGGTGGCATTCAATCTGTTGTGACCAGCACCCTTACCGACACCGTGGCCAACACAGTCATATTTATTAGCACCCTAGTGGCGATGCTGATTCTGTCCTGGGAGCTGACCATAGTGGCCGTGGCAACTGTTCCCTTCTTCTTTGGGCTTACTAGGTTCGTCGGTAAACGGCGACGGGCGGTCACCTCTGAGGCCCAGCGGTCGATGGCAGAGGTCACTGCCATCACCCAGGAGACGTTGTCAGTCTCGGGAATAATGCTGGCTAAACTATTTGGCCGTCAGACCCAAGAGATGGCCAATTTCCACCGTCACAACCAGGAATTGTCCGACCTGGCAGTGCGCCAAGAGATGATCGGGCATTCCTTCTTCGCCGTGGTCATGACCTTCCTTTCCATATCCCCGGCGTTCATCTATCTGCTGGCCGGTTACCTAATCTCCGGCACCGGGGCACCAGAAGTCAGTGCGGGAACCATAATTGCGTTCACCACGCTCCAGAGCCGGCTGTATTTCCCCGTTGGCCGACTACTTCAGGTTTCGGTTGAACTGCAGTCGTCCATGGCCCTGTTTGAACGTATTTACGGATACCTTGACCTCAAGCAAGACATTACTGATTCGCCTGACGCAAAGCCGGTGGACATGGATCGGGTCTTCGGCGAAATCAGATTCGATTCAGTACGGGTAAATTACGCTCGGTCTTACGGTGAGACCAGCGATGAGATTTCAGAAGTGCTAGAAGATGACTCACGCTTGTGGGCCTTGGATGGGGTTAGCCTGGATATACCTCCGGGTCAGTTGGCCGCTTTTGTCGGCCCCAGTGGTGCGGGAAAGACCACGCTGGCCTACTTGGTGCCACGCCTCTATGACGTCACCGAAGGCTCGGTTTCAATTGACGGGACCGACGTTCGGCATATACGGCAAGAGGATCTGGCGGCAATCATCGGCTTCGTCACCCAAGACAGTTACCTGTTTCATGACACCATGGAGCGAAACTTGCTCTACGCCAGGCCCGAGGCCAGCAGGGACGAGATTATTGAGGCGGCTAAAGCAGCCTTTATCCATGACCGAATTATGGAGATGCCTGATGGTTACGACACGGTGGTTGGGGAGCGGGGGTTCCGGCTTTCTGGTGGTGAGAGGCAACGGTTGTCTATTGCCAGGGTAATACTGCACCAGCCACGGGTGCTGATACTGGACGAAGCAACGTCAGCCTTGGATACATCCAGTGAGCGGTTCGTTCAGTCGGCGCTACAGCCTCTGATGCGCGACCGAACAACCATGGTCATCGCACACCGATTGTCGACCATTATTGCGGCCGATGTGATTTACGTGGTGGATCGAGGTCGGATTGTTGAACACGGGACTCATGACCAGTTGCTGGCCAATGACGGTATGTACGCGAACCTCTACCAGCAGCAATTCGGAGGCGGAAGAATTGAGGCTTACTGTGAAGATGGAGTCATCTTCAGCGACGGCAGCATCAGCACATCAGAACGCCCGGAACCGGTACTCTCTGGAGGCGGACTGGAGGAGTCAAATGACCGTAGAGACACAGCGGAAAAGATGCCCTGGGAAGAGTAACGCCTCATAACTGTTGATTTAACAATTCATGGTTCGACGGATTTCACCGTGAATATCTAAATCAAGAACATTCTTTGGATAGATATTGGATCCTCACGAAATTCATTCCGCAATAATCAGTTCGTCCTGAGCTTGTCGAAGAGTCGGCCAAGTCAATTTCCAGAAAAGGCGCCTTCGCTGGTCCAACTGTTTCTACCAGTCTGAGATTGAGAAAATTTAACCGGATTGTCCAAATTCCTTGAACTCAACTCCTCTTTCTTGGCTCGCAATCAACCTTTAAGCTTCTGATCTCTCGCAATTCTTTCTTTTCTGTTCCCGAGCTGATCTTGCCTATTGGAAGCCGGTACGCACTGAACACCCGACTAGCTATCAGTCGGAACTGGTGAACAATTTGTACTTCGTAACCCCGGAACAATGCGTAGAAAATATATCGAGTTTTCGGGTCGACCACTGCATCGGTTACTTGGGAGCGTCTTTCTCTTTCGGTACTATGGAGCATTCCAAGGTGGTTGAGTCCATGAAGCTCTTCGCAGACAAAGTTATCCCTCAATGCAAATAATACCGCCGGCCCCCTAAGGAACCGGCGGTATTATAAGTGATTATCTCTAAATACTAGGAGTTGTTACCCTGGATGGAGAGCCGTTACAAGCCTTTTGGGGCTATTTGAACTTCGGTATAACCTTGTCACTGAGGATCCGTACGGTGTTCGTTACAACATCGCGGGGGACTGAAGATGTCCAGTTGACCTCGAACATGATCTCATCGGTGCTGTATTGATCCCGTAGCACTTCGATCTTTTCGACAACATCTTCCGCGGTCCCAAACAGGTTCACCTCCGCGGTCGTGTCAGGACTGGCGGAGCCAGCGTCGGTACTTCCGATACCGATTCGTCCGCTAAAATAGCGTCTGGCTAGGACCATGAGTTCGTCACTCAGGCGTTCGGCCTCCTCTTTCGTGTCGGCCAACAGAGTGGGTATGCGGACCACGGTGGTCGGTTCGCCTTCATGTCCAGCGTCCTTCCAGGCCTTCCGGTAGCTTTCGACGTCTTCTAGTTGGATGGTAGTCCCCCGGAGATTGTGGGTGGAGCTTCCGGCGCCGATGGCAATCTTGTAACCCATGGTGCCCATAGGGACGAAACTTGCCGAACTATCCACAGGCATAAGCATGGGAGGATAAGGCTTCTGGTAGGGCTTGGGGATGGAGAGGTATGGTTCGTAGAATGGCGGGTAGTTGTAGTACTTCCCCTCGAAGCCGGAGAAATGGTCCTCTGTCCAGAGCTGTTTCATGACCTCCAGGAACTCATAGAAGTAGTCCCGGCGTTCGTCAGAGCCGCGAGACCGCGCTCCCGCACCGTAGATGAATCGGCCCTTGCTGACCTGGTCGATGATGGATATCTGCTCCGCAGTTTGGAAAGGATCGTCCAGCATCAGATTATCGAAGGAGTATCGTTCATGAGGCAGCGCTCTCTCTGATAATTCCTCTTTTGCCAGCTTCATCAATGGGCGGTGGATCGACGATCCGATTTTGATATTTTTCGTGCGAGCGGCGATGACAGCCGACAGCATTAAGACCTGAGGGTCCATGCTCGCTTGCGTGGAAAAGTGGCCTCCGCCGAGCCAAATATAGTCCCAACCAGCCGACTCCACTAGATCAACTAGCTCGAAGTTCTTGTCGTAAGCCTCTGACTCGAGCATTTCTCCGCCAGCATAATCGGGATCCCAAGGGACTTTATCACCGGCGTATATGGCGTTCCAGGTATCAAATAATCCAAAGTCCATGACTGCGACTCCTAAGTTGATTTTCGGTGCGGGGCTGGTTTTACGGCAAGCTTAGCGCTTAGCGCTTAGCGTAATTCTTTTCAATAGTGAGGCGGGCTTCCTCGGGAGAAATGCCGTTGGCCATGGCACAAGGGCTGGTCTCTTCCATGATGGCGTCAACATCGCCGGATAGGACGTGCTTTTTGTGGATGTCCTCGTGCTCGATGCCCAGAGCCCGACCCACCAGAGTCAGGTAGTGTTCTACCTTCACCGGATAGTCCGCCTCGTAGCGGCACATGTTGCGCTGGCAGCCGTGGTAGAGGGTGCTGTAAGTGTCGGCGCCCATTTCGACGGCCTTTTCAACGAAGCTGCTGGACATGGCCTCCCAGGCACCTGGCTCCATCTTCTCGATAGTAGCCGGTGTGCAATGCCGACCAAATTTAATGTCGGTGCCGATGTCAATCAGGTTCACACCAGGCAGCTTGGACAGCAGTAGTTGGGCACTTCGGGCCTCGGCGTCACCCTGTTCGCGTCCAGTGTGGTAGTGCAAGGCTACGGTGGTCTCTGGTTGGGGTTTGAAGTCCAGCTTGTCCAGGTTGTCCACCAGGAACTCGGCCACGTGGTTGAAGTCGAAACTCTTGCCGCGCATGTCCATGATGTCGTCATAGAAGTAGATGCAGGACGGACACCACATGACCACCTGCTGCGGGTTGAACTTCTGGAAGTTGGCGGCGGTGCTGACGGCTACGGAGCGGCCAGCTTTTTCATCGCCGCGCTGGAAGTGCTGAATTCCGCAGCAGTAGGTCTTGCCGCCTACCGATGCAAAGCTGACACCCATCTTCTTGAAGATGTCTGTGACGGTGCGAATGAGGTGGGTTGTCCGGAGCACGTTGCAGCCGAGGTAGAGGACAATGTCAGTCTGTTTTACGTCATCCGGCGGAGTGGAAAGCAGCCACTCCCGATCCTCGGGCTTGGTCTGCAGATCGTGGACCACATCAATGTCCCGGAAGTATTTCTGGTAGAACCCTGGATCCGGTTTCGGCTGTGTCATCTGTCTGCTCCTATGTATTTGAATCTGAGTTTAAGTCGTTTTAAATGGAAACGCCGCTATGCGGCCCTAGTAGCCTACGGCGCAGCCGTCCTTGCGGGGTTCTGAGCCGCCGCGGAGCACGCCGGTCTCCGGGTCGCGTTGAATCATCTGGGCCCCGCCAATGGATACCCGATTATACCCGTTAATCATTCCCACATTGTGACCCCGTGATTTCAGGTCTTGGGCCACGGCCGGGTCCAGGCCTTCTTCCAGGATGACATTGTCGTTGCCGACCATGAACCGCAGTGCGTTGATGGCTTTCTGCGGGTCCATGTCGTGGTCAACCATATTGCTAATCAGTTGCAAGTGGCCCTGGGGCTGCATGAACGCGCCCATCATCCCGTAGGACGAGTGCAACTCATCTCCGATGGTGGTCATGCCGGGGATGATTGTGTTGAAGGGCCGCTTGCCGGGGGCCAGGTGGTTGGCGTGATTCGGGTCCAGAGAGAACAGGGAGGCCCGGTTGTGCAGAACAATGCCGGTGCCAGGCACTACCATGCCGGAACCAAAGTTGGAGAACACGCTGTTGATGAACGAACAGGCGTTGCCCTCGCTATCCACAACGCTGATGTAAACGGTGTTTGAGCCCGGCAATACCTGGCCGTAAGGCACAGAGGTCATGGCCCGGCTGGAGTTCATAAGAGTCCGCCGGGAATCGGCAAAACTCTTTGAGGTAAGTTCTTTGATCGGTACGTCTACCTTGCGGGGATCGGCGACGTACTGGAACGCGTCGGCAAAGCCCAAACGCATGGACTCAATTAAGTGATGGTATGCATCGGCCGATTGGGCGCCCATGCCCCGAATGTCGAAGCCCTCTGCGATGTTCAGAGCGCCCAACGCGGCAATGCCTTGGCCGTTGGGAGGGCATTCCCAGCAGGTGACTCCCCGGTAGGTGGTGGAGATCGGTTCATCCCAATCCGAGGTGTGGGCGGCCATATCTTCTGTCGACAACCAACCGCCGTGTTCTTGAACGAAGGCTGAAGTCTTCTCGGCGATGGCTCCCTTATAGAATGCATCGCGTCCACCCTCGGCAATGGCCCGTAGCGTGGCTGCCAGGGTGGGTAGTTTTACAAAGTCGCCGTATTGTGGAGTGCCGCCATTGGGCAGCATTTCGTTTCCGGACGGAAAGGCGGACAGCTTGCCAAGTTGTTGCTGCCATTGAAAGGCGATGATTTCGGAGACTGGGAAGCCGTTCTCGGCGTAGTTGATGGCCGGGGCCAGCACCTTGCTCATGGGCATGGAGCCGCAGTCCTCAAGGAGCGTCTGCCAACCATCTACCGTGCCTGGCGTGGCCACTGAGTAGACGCCGGTGTCGGGCATGGCTTTCAGACCCGTCCTGGTTAGTTCGTCAATGTTGGCGGCGGCCGGAGCGCGGCCACTGCCGTTAAGGGCGCTGACGGTCTTTTTCTTGTTGTCCCAGACCAGGGCGAACATATCGCCGCCTACACCGGTGGACATGGGCTCAACCACGTTTAGTGCGGCGGCGGCGGCGATGGCTGCATCAACGGCGTTGCCGCCCTCCATCAGGATACGGAGACCGGTTACTGCCGCCAGGGGTTGGCTGGTGGCCACCATGCCGTTGGTGGCTAGGATCGTGGACCGCCGTGAGTCGAAATACATGCCTGGTGCACTCTCCGTCTGCGCTTGGCGCTTGGCTTATAAACTACGAACGTGGTGAATCTGGCTAGCCGGGAGCCGGTTTGATAAGAAATTGTACCATAGGCACGATTTGCGCCTGAGCACGAAGGCCTGTGTTAATATAGCCTCGGCCCGACTACCGGGCAGGATTGAACCATCTCCGCAGAGGTCTCCGGGCACTAAGAAACGAGCCGAGTAGCGAGACCGAAGCGGTGAAACTTTTACTCTCTTAGGAGGACATACCATGGCAGCAGAAGTAGGACAAAAAGCCCCCGATTTCACATTATTTGATAGTGCAAAACAGCCGACGAAGCTCAGCGATTCCAAGGGCAAGAACGTGGTCTTGGCTTTTTACCCCGGAGCGTTCACCGGCGTGTGTACCACTGAGATGTGCACCTTCCGCGACCGGTTCGACTCCTTCAATTCCATGAACGCACAGGTACTAGGCGTCAGCGTTGACGGTATCTTCGCCCAGAAAGCGTTCTCGGATGCCAACAACCTGAATTTCCCCCTCCTCAGTGACTTCAACCGCGACACCGTGGAAGCTTACGGTGTCGCTCTGCCTAATTTCGCCGGTATGGAGGGCTACACAGCCTCCGAGCGGGCCGTGTTTGTCATCGATAAAGATGGATTGATCAGGTTCAGATGGGTCGGCGAGAACCCGGGCGTTGAGCCGGACTATGACGAAGTGCAACGTCAGGTCGACGCACTCAACTAACCAAAGTTTCGCCTAAACCCGCCCACCCGCATGCCCGAGTGACAATCGCCGGAGGCCCCAACATGACAACCTACGTATTGGTCCATGGCGCTTGGCACGGCGGATGGTGCTGGAAGAAAACCGCCCCGCTGCTGCGTGCCGCCGGGGCTGATGTATTTGCGCCTACCCTCACTGGAATGGGCGAACGAGCGCACCTGAACAACCAACTGAACCCGTCTAACATCACGTTGGATGTCCACATCCAAGACATTGTCCAGATGATGTCTTATGAGGGGCTACAGGACGTTGTGCTGGTCGGGCACGCCTACGCGGGGATGGTTATCACCGGTGTGGCTGAAGTTTGCCCGGAACGCATCTCGCACATGGTTTACGTCAACGGCGTTATCCCCTCGGACGGCGAGTCCATGTTGGACCAACTGATCCCGGTACGCGGGCCGGAGTTTACCGGCTGGATTCAAGACCTCATAGATAATGGCGACGGTTTCCTACCGCCTCCGGCATCTGCCGAGGAGATTGAACGTCGTTGGGGCATAAGTGATCCGATCGACGTGGCCTGGACTCTGGCCAACGTGTGCCCCCAGCCGGCTACGGCAATGGCCAGCCCGGTGCATATGGGCAACCCAGAGGCGGCAAAAATCCCCAAGAACTTCGTTGGCGGCGGCGAGTCGGGGTTCGACTCGGTTGCCGAGCGAGCCAGGCAGGCCGGATGGGGCGTCTACCCCGTGGCCTCTGGGCATGACACCATGATTACCCACGCCGATGAACTGGCGTCGATACTTTTAATAATTGGCAGTCAATAACCCCGAGTAGTTCAGGTCAAAAGAGGCAATCAATAATCCCAAGTAACCCAAGAGAGTACGGAAATGGTAGCGGACGCATCGAATATTAAGGCACTGGTTTTTGACGTATTTGGCACGGTGGTGGACTGGCACACATCAGTCACCCGCCACGCGGAAAATTTTGGCAAGGCCAACGGCATCACCGCCGACTGGGTGGACTTTGCCGAGAGTTGGCGTGCCAAATATCGTCCGTTCATGGACAAGGTGCGGACAGGAGAACTGCCGTGGACCGAACTGGATTCGCTTCACCGCATGGGTCTTGAGGAGCTGCTGAACGACTTTGGCATCACCGGCGTCAGCGAAGAAGCCAAGGCCGACTTGAACCTGGCCTGGCACCGTCTTGATCCGTGGCCGGACTCTCCTCCCGGTCTGACCAGACTCAAGGCCAAGTTCATCCTGGCCACCATGTCCAACGGCAACATTGCACTGATGGTGGACATGGCCAAGTACGCCAACCTGCCTTGGGACACTATCCTGGGCGCAGAGCTGGCCCACGCCTACAAGCCCGACGCCAAGACCTACCTGACCGGAGTGGAACTACTCCACCTGCAGCCCGAGCAGGTGATGATGTGCGCCGCCCACCAGGGGGATCTGCTGGCCGCGGCCAAACAGGGTCTGAGAACTGCCTTTGTAAAGCGACCCATGGAGCGCGGCATCAACGGCAAGGTTGATACCACGCCTGACCCGTCGTTCGACTTTGTCTGCGACGACTTCCGGGACCTGGCAACGCAACTCGGCGTTTAATAACCCTTCTAATTAGGAGCGATCATGGCCCGCTTTGGTGTGCGACTGGAAAACGACCCTATCCTGAGCCCCCAGGATTATCAGGAGCTCTCGACTCAAGCCGAGAAGAACGGTTTTGAGGCGGTGTGGGTGCCCGAGGGCGGCGGAAGGGACTCGCTCACCTCATTGGCAACAATTGCCATGAAGACAGAGAAAGTCATGTTGGGCACGGGCATCCTACCCATCTTCGCCCGCACACCAACCAACACCGCAATGGGCGCTGCCGGAATGGCTGCCGTCTCCAACGGGCGGTTCATGCTGGGTTTGGGCGTTGGTCACGCGCCAACTGTGGAGAGCCGGGACGGCATCCCCTTCAAGCAACCCATGACTCGTATGCGGGAGACCATCCAAATAATTAAAGGCTTGCTATCCGGGGAAGAGATCAATTTCACCGGCAAGCTGTTCAACCTCACCGGTGCGTCCATGGGCGCGGCTACTCCCACCCAAAAAGTGCCAATCTATATCGCAGCGCTGGGTCCTCAGATGCTGGAGATGGTCGGCGAGTTGTGTGACGGCGTGCTGATGAACTGGACGGCGGTGGACTACCTACAAGAGGCCATCACCCACATCAAACGGGGCGCCGACAAAGCGGGGCGCGACATGTCAGAGATCGACATCGCCGGGTACGTGCGGGTGGCTGTGGGCGACGATGTCTCAGCGTCCAGGGATTCGCTACGGGTACAAGTAGCCCGGTACGCCAACAACCCCTTCTACCGTAACTTCTTCGCCCAGACCGGGTTCGATAAAGAGATGTCCGCCGCTGCCGCTGCTCTGGCTGAGGGCAACCTCGCAAAAGCCGCCGATTCCGTCACCGAAGAGATGCAAGACCAGGTGGCAGTGGTCGGGACGGCTGAAGAATGCCGAGCCGCACTGGAAAAGCGCCGTGGCGCCGGACTACAACTCCCGGTCATAGCGCCATTTGCCGTTGGCGATAATAAAACGTCCCACATGCACGTAATCAACGCGCTAGCCCCGAACTAAATCCCCCTCGGTCCCCGATTTATAAAGTGGGATTTAGGGGGATTTCCACTACCCGTTAAAGTCGCGGCTTACTCCAACGGTGTCAATCCGCAAACATCTGCGACCAGTTCGTAGGAGTGGACACGGTCAGCCAGGTGGTGGGTGATGGTTACCACGCTTAGGTCAGGCGTTTGATATCTTTCTGCAAGTTCTTCCAGACGTTCTTTGACCTGCTCTGGATCCCCGTCTACGCAAACACTCGCGTATTGCTTCACGTAAGCCGCTTCATCGGCCTGGTAAACGTAGCTAGCGGCTGCTTCCGGAGATGGGATGCCCGCTGCCCTGCCGGTGATATTGAGCAGCCGGGACAGGTTGCGACAGGCCGACAAGCGCAGCGCTTCTTCCTCAGTTTCAGAACAGACTACATGCACGCCCACATTGACCTTGGGCTCCGGGAAAGCTTCGGAGGGTTGGTAATTGTGACGGTAGTTTTCCACCACAGCCGGTCCTTCTTCAACGGCGATCCCAAAGAAATGAGCGTAGGCAAAGGGCAGCCCCAATTGGGCGGCCATGTTTGCGCTTTCGTACCGGGAGCCCAGCAGCCAAACGTCCGGCACCTCAGGTTCCCCTGGTCCGGCGCTGATGCTAGAGAAGAAATGGCTGTCTTCCAGGTCGTCGTTTAAGAAGCCAAGCAGGTCCACCACCTGCCTGGGGAAGTGGCGTATCTCCTTTGGTTGGCCGGGAAAGGACAGGGCCGCTGCCGTGACTTGGTCACTGCCCGGTGCGCGGCCGATGCCTAGATCGATGCGGCCGGGATAGAGGGCACCCAGCAATCGGAAATTCTCTGCCACCTTCAAGGCGCTGTAATGGGACAGCATGACCCCGCCGCTGCCGACCCTGATGCTTTTGGTGTGGGCTGCCACCTGGCCAATGAGTATCTCCGGGCTGGTGCCGGCGTAATTGGGTGCGCTGTGGTGCTCGGCTAGCCAGTAACGGTGATAGCCCAGTTTCTCCACTTCCACTGCCAAGGCGATGGTATCGCGTAGCGCCTGGCCCGCCGACTCGCCGACACGCACCGGCGATTGGTCCACGACGCTTAATTCAAGTTTCTGACTCAAGTCGATACCTCAAAACGGCATTCTAGGTTTTACCGGACGTGGTTGTCTTTAGTCCTCTGGGATTGTCTATAGGCGCAGGCAATCAGGAAATGGCATCAGTCTGGTAGCTACCAGTATACAAGGTGCGGCTGAAATTGGTTCGTGACCGTCGCCTGCAAAATCAGACTTGGCAAATGGCCCAGGAAATGGATTGTGAAATTGCTCTCAAACCCTATTGCGCGGCTCATTAGGCGGTCTTATAATTTCGCTGAATGAAGACAAGGAACTGTATTGTAAGCCGTTCTCTGGGCTGGAAAGCTTGGGGGACGGCTTTTTTTTGCGCCATGGGCCTTGTGATCGCCTGTGGTGCGGGAACAACAGATATTGACGGTTCCAGCACCGTCTTTCCCATCACTGAGGCAATGGTCGAAGATTGGGGAGAATCCATTGGTGGTTCGGCCCGTTTGGTAATTGGAGTATCGGGCACCGGCGGCGGTTTCAAGAAGTTTTGCGCCGGAGACATTGATATCAACAACGCCTCCAGGCCCATCAAGGCCAGCGAAGAACAAAAGTGTGCTGAAGCCGGAATCGAGTTCATTGAGCTTCCGGTGGCCATTGATGGGTTGACCATTGGGGTGAACCCCGACAACGACTTTGCCCAATGTATTACCGTAGATGAACTGCATACCATGTGGTCTCCGGAATCAGAGGGCGAAATCAAGCACTGGAATCAGATACGCCCGGAGTGGCCCGATCAGAAGCTTCAGCTTTACGGTCCGGGCGTGGATTCCGGCACCTTTGACTACTTTACGGAAACGATCAACGGCGAAGCCCAAGCGTCCAGAGGGGATTTCACTTCCAGCGAACGCGACAATGTTCTGGTGCGAGGAATTTCCGGAGACCGGGGCAGCCTGGGTTATTTTGGGTACTCATATTTCGTGGAGAACCGGGATATTCTCAAGATGGTGGCTATAGATAGCGGGGTCGGCTGCATATTTCCGACTGACGAAACAATTAATAATGGCAGTTACTCTCCGTTGTCGCGGCCCCTTTTCATCTACGTAAGCAAAGAATCATGGGTCAAACAGGACGTTAAAGACTTTGTTGGTTATTACGTGAGCTACGAACGAGCGGAGCTACTGCGAGACCTGGGGTTTGTGGCTTTCCCTGAATCCGTTCATGCTCTGATTACGGACCGGTTTGAACGTGGGTTGACCGGCTCTATATTTGGGGGCGAGAACCCTCAACATGGGACTGTGGAAGAGATACTTTTTGAAAATCAGTAAGCAAGTGGATGCCCTGAAATCCGTGTTGCCGTCGCCCATTTTATGCGGGAGAGTCGGCTTTGGCTAAAAACCCGGTGGGCCCGCCTTTGGGTCAGGGAGCCAGAAACGCGTGGAAACGGATGGCCACTGAACGGGCCATCGCGGCGCTGCTTTTCCTTTCCACTTTTCTTTCTGTTCTGATCACCATCGGGATTGTGGCCGTCCTCTTATTTGAGGCGATCACATTCTTTGCTGACGTTTCCGTCTTCGAATTCCTCTCTGGGACCCGCTGGACGCCGCTATTCTCGTCAAAGCAGTTTGGTGTATTGGCATTGGTGGCGGGAACCACGTTGACGGCGGTGATGGCCATGGTGGTGGCGTTGCCGCTGGGTTTGCTCAGCGCCGTCTATCTGAGCGAGTACGCCCCCAACGGCGTGCGAAAAGTGGTCAAACCCATACTGGAAGTGCTGGCCGGAATACCTACTGTGGTCTACGGGTATTTTGCTTTGCTGTTTGTGACTCCCATCCTGCGGTCCATCTCTGGCGACATTTCTGTCTTCAACGCCTTGAGCGCATCAATAGTCATGGGAATAATGATTTTGCCCATGGTATCCAGCCTCAGTGAAGACGCCATGCGGGCAGTGCCCAGGACCCTGCGTGAGGGTGCCTACGCACTGGGCTCAACCAAGCTGGAGGTTTCGACGCTAGTTGTTGTCCCGGCGGCCCTGTCCGGGATCGTGTCCGCTTTCATCTTGGCGGTTTCCAGGGCCATCGGCGAGACCATGATCGTGACAATTGCAGCTGGTCAGAACCCGACTTTTACTCTCAACCCGTTCGTTCCAATCGAAACCATGACCGCTTACATAGTCCAAGTAAGCCAAGGGGACGCACCAGCGGGGTCAATAGAATTCAAAACCATCTTCGCGGTGGCGCTGTTGTTGTTTGTAATCACCCTGGTGATGAACCTTTTGAGCCAGTTTGTGGTTAGCCGGTTCCGGGAGGAGTACGAGTAGTGTCGGTTATCTCCCAGTCAGATTTTCAGAGGAAACGGGCCCGTCGCAAGTGGATGGGACGCGCTTTCTACGGGCTGTGCCTGCTTTCGGTGGCTATTGCACTGGGCATGCTGGCGGTGCTGCTGGTCTACCTGTTCATTCAGGGAATAACGGGTATCAGCTGGAGTTTCCTGACCAGCTTTGCGTCGAGGCACCCAGACCAGGCCGGCATCAAGGCTGCCATCTTGGGCAGCATTTACGTGGTGATGGTGGCTGGAGTAACTTCGTTCGTTCTGGGGGTTGCCACTGCGCTCTACTTAGAGGAATACGCGGCGCGCAGTAAATTTGCCAGAATCGCCAAGATAAATATCGCCAACCTGGCCGGTGTGCCGTCCATCGTCTACGGAATCTTGGGCCTGCAGATATTCGTCCACAGCATGCACCTGGGTAAGAGCGTACTGGCCGGCGGGTTCACTCTGGGCCTGCTGGTGCTGCCCATCGTCATTGTCGCGTCCGGAGAAGCGGTGCGTGCCGTGCCGCCGTCGCTCAGGGAGGCCGCCTACGGATTGGGCGCAACCCGGTGGCAGGTCATTTGGCACATGGTGATTCCCCAGGCATTCCCCGGAATATTGACCGGAGTCATCCTGGCAGTAAGCCGGGCCATTGGTGAAACAGCACCGCTCATCGCCATGGGAGCGTTGACCTTTGTGCCGTTCACGCCGGACAGCCCACTGAGCCGGTTCACGGTGCTGCCGATCCAGATATTCAACTGGACGTCCCGACCACAGGAAGGATTCCAGGAGGCCGCTGCTGCCGGTATAATTGTGTTGCTGGTGATACTTCTGGTGATGAATGCAGGTGCGGTGATACTCCGCAATAAATTCCAAAACAAATCGGGAGGCTAATCGGTCGCAAGACCTGATTGGTGCCTCCTAAACACCATGAGGATATTAATAGATTGCTAGACCAGGACCCAATCCTTCAGACCCGTGGACTTAGCGTTTACTACGACACCAAAAAAGTTGTAACTGACGTTAATCTAGACGTGGCACGCAACCGAATAACGTCGATCATTGGACCGTCTGGCTGCGGCAAGAGTACCCTCCTGCGCTGCTTCAATCGCATGAACGACCTAATACCCTCAGCCAGAGTGGAAGGCCAGGTGATGTTCGACGGCCTTGATCTCTACGGCCACGACGTTGATCCCAC
Organism: Dehalococcoidia bacterium; assembly: GCA_012959605.1. Taxonomy (GTDB): domain Bacteria; phylum Chloroflexota; class Dehalococcoidia; order Lucifugimonadales; family UBA3495; genus UBA9611. The sequence goes on along the minus strand of DUCU01000010.1, from coordinate 19,858 downwards.
GGAGATTCGATACCTGATTGGGATGGTGTTCCAGCGGCCCAACCCATTTCCCAAGTCCATCTACGACAACGTGGCTTTTGGCCCACGCATAAACGGTTTCAAGGGCGATATGGATGAGCTCGTTGAACGGTCCCTGGTCCGCGCTGCCATCTGGGATGAAGTCAAAGACCGGCTTAATACCAGCGCTCTAGCCCTTTCAGGCGGACAGCAGCAGCGGCTGTGCATCGCCAGGGCCTTGGCCGTGGAACCCAGGGTGATTCTGATGGACGAACCCTGCTCGGCCTTGGACCCCATAGCCACGCTGGCCATTGAAGAACTCATGCGCGAATTGTCTGAGGACTATTCGATCATCATAGTTACCCACAACATGCAGCAGGCGGCCCGTGTGTCGCACTACACGGCCTTCCTGATGGTGGAAGAAGCACGGGTGGGGTTCATGGTGGAGTTTGGGGAGAGCCGTCAGATATTCACCAACCCTGAAGATGAGCGAACAGAAGCCTATATAACCGGCAGGTTTGGATAGGAGGAGGCATGGTTAGAGCAGACTTTGACCGGAGTCTTGAGGAACTACAGGCCGAACTGGTGGAGCTTGGCGAGATTGTCGAAAAAGCCATCAACAAGTCGATGGACGCCTTGGAGAGCCGAGATTTGACCATGGCCTACGAAGTTGTGGCCGAAGACGATGTGATTGACGAGAAGCGCTTTGAGTTGGAAGAAAAATGCATCAACCTCATTGCGACTCAACAACCCCTGGCCATTGACCTCCGAACTTTGCTGACAGTACTCCATATCGCAGTTGAATTAGAGCGCATGGGCGACTACGCAGAGGGAATTGGCAAGATTTGCATGATCATTGGCGACGACGTGCCCATGGAGTTGCCCAAACAACTACCGCTGATGGCCAAAGCAGGCGTGATCATGTTGCAAGGAAGCCTGAAATCGTTGGTTGACCGAGATACAGACCTGGCGAACAACGTTTGGGACTCTGACGACGAAGTAGACGAATTGTATGACGGGGTTTGTCGTCAGATATTCTTGGATATGGGCGAGCATCCCAAGACCATTGAGGCTTCGACCCATTTCCTATGGGTGGCCCACGACTTGGAACGCATAGCTGACCGGGCGACCAATATTGCCGAAAGGGTGATTTTTATGGTGACTGGTCGGACCGGACGTTATGAAACTACTCAGGAAGGTAAAAAATCGTCAGATTGATGCCTGACGATTGTGCTTGACCAGGTTCAAACAATTGCTTGTTGAGAGTAGTTGTTTTTTAGATAATTATGGCTGACAATTGAGCTTAAGAGTGTGTGCGGTGTAGTGGCTGCGGGAGTCTGGAGCGAACAGATCCAGTAGCAGATGCCTGCGGTGAAGTCTTCTTAACGTAGCGATTGAATCTGTAACTACAGCACCTATCAATTATGCAAGACAAGTACGAAAAAGAAATTGAAGAGATTCTTAAGAACGCCGGCGAAGTTGCGCCTGAACAGTCGCGTTCAGAGTCGGAAAAACCCTTAGAGGACCGCCCCAGAGCGGCTCGGAGAGCTGCTGAGGCCAATAAGCCAGAAGTGACCTACTCTCCCAGTTCAGGCCGCTGGCCCACTATAACGCCGGGCAAAATACTGATCACTGGCCTTGTGGTGTTCATCGTGACTGCCCTGCTCCAAATTGGGGTACTGATTTGGGTGGGACTGGCCCTGCTGGTCTTTGGATACCTGCTGTTTTTCATCACCCCTAGGAATATCAACATGGAAAAACGGTGGCGCGGGGAATCGATCGAAGAAACGCCGAGGTCCCCATGGGACCGGATTAAACGCTGGATTAAAAGCTAGAATCCAGACTGAGATTGAATTGAAAAGAAAAAGGGCGTCCCGATTAATCGGGACGCCCTTTTTCTTATTCGCCGCTATTTGGATTTAATCTGACTTGGCGTCTTGCGGGTTTAGGCGTTGGGCCAGTGCCAGTATTAGATTGCCCATGTGGGGGTGGTCCGGTTCCACATCCACCCGGAAGCCAGCTTCAAGCATCCGCTTGGTGCAGACAGGGCCAACGGAGGCCACCACTCCCGGCCCCTCAGCCAGGAGGCTCCGCAGTGAAGCTTCTTTGCCGGCATTTGCGGCGATGGATAATAGATTGCCTATCTGAATCTGGCTGGTGAACGCTATGGCGTCTATTTGGCCGTTTTCCAAGGCGTCAATCAAGCCAAGAACAGGGGTGATGTCTTCTGGAAGACCCCAGGTGTACAGCGATACCTCACGCACAGTGGCACCGCGCTTTTCTAATGCCTGGGTCAGTTGGGAGTTGGGGCCACCATACGCTTGTATCGCCACGTCTTTGCCGGATAGGTTCAGACCGTCAATCTCCACCAAGAGATCAGTAGATGTGAACGGCTCAGGTGGCATGTGGTCAATATGCACCTTGTTGCGGCGCAGCACCGCGGCCGGCTTGGGGCTTCGGGCAATCACCGTAGTGGTCGTCAAGGCCTCCAGCATCTCTGTTTCTCGGCCTTGGGACGCAGCGCTATCAAAAAGAGCTTTGGTGCCCACGCCAGTCTGAAAGACCATCACTTGGACAGTGCCGGAGCAGATATCGTCCACCAGGGTTTTCACCTCGGCTGTTTCGCCAAGGTGAATCTCCTGGAGCACTGGGGCGGGGTACGGCACCCCGCCACTACGCTCAATCAAGCCCCCCATCTCTGAGAGCATGCGGGCCTCGACGTAAGCGACGGTTTTTCCTTTCAGGATAGAGGCGTTTTGAGCTGCCAAATCAGTAACGCCCTATACGGCGCACTCGCCCTCGCCCCGTTCCAACTTGTAGATGTTGGTGCGTTCCCAGTCAACGTACAGGTCTGAACCGGGAGTGGCGTTGGCGATGGCCTGTTCGGCGTTCTGGGCAACCTCGGTCACTTCTTCCAGCCCGACGCGGTCTAGGAACTGGTTGAACTTCTCGCCGTCTGAGCGGTTGCCCTTGTAGTAAGAAACAACCTGTTTCAGTACGCCGGGGACGGACTTGGCCGGTATCTTGATCCTGGGAATACGCGTGCCGATACGGGAGTCCTGGACGTTGACGTCGCCGTAGTTGCCGCCTAAGAACATCTCGTAGGCGGGAATCTGCTCGCCGTCTGGTCCCTTGGTGGCCGCACCGTGGAAGCCAATGTTGGCGATGTGGTGCAGACCGCAACCGTTGGGGCAGCCGCTCATCTTGATGCGGATGTCATTGACACCCTCGTCTTGTGTGAGGCCGTTCCAGCTATCAATCTCTTCTTTAATGGCGCCAGCCAGACCCATGGAGGACGTGATACCCAGTTTGCAACTGTCTGTGCCGGGGCATGAGACTACGTTGCTGATGGAGTTGGCATCGGCTTCCGCCAGGCCAATCTTGGTTAGTTCGTCGAACACGTCATGGAGCATGTGCTCCGGGACGAACCGTAGGAGCAGATTCTGTTCTTGGCTAACCCGTGCGCGACCGCCGGTGTACTTCTCCATGATTATGGCCAGCGCGTGGAACTGGGAGGCGGAGATATTTCCGCGATCCGGCTTTATGTGTACCACGTAGTAGCCATCTTGCTTCTGGGCTTCAACGTTGGTGTTGTACCACTTGGCGTAGTCCGGACCGTGATCGTGGCCATTGGTGGAGTTGGGAACCAATGCAGGAGGGGTCTCCTTCATGAGCTCTTCAACTTCCATGTAGGGCTTGGGATCGATGGGCCCAATGTTTTTCAGTTCGGCTTCAACCAGGGTCTTGAATTCATCCAGACCGATCCGGTCTACCAGAACCTTCAAGCGGGCCATCATGCGGTTCTTACGAAGCATGTCGGCGTTGTTGAAGACGGTGAATATAGCCAAGGCCAACCGGAGAATGTCTTCTTCAGGGAGGAAATCGTATAGAGGCTTGGCCAATCGAGGCATGATGGACGTGCCACCAGCGACGAATACCTTGAAGCCTCTCTTCTCTACGCCATCTACCATTTTTATCTGGGAGACGTAGGTCAGGTCTTGGATGGCGGCGGCAACGTGGTCGTGGTCATCGCAGCCGGTGAATGCGCTCTTGAACTTACGAGGGAACGCCTGGGTTACGGGATGGCGCACAGCGAACCGAACGAACGCTGCCAAATAAGGTGTTGGGTCGAAGATCTCCGAGGTGCAGACCCCAGATGTGGGAGCGCCGACAACGTTACGCACTACGTTACCGCAGGCTTCACGTGTGCTCATGCCGGCCGCGCCGAGCAGGCGTAGGGCCTCCGGGCATTCAGCCAACGGCACGTGATGGAACTGGAAGTTTTCTCTGGTGGTGATGTGGCCCTTGCCCAGGGGGGCGTACTTTTCAGTGAAAACGCCCAGCGCTTCCATGGCTTCCGTTGTGACGATGCCACCGGGAAGTTTGATACGAATCATCTGGACATCGGCCTGGCGTTGGCCGTAGACACCCTGCTTCAAGCGGAAGGGTGTGAATTCCGAGTTTTCTAACTCACCCGCCACGAACTTAGCCGACTCCTCCTCCAACCTCACAATCTCATCGTCCATGAAGGGAATAATGCTCGCGGATTTCTTGGCTAGATCCAAGCTTTCGCTATGAATTGCTTCCAGTGTCTTTTTCTGTCCGGTTGAGGTATTGCTAGTCAACGTGTCCTCCAAAGTTTTGGGCAATTAAAAAAACCCACCGATCAACTTAATCGGTGGGCTCCAAGGATTCCTAGTCGTATTGTTCGTTAAACGGCGAAGGTTACCTGATCCCTATGTAACAGATACAGGTACAACAATAGGCACAGGGGTTACCGTTAACCTTCAACATTAGATAAAAGTCTACTCTCGCGAAAAATCCCTGTCAACAAACACGCACAGAATTTTAAAGTAACGCCGTTTTAGGGATGGCTTACTGTGCTATCTGGGTGAAACAACGATTAGTGTATGATGCTATTAATTATGTCATTATGAGATTAATAAACGGTTGTATCTGAAATGAATGATAGTATCTTTCAGCCAAATTATACAATTACTCCGACAATTAAAACCCACCTAGAAAACATTAAAAACAAACGGTGGTTGATTGAAAACGTGCTACTCATGCCCAAGCACGAGGCTTGGTTAGGCAGAGAGGTGCGAGTAGGTCGCGCGGTTGGTACAACTAGAATAGAGGGAGCTGAACTTGATGAGCCGGCGGTGGCCCGATTGGATGCCCAATCGGTTAGCCGATCGGACAACGCCGACGAGCAAGACAATATCAATGCACTGCAGGCTTATGAATTCATAGATTACTTGAGCGACCAGCGGGACATTCCAGTGGATGAGCTAGTAATCCGCCAGCTCAATCGGTACTTCATCGCTAACGCCTCGGCCATGTTGACACCGGGGGTGTATCGGAAAGGCGCAAATTCGGTCGGCGATTATCAACCACCCGACCAAGGGGACGTGCCGGGGTTGATGAGGTCGTTTGCCCTGTGGTTGAAGGACGACGACGATGCCATTAGTCCGGTGCTTAAGGCTGGCATCGCACATCTGCACTTCGTTGCAATTCACCCATTTTGGGATGGCAATCGAAGAACGGCGAGGGGCTTAGAAACGCTGATTCTTCAGAGGACTGAGTTTGGATTCAAGAAATTACTAAATACCGAGATTCGGTTGTTCAACATACGTGACGAGTATTTTGCGGCCATTCGTGCATCACTAGGGACCCGTTTTACCGCAGAATATGATTTCACACAATGGCTCGAGTTTACGGCATCCAATACGGATGCCGTGTCGGACTCCCTCGTAGCCAACATATCTGATTGGCACCGCAGGATGGAACGCTTCCATGAATTCGGGGAAGAAACTGGCTTGCACACCAGGCAGATTGATGGCTATATATACGCAGCTTGGACAGGCAAAATCACGCGAGGTGAATACTTGGAGATAACTAGTGTTTCTCCTGTAACTGCCTCCCGGGACTTGGCAGACCTGGTCCAAAAGGGTCTACTAACGACTGAAGGCAAAACTCGTTCACGGGTTTACAGGCCGGTTTCTCTAGAGGCCTTACGAAAAATTGCAACACAAGCAGGCCAACTACCTCTGCTCGAAGACGAGGAATGATTATAATTTGGCAATGTCAATGAGAGGGCACGCATGAAATCTACGGCTGATGTTGTAGTTGTTGGCGGCGGTGTTATCGGCGCCAGTTTACTGTTTAACCTGGGCAGGTTAGGTGTGACGGATACGTTGCTGTTGGAGAAGGACGTCCTCGGTTCCGGCTCCACTGGCCGATCTCAGGCCATCTGCCGAATGCACTATTCCAATCCGGTCACAGCCATCATGGCCTGGGAGAGCCTGGGAATCTTCATAAATTTCAAAGAAGTTGTGGGCGGAGATTCGGGCTTTGTTGAGACCGGCTACTTGGTGGTGGTGACAGCTGAAGACAGCGTAGGTTTGGCCCGAAACGTGTCCATGCAGTATGGGCTTGGCATCGATACCATGCGCGTAACCGCAGCAGATCTCCGGGACATTGCGCCGATGGTCTCAGTAAGTGAAGACGAGTTCATGGCTTGGGAACCCAAGTCTGGCTACGCCGACCCCTATATGGTCACCACATCCTACGGATCGGCGGCCAGGAATATGGGAGCCGAGATCTCACTCCGAAACCCGGCTACTGCCATTGAAGTAGAAGGGGGTCGAGTCAAAGCGGTGGTCACTGCAGAGGGCCGAGTGGAAACCCCCATTGCAGTGGTTGCTGCGGGACCGTGGTCCAAGCACGTGCTGGGCGATATGGGAGTGGATGTGCCTTTGGTGCCCGTGCGCCATCAAGTGGCGTCATTGACCCGTCCGGTGGACAAACTGCCCATGCACCCCACGGTTGGTGATATCGCCCAGTCGTTTTCGTTCCGGCCCGACGGCAGCGCCCTGACCATGATGGGCTTTGGACCGGAGGACGAGGTTGATCTAGAGACCTACAACCAAGGCGTGGACATGGATGTGATGGCTGAGGCGTTGGGCCGTTTGGCTCTACGGATACCAGCCATGTCTGACGCGTATTTCCGTGGTGGTTGGTCGGGTTTGTTCACCACCACGCCAGACTGGCATCCCATACTGGACGCGGTGCCGGGAATCGAAGGTCTGTATTGTGCGGTGGGCTTCAGCGGCCACGGTTTTAAGCTGTCACCGATGATTGGGGTGACGATGGCTGAACTGATTGTAGAGGGTGCTGCTAAATCGGTGGATATCTCCCCACTGCGTTTCAGCCGCTTTGAAGAGGGAGATTTAATGGAGTCCAGCTACCGCTACCGAGTCCTAGCCTAACCGGCACTGCCTGGTTTTTACCCTCCGGGCGTATATAAACGTGTTTACTTTAATCAAACGATTTTTCATGGCTTCTCTCGTTACTCTAGTGCTGCTTGGCGCGGTGCAGGGTAGTGACAGCCCGTCTCCTAGCGATGTTGCCGTTGGGCCGCACAAGTACAGTCTGCTGAGCTGGGAAGTGGAACATTTCTTCGAGAAGTGGGCGCACAAGTTGCAGGACATACTTCCGTGGAACTCGGAGCCGTCTCGGGAAGTTCGAATTGCCCAAGCCCAGGAATTCTTTGACATTCGATCTCAGATTAGAGACTTGGAAAGGGAATTCGGGTCTGATAACTCGGTACAGATTCGGCTGCTGGAACAACGGCGTAGCGATATGCAGCCCGATGTTGAAGAGACCATGGAATCTGAGATTAGCTCGATTATTGCCCAAGAGGGATTTGTCTCTCGCATCGGAGTTATTTTCCCACCAGTCGACGTGGTCTATGCGGCATCACCCGGGGCGCTGATAATCTCGCCCAGAGACCGTATCGCCCAGATCAACTCCACACTGCTTAAACCCGGATTATCGGGCTTACTGCGCGGAGAGTTGGAGGACCTGATATTCCGCGAAGATGATGTTTCGGCCTTGATCGTGAGTACCGGCGGAGTCGCAACCTACCCCAGTGTGGTATCGGCGACTGGCTCCCTCCACGACGCTTTGATCATCACCGCGCACGAGTGGCTGCACCATTGGTTCTTCTTCCAGCCGTTGGGCCAGCACTTCTGGGATAACGCCGAGATGACCACTCTGAACGAGACTGCAGCGAGTATCGGCGGAGAGACAATAGGAGACCGTGCCTTCACCGCCATGACCGGAGAGGTGGTCAACCGAGAGCCAGAGCCTTCAAATACGCCATCAGACCCGGACGAATTCGACTTCACCGCAGAGATGCGGGAAACACGGATTCAGGCAGAAGAATTACTGACTGATGGCCGAATCGAGGAAGCCGAAGCATACATGGAAGAGCGTAGGCAATTCCTAGAGGAAAATGGCTACTTCATCCGCAAAATCAACCAGGCCTTCTTCGCCTTTCACGGCTCCTACGCCACTGGCGCTGGCTCAGTTAGCCCCATCGGAGACCAACTAGAAGATGTCCGTGACAACTTAGACAGTCTGGAAGATTTTCTCAAGATCGTGGGTGAGTTCAACCAAGTTTCAGATCTGGCAGATTACTTGGGAGTGGGTCGGCCCTAACCGCCCAGTAGCGTCTTTGTCCGGTTTTTTAGGACGGCTTCGGCTTGGGACATTAGCTCTCTGATGATGTAGGACGCTGGTTCCACCGAGCGAATCAGGCCTGAAGCTGCCCCAGCGCGTATCGGCGCGGTCGTGGCATCCCCCGCAGCGGTGGCAGTGGCAACGTCTTCATTCAATTCACTCTGTCGGGTCATCATCTCTGCTTCGCGACCGTGCCATGTATCTGTGAAAGTGTTGGCAATTACCCGGTCGCCAACGCTAGGAGGGAATGGTGCGTCGGTCACTAGGTCATAGACCTTGGTGAGAATCGTGGCGTCGGCGTCTGCGATTACCACCTGGCCCTTGACCCACTCTGGCCCCGCCCATTCCAGGCTGGCAACAAACCGAGTTCCCAGCCAAACTCCCTCAGCGCCAAGTATCAGAGCTGCGGCTAATCCAGGTCCATCCGCAATTCCGCCTGAAGCCACCACTGGTATATCCCCGGCAATCTTAACCACGGCACGTACGAATGACAGAGTTCCCATGTAGCTGGTGTGCCCGCCAGCTTCGCTTCCTTGGGCGACGATCACGTCGGCTCCGGCAGCCACCGCCTTTTTAGCGTCGGACAAGGTCTGCACCTGGGCAAATGACCTTACGCCCGCGTTCTTGGCCTGGGCGATGAACTCGGTTGGGTCAGCAAATGAACAACCTACGGCAGCTACCTTGGCGTCCAGCGCGGCCTCAACACTTTTTTCCAAGCCGGACGCTGAGTTGATAAAACCCACGCCAAAGGGTAGGTCGGTCTTCTCCTTGACTGCTTGTATCTGGTCTTTGAGCCACGTTGGGTCTGGGTTCAATGATGCGCCAATCATTCCAAAGCCGCCGGTTCTTGATACCGCCGCCGCAAGTTCAGCAGTGGCGGTGCCGGTCATAGGGGCGCTGATAATCGGAAAGTCTATTCCAAGCAGAGTGCAGAGTCTGGTTGTGATCATTTTTGGAACTCCAATGATATGTTGATAAAATAGTCGGTTCTGGCCCCGATTGAGCGGAGTTTCTGAAATGTCACCCTGAGCTAGGTGAAGGGTCTGCCAAAGTGTTGATTGGAAGATTCTTCGTCGCTTCTCACCTCAGAATGACAGGTTTTAAGCATGTTTCGAATATTGAAGTTGACAGGAAGTGGAGAGTGGCCCCCATCTCCTACCTTGTCGAACCTAACCCTCTCCCTCTGGGGGAAGGGACTTTGTATTTTTATCGAAGGATACTACACCCAGGGTGAGCGTTTGGAGCGGTCTTTTTGGGAGGTGGCTGCTGAGAGGCCCTGGCGTTCTAGAGAATCAGCCAGCATCCTCCTGAATACTCGTCGGTCCCCGGCGCTGACCACGGCCTGTTCGTGGGACTCGGAGATGGCCACAGGGTAGCCCTGACCGCGCTGGCATTGGTCCCAGACCAGCCCGTGGGCTAGCGACAACAGAGTCTCATTCTTGGCCACCCATTTGGGGATCTCAACTCGGCCAATCTCCTCGCCCGCGTTGATATAGAAGAAGTAGACCTTGTTGGCTTCGTTGTAAGACTCTCTGGATACTGAGGAGTTGGTCTTGTAGACCGGGGAACGCCAGCCAGGCTCAAGTAGTCGCTGGAACAGGTCCCGGTCTAGGAACTCGTTGGCACCGTTGCAGGGCTGCTGGGTGGAACGGCGGTTGTTGCAGGACTGGGTGCAGACAGTAACGTCATGGGGGCAAAGGGAACAGCGGACTGCGTTCACAGCCTCGGTGCTCCGCGGGAAGGACACATAGGCAGCCAACGCCACGGGGCGAGTCTCAGCCAGTTTTTCTAGTCGATTCATCACTGGCAGCAGTCCATCACCTACGATGGCGTCAGTTATGTATGGGCGGTACGCCTGACCCGACAGAGGCCACATCACAAGGGAACCATCGACTAAGCCTAGAACCGGCAGGTCCGGATGGCATTGTTCAATGGTGTTGGCCAGGGTTTCCAGCTCTTTTACGGTTCGCACCAAGCCCAGCAGTCCGCCGCTGATCATCTCCTCACCGGTGGAGTTGGCCGGGTCTGAGATGTATAGCTCTTCTTGGGTGGTCGCTAAGTGTGGCTCACTGAATAGTGCGGCGTCGGGGTTGGAGCCGTAGGTCAGCACGCAGCCGCCAAAATTTAGCAGGTAGCAGGCCACCGGCAAATGCCGGTCAACATCGATATGGGAGCCGTCGACAGCGGCTACGATCCAGTCTTTCAGCGGAGGGGGCGGTGGGTAAGCGCCGAGCAGGGATTCTTCAACCTCAGCCGCCAGATAAGGCCGCTGCTTGGTGTCTGAAGTTTTTTCGGCGGCAGTGTCCGGATCGATGCCGGACGCCGAGTTTATCAGGGCCGTGAGTCGTTCTTCTCGGGCTTGGCTGGCCCCACGCACCGACTGGGTGAATTGGTCCAGTTGGAGGACTGTTTGTTCCATGTCCAGTCCCAAATTATTCTTCCCTTTGGCCAGAAATTTCTTTATCGGATCGCAACGGAGATTACCTTAAGACCCGTTCGTCGCCGTTGCGGCGGGTAATCTGCTGTTGATCCAGATGTTCCATCAGGGGCAGGATGTATTTGCGGCTGCTATCGAACATTGTCCGGGCATCGGCCACCGTGATACTACCCTGGGCTTTCAGGTGCTCGACGATCCTGTCGGTCATTTCTTTATAGGCCGACGCGGCAAAGATCACGCCATCGGCGACTCGCACCACCTTGCCCTGGTCGATGAGAACCGACAAAAGCTCTTGACTGACCTTGGCGTCGGCGGACGGAGAATAAGGGTCTTTCTGCAGCGAGTTCAAGTAGGCCGACGCCTCTTCTTCCATCTTTTCTGTCAACGTGATTTCATGGTCGGGTAGGCGCAATGATTGTCGTTCGTCAACCACGATGCTTTCATCCACCAGTCTTACCAGAGCACGTTGGTAGACCGGCTGAGATAGATCCAGACGGCTGCGTATCTCCTGGGCCGGAACACCTTGCCGCAGTGGGTATTGGGTATGGTAAAGCTGGAGCGCAGATGCGACTTTGCTCTTGAGAATGTCCCAACCCTGAGCTGAGTAAACCACGGCGTCAGAATCGGTGCCGAAATCGCCCAGCGTCACGATGTGGCCGTCTTTGGTGAGTTGGCTGACCCGTTGTGAGACTTCTTCTCTTGGTAGGTTGGTCCGCTGAGAGAGGGTGGTGATGTTGCAGGGGCCCCATTGCTCCGCGACACTGATGATGATGTCTCCGCCAGTGCCCTGGTCAAGGGTCATCATGCGCTCAATGACACTGTCATCGAAGCGTTTGTACCGTCTCCGTGGGTTGGGATCAACTATCTGACCACCGCCCAGAGTATTCTTTGCGGAACGGATGACAAAGAAGTCGCCCTTCACAACCGGAAGCGGGTCGGAAAGTAATAACTGGACCCAGCCTTCTTCTCCGGCAGCCAGTCGGTCGGCATCCAAGAGCCTGACTCGGGCCGAGGCCTCGCTGGTGAACAGGTGAAAAGTAACGCCCTGGTTGTGCTTCAACGGGTTTGGAGCATTCTTAACCATGCGCAGGCGGGCATCGAGACGGTAGGTAGGCTTGAGCCAGCCTGGGATTGTCAGTATCTCGCCACGTTCGACCTCGTCCTTTGATAGGCCGGAGAGGTTAACCGCTAACCGCACGCCGGGGTCGGTGGCATTCACTTTGGTCTTGTGACTCTGGAGACCCCTGACCCTGGCCTTCTGACCCGAGCCGGCCAGCTCTACTTCCTGACCCACAGTAAGCGTTCCGTCAATCAAAGTGCCGGTGACCACTGTGCCGAATCCGGAAATAGTGAAGCAGCGGTCGATAGGCAGGCGAGGGCGACCCAGGTCTTTCCTGACTTCCGTCTCGTCCAGGATGGAATCCATAGTGGCTTTAAGGTCGCCCATGCCGTCGCCGGAGTAGGCAGAGACGCCGACCATTGGGCAACCTTCAAATGAGGTGCCTTCCATGGCGTCTTCAACCTCAGCCTTGACCAGTTCCACCATCTCTTCATCAACTAGGTCAGTCTTGGTGATTACCACCAGGCCGCGGGTGATTTGAAGGATGTTCAGGATTGCTATGTGTTCTAGAGTCTGCGCCATCACGCTCTCATCGGCAGCCACAATCAGCAGGGCGAGGTCGATGGCGCCGACGCCAGCCAGCATGTTCTTGATGAAGCGTTCATGGCCTGGGACGTCAACGATGCTAACTTCTCGGCCGCTGGGAAGGTTCATCCAGGCAAAGCCGAGGTCAATGGTCATCTCCCGGGCTTTTTCCTCGGGGAATCGGTCGGGATCAATGTCGGTGAGCGCTTTAACCAGGGTGGACTTGCCGTGGTCTACATGCCCGGCAGTGCCTATTACGTACATGGCGTAATGCCTCTAACAGGAATGGTTACAGGATAGCATCCGAGCCTGAAATGGAATAGCAGTCAAAGGTCCCACCCTACTCCAAGAACCGGGTAAACGCTTGGTTGGCGACTAAATAGGTCTGCTTGGTGAGTTTTAGGCAGTCGCCGTCTTGTTCTAATAGACCAAGGTTGAGGCATTCCTGGATGGGTGTTTGGAATTTCTTGGCTAGGTCTGTTCCGGCTATTGCAGATGCCTCTGACAGGTTCAGGCCGTCTAGCAGCCGCAGGCCCAAGAACATGGTCTCGGAGCAGGTGGTTTCCAGGCTGAGGTGCTCCCAGCCGCCCAGAGTTGGGATTCCCTGTAGCGCGGTCTCAACTAAATCGGCCAAGGGCTGGACGCCCGAGTCGGCCCAAGTAGCTGCTTTGGTGTTGTAATCACGGGGTGATAGGACGGTCCAGAACCGGTAGTCACCCAGGCGAGAATGAGCGCCAGGGCCAACACCCAGATATGGCCCGTTCTCCCAGTAGACCAGGTTATGCTCGCAGGCCCGGCCTGGCAGCGACCAATTGGATATCTCATAGTGGTGGTATCCGGCTTCGGCCAGAACTTCGCGGGCGTGTTGGTACATGTCTGCGGCCAGGTCTGAATCCGGCTCGGGAATCTTTCCTTCTGCGGCCCATCGGTGCATGGGAGTGCCCTCTTCGATGGTTAGGGCGTAGAGGGAAATGTGTTCCGGTGTTAGCTCGATTAAAGAACTGAGGGTTTTCTGCCACTGCTCCATGGACTGGTTGGGCAGACCGTACATAAGGTCGAGGTTCACATTGTCGAACCCGGCTTGGCGGGCAGATTGGAACGCTTCAACCGCCTCGGACGCCTGGTGGCGGCGGCCCAGCAGATTAAGCAGGTCGTTATCCAGGCTTTGGACGCCGATGCTCAGCCTGTTGACACCCTGATTGAGGATCCCGGCGCACGCAGCTTCGTCCAGGTCTCCGGGGTTAGCCTCAATGGATATCTCTGCTGCAGGGTCGACCTGGAACGATGACTGGATTGCAACCAGAATTCGCTCAATGTCGCCCTGGGGCAGGTAGGACGGCGTGCCACCGCCAAAGAAGACCGACTTTACCGGTGGGTGGGCTAACGCATCGCCCCAGCAAGTGATCTCAGAGGTAATAGCCGGGAGAAACGGCTCAATCAGATTCTCGATGCCCTGGTAGGTGTTGAAATCGCAGTAGGGGCATTTGGTCTTGCAAAAAGGCACGTGGACGTACAGCCCCATTCCGGAGTTGGGAACAATTTGAGGGGGGTTACTCGTCGTCAATCAACCTGCTAGTGCCATCGACCACACTCTCGGGGTCTTTATCTTCTGGGCGGTCAGATTTGGGTTCGAGACCCATGTGCTCGTCGACAATGGCCGGCGAGGCCAACTTGGTCAGGAATAACAAGGCCAGACCAAAGACAATCAGGTCGTCAAATCGGCCGATGATCGGAACGCGGTCTCGCAGAAGGTCTACAGGCGAAATGACGTATACGATGGCCAATGGAACCAACATGCGCAGGAAAATTGAGACGCGTTTGTCAAAGGTCAAACGCCAGACCAAGACCACAAACTTAATGACCTTGGGCAACAAGCGCGGGGCCAGGAAATACAAGAGAGGAATCGCTAATCGATGGAACATAGTCACACTCTAAAAGAGCTTTGGCTCCCCGTTAAATTATAGGCGAAGGTATGATAACTTGGAACCAACCGGCCCGCTGACTGTTATCTTACTGTTAATACGTAACAAACGGTCAATTTGGGTTCACGAAACCTGCGCTTGACTATAAATTTCACTGATGATTAAGGGGTGCTCATGCCTAAGGCAAAACGTCCCCAGACTATCGGCGCTCTCCGCAAGAGCAAATATGAAGTCCTACCCGTAAGAGAGGAACTGAGAAAGAACCTGATTGCCAAGATACGGGCCGAAGAGGTGGTCTTCCCTGGCATCGTCGGTTTTGAAAATACAGTTATCCCCCAACTTGAGAACGCCATTCTGGCCGGACAAGACATCATCCTGCTAGGCGAGCGCGGCCAAGCCAAGTCCAGGATTATTCGCAGCATGACCAATCTGCTGGATGAGGAAATCCCCAAAATAGCCGAGTGCGAGATCAACGACAATCCCTATGACCCGATTTGCCGCCCATGTCGCGACAAGGTGGCTGAGATGGGCGATAAGACCCCGCTAGAATGGCTTTCCAGAGACGACCGATACTCCGAAAAACTGGCCACACCTGATATTTCCATTGCAGACCTCATCGGTGAGATCGACCCGATTAAGATTGCCGAAGGGCATTACCTGTCAGATGAGATGGCAATCCACTACGGACTGGTTCCCCGCACCAACCGGGGCATATTCTGCATCAATGAACTACCTGACCTGGCGGAGAGAATCCAGGTGGGTTTGTTCAACCTGATGGAAGAACGGGACGTGCAAATCAAGGGCTACCGGGTGCGGTTGCCGCTGGACGTGTTTGTAGTCTCGACGGCCAACCCGGAGGACTATACCAACCGTGGTCGCATCGTAACCCCCCTCAAGGACCGCTACGGCTCGCAGATACACACCCATTACCCGCTGGACGTGAAAGACGAGATAGCAATCATGGATCAGGAACGATCCAAGTTCCCTGAAGAGGACAAGCTGGTAATCCCGGATTACATGAAGGAGACGCTGGCGGAGATTACCACTCAGGCCCGTTTGAGTAGCGAGATTAACCAGCGCTCCGGGGTCAGCGTGCGGGTGACCATCGCCAACTTCGAAACACTACTGGGTAACGCGGTCCGTCGCAGCATCCGGAACAATGAAGAGTGGGCCTGCCCCAGGGTCAGTGATCTGTCATTCATCGTCGCTTCGTTCGCCGGAAAGATCGAACTTGAGACTTTTGAAGAAGGCCGTGAGTCACGCTTGACTGATGACCTAACCCGACGTGCCGTGCTGCGCACCTTTGCCAGCTATTTTGAAGTCGATGACCTTGATGCGATCGTTACTGCCTTTGATCTGGGTAACCGGGTCGAGACCGGCAGCGAAAAACCGGGCGTGGACTACGCGGACATGGTCAAGAACATTGACGGCATGGCCCAAGCGGTCAAGAAACTGACCGACGACAAACGGCCAGAGGTCATCGCGTCCGCTGTGGAGTTCATTCTGGAAGGCCTGCACCTCAGCCGCAAGTTGAACTGCGACCGTTCAGGCGAATCCGCCGTCTACAAGCGGTAAACCCGGTACCAATCGACACGTCATCTTCTCCTGTGACGCGAGCGGCTTGCCTTAGCAAATCGCCCAAGCATATAATTAGAATTAATGTTCTAGTTTGTTCTAATTATTCATTGGGTGACAGGGAGGGGCAATGGCCGGAGCCGACGTTCAAGAGATCTACTGCAAGACTCTACTCAATAAGATTGACGTGCCACGGTTTCCATTCAAGTGGACGATGAACCCTTATCGGGGTTGCCGCCACGCCTGTACTTATTGTTACGCTCGGCCCACCCACGAGTTTTTGGGCATGGACGCTGGCAAGGAATTCGAGAGTCGGGTCTTTGCCAAGGTGAACGCTCCTGAGGTCCTGCGCAAAGAACTGCAACGCCGCAGTTGGCGTCGGGAACACATCGCCATCGGCACTGCCTCCGACCCCTACGAACCAGCTGAAGCCGAGTATAAAATCACCCGCCGACTGCTGAAGGTGTTGCGGGATTTTCACAACCCGGTGACCATCACCACCAAGGGCGTTCTGGTGCGCCGTGACGCTGACATCCTAGCTGAACTCAGCCAGGTGGCTGACGTCCACGTTAACTTCAGCATTGGAACAATCAACGAGAAGGCCTGGCGCACTATGGAACCGGGCACCCCACGGCCGGAAGCCAGGCTGGAAGCGATGCAGTACCTGGTGGAGAACGGTGTGTCTGCCGGCGTGAATATGGCCCCGTTACTGCCCGGCATCTCCGATGATGAAGCGAACATGCAAGCGGTGGCGGAGGCAGCATTTAACCACAAGGCCCAGTACCTGAGTGCCAACGTGCTGAATCTCAAGCCGGGCGCCAAAGAGTGGTTCTTTCCCCTGCTGAAAGAGTCATACCCGCACCTAATCCCCGGTTATAACCGACTCTTTGTGAACAACAATACTTACGCGCCTCAGCAGTACACCGAGAGTGTGATGGAGGCGTTTGACCGCGTGCGACGGCAATGGAATTTGCCCGAGCGGGCCAAGGTCCAGGAGAATATGGCACCCAAAGGCCAGTTGCAGATGCAATTCGCCTTCGCGGCCTAATCCCAGGCGGCGATTAGAAACGGGAGACGTTAATCTCCACGAGCTTGCCGGAGACCAAGAAAATCACCCGCTCGGCGATGTTGGTTGCCCGGTCGGCGATTCGTTCCAGATCATGGGCAACCCACAGTAGATACGTTGCCCTCTGAATCGTGTCCGGGTCCCCAATCATGAAAGTCAGTAATTCCCGGTAGACCTGGTCATAGAGGTCATCAACCTCGTCGTCAGCCTGACAAACGGCGTTAGCTTTCACCATGTCACGGTTCAACAACGAATCTATGCTGTCGTTCAGCATGGTGGTGGCCTTTTCAGCCATACGGGGAATATCAATTAACGGCTTCAAAGGCGGGGCATCGCCCATGGACAGGCTGATTTTGGCGATTCCTTCCGCGTAATCACCCATTCGCTCCAGTTCCACCACAATGTGCAGCAACGCGATGATGGCTCTGAGGTCGCCGGCCATTGGCTGCTGGGTGGCAATCATGTCCACGCAGCGGTCTTCGATCTCAAACCGTTTCTGGTCGATGTAATCGTCGTCGTTGACGACTTCTTGAGAAGCGACCAAATCCCGCCGTTTCAGCGCGTCAACGGCCCGGTTGATGGACTTGCCCACAATCTGGGCCAGAGTCTCTACCTCTCGTTGTAGCTGATTCAGTTTTAGGTCGAAATCTTCTCGGGGCATGATTGCCTCCATTTAAACCGGTTAAGCCTGGTAAAAAAACCGGGAGTGCGACGCTGGAAATTCCATTTGAAGCATTGCCAAACGGCCTGGTTTAATCCTAATCCTTTTAAACCTTCTTCCAAAAAGGCTCTCTCTTACGCTGTTGGTCCAGTAGCGACTCATCCAGGAGTTCAGGGGTGGCACCCGGAGTTGGCGGTGCTGGCAGTTTATAGCCAATGGCGTCAAACACCTCTGTGTTGGTGTAATAACCGTTGTAGGTTTGGAGCACCAACTGGTCGAAGAACGCCGGATGGTCAGTTTCAATAGACCTGAGTAGTTCGTCTTTGGCCGGGTCCGAGAGACTGCCAAACCCTTCGGCTGAAAGCTGCCCTGCCGCCACGGTAATGCTTGCCAAACCTTCGTTGAACATCCGGGTAAAGCCTGCGTTTGCTGCGGCAACGCCCTCGACGAAAGTCGCTATACCCAGATTGCCGGCACCAGGCAGTTTGTCCTTTGGGGGAATGATTCGGTTGAGCACTTCGGCCAGCAAAGAGCGTTGGGCTGGTGAAAATACCTGTTTGATGTCGTTCTTGGCGTCGTTCAATGAAGGCTCCTGTTCCAATCAACTTGGGATTGCCCGGTTGGTTGGGTTAGTTCCGTCGGTTGTCTGATGAACCTTTTTGAATGTCGGTTACATCTAAAAAGCTAATCCGTAGGGCCCGCGATGTGAGCCTACAAGGGTCTGACAAGGATACTCTCACGTTGAGAACCGAGTCAATTTTGGCGTGATCGAAAAAATGGACGAGTCTCCGCTGTAGGAATTTTTCATACGAAAGACCGAGGACTTTGGCGACCTCAACGAGTCAACGGTCAAAGAAGTATGGAACAACTCCAGTTACACCACAGCACGATGCTTGTCCAAAGACAATTTTGTCCCCGGCGAATGGGTTGGTTGCCTGGATTGCAGAGCCTAACAGGGCAGTGCCGCTGCTCGGCGTAGAGGGCCGGTGGACCTTCAGCCAATGCCAGTGGTTTTGCAAGTAATCGGTACCAAGCCCACTACCAAGAATGGAGCAGCAAAGACTGATTACTTGGGTGTCGCTGAAAACGAGGAGTGACTTCCAGGTGAGAAAATAGAAGAAACTAAGTCCGAAGAACGTTTTTGAAGCGAGGGCCATTCGCATCTGGAAAATCTCAAGATTCGCTGCCAAGATTTAATCGATACTTTATCATTAGACAATTGTTGTCCCAACAGAAACTTCTTTATCGTTGAAGCATCAAAGCTAGGTGAGTTACAAGGTTTGGGTGGTGTGGACGCGCAACCGTACCTGAATACAGAGGGTCATCATATGGAGCCTGGCAATGGCTACCATTAAAAATCATCTGCCCCAAGTTCCGTTTTCCAGGGAGTGGCTGCCTCATTTGAGGGAGGTGGCCTTAGTTGTAGGCGTGTATTTCGTCTACATGCATTCCCGCGCCCTGGTCTTCGGCGACTTTCAAGGTATAGCTCTGGCCAACGCCTGGTGGGTCAAAGGATTTGAGCAGAAGGTTGGGTTTTTCTGGGAGCCCGTCTGGCAGGCCTGGACCATTGATAGCGCCAAATCCCTGGTCATATTCTTCAACTGGGACTATATAGTCACCCTTTTCCCCATCGTTCTGACGGCGGCGGTCGTCCTGTATTTCACCAACCGCGATAGGTACAAGTACTACCGGTACGGAGTCCTGCTCAGCTTCATAATCGCGTTGATCGGATTCATGTTGTTCCCGTTGGCCCCGCCAAGGATGATTGCCGAGCATTTTGTGGATACCATCAACGCTTTTGGCCCGTCTGGATACGCCAGTCGAGAACTCACTAGCTACTACAACGCCTACGAGGCAATGCCGAACCTGCATTTTGGTTGGACGGGGATGTTTGGGATCATCTTCTTACGCACGAATAACAGGCTGATCAAGGTCTTTGGCGTTATCTACCCCACGCTGACACTGTTCGCCATCACTATCACCGGCAACCACTACATCATGGATGCCATTGGCGGTGGCCTGCTGATGA
>DUCU01000009.1 GCA_012959605.1 Dehalococcoidia bacterium | reverse complement strand
AATTGAATTAACCATTCAAGAACACAAACATTAAAATCGGAAACGCCAAAGGGATTAACCATGAAATATGGGTTCACAATACCGGGCAGCGGACCGCTTTCCGCCCCGGAGTCCATGAGAGCATTGGTTCGCAGCGGAGAAGACCTAGGATTTGAAACAGTGGTCTGCCCAGACCATCTAGTGTTCCCAAAGGAAATCGCTTCTCCTTACCCCTATAACCAGCAGGCTGTGCATCCTGGCACAGTTGGCGGCGCCTGCCTGGATCAACTCACGGTGTTGGCGTTCATCGCCGGCCAAACCACCACACTCCGCCTTGGCATCAGCGTCATGATTGTGCCGTACCGTAACCCCATAGTGGCGGCCAAGGCCCTGGCCACTCTAGATGTCCTCTCCAATGGCCGGGTTACTCTGGGCGTTGGCGCTGGTTGGCTAAAAGAGGAATTTGAGACCCTCGACCTGCCGGCCTTCGAGGAAAGAGGGGCAGTCACAGACGAGTACATCCGCGCGTTCATTGAGCTTTGGACCTCAGACGACCCAAGGTTTGAGGGAAAATACGTGAATTTTTCCAATATCCACTTTTTGCCTAAGCCGGTGCAGAAACCCCACATCCCCATCTGGGTTGGTGGCGAGAGTAATCGCGCTATTAGGCGAGCGGCCCGTATGGGCAACGCTTGGCACCCATTGGGCTCCAACCCAAATTTCCCCTTGAACACGCCTGAGTTGCTCAAAGCATCGATGGACAGATTAGCTGCCCGTACCGAGCGAGAAGGCCGCGATTCCAAGGATGTGGAAGTAGTCTTCCGGGTTTCTACCTTTGATCCGGAATCAGACGGTTCTGAGGGAATTCCTTTTGCCGGTCCACCGGATAAAGTTGCTGAGGACATTCGAACCTATGAGGCTCTGGGCGTAACCAACCTGATTTTTGACTTTGGCGGAGTCGCTAGTTCCCGAGTTGGTAATCCCAGCGCGATCATCTCCATGCAAGAGGCCTTGGCATTGCAAGTTTGGCCCAGAGTGTAGGTATGCGAGGGCAGGTAGGTTTTTCTGAGTCTGATGGCCAACTTGGTGCTTGAGGAGCCAATTTCCATTAGCAACCTGGATCGAGCCCTGTGCACAGTTTCTGAGATGAAATAGAGCCGGTCGCATCGGTATTTTGCTACGACCAGGGATACTCACTGGGCTTGAATTTACAGCACCGCTTCCGCAACTCGTTCGATAGCCTCGTGGGCTGATTTCTCGTCGGTGGTGTTGAGCATGTGCACAACGCGGTTGGCGCCGGCGTCGGCAAACCTACGGTTCATTTCTCGGTCATGCGGGGCATCCCACATGGTGATGTTCAAGGCAGACGCGTCCCGGCCCCTTTGTGTCATCAGTTCTTCAATGTGCTTGCGTGCTCCAGAGAGCTTGCCCGGGTCTTCATACTGAGACGTGTTCCGGGCTCGGGGTAGCCACCCGTCACCGTAGCGGGCAATGCGCCGGGCAGCGCTTTCCAACTCTCCACCAACGAATATTGGCGGATGGGGTTTCTGTACCGGTTTGGGGGCGCAGACCAAGGGCGGAAAATCGATGTACTCTCCGTGGTACTCGGTAACCTCAGTAGTCCACAGCTCCTTCATAACGTCTATGTATTCCCTGGTTTGCTTCCACCGGTGGGGAAAATCCACGCCTAGAATCTCTGATTCACCCCTCAGCCAACCCGCGCCAACGCCAAAGAGGAACCTCCCCCCGGATATCTGGTCCAGCGTGGCAACCTCTTTAGCGAGGCGGATTGGGTTGCGCTCAGGGACCAAACAGATGCCCGTGCCCAATTTGATCTTATTGGTCACCGTAGCGGCCCCGGCCAGAAATATCAGCGGGTCCACAATCTGGTTGATGCCGCCCTCGGCGTAGAACTTGGGAATTCCACCCTGCCGGCCAATGGCTGGTTGGACTTTGAAATCAATGGGGACCACCCCGTGTTCCGGCGCCCAGAGAGACTCAAACCCAAGCTCCTCAACCTCGCGGGCCAGGTCAATGGTATTGAAATCGTGCTGGGTCATTAGCAAGGCAATGCCGATGTCCATGTTGTTCCTCAGAAATTACTGTGGTTGGGCTTAGATTGGTAGGGCACAAATCAAAAGTCCTCCGTTACGCCACCGCAAAGGAGGACTCTAAAGATCAAGCTGACCTGTGTTTACATCACATTACACGGCCATGGCGTGGTGCTATAAGTGGATTGGTTTTAAGAGAAAACGCTAAGGGAAGAGTTGCTCGCCAGTGTCAGCATCGGTGACTGTGATGGCGGCTACTGGGCAGTTCTCTGCAGCCTCCAGAATCAGTTCTTCGGTATCGTCGTCCGGGTTGGCTGGAGCTGATTGCCGTTCATCGTTCAGCTCAAAGGCTTTGGTAGCGATGGTTACGCACATTGCGTTGCCGACACAAACGTCGTGATCAACGGACACCGTAATCTTTCTTGCCATGGCGCTTACACCCCGCAAATAGAAAATTGACGCTGGAAAGGAGTCTGATATTCCTGGCTTGAAACTAAGGGAACTGTGCCTGGAATACGGCCTAATTGCCAGGATGCGCAAATTCTAACAGGGGGCGTATAGGTGGTCAACCAATCTCTGAGGCCAAAGCGTGGGGGTCTTCACCGGAGCCAGAGGGCCTTGGTTGGGCGACACGCCTCCCACCCACTACCCTGGGGGTGTTGCCGTGTAACCCAACTTGGGCCGCCGAAACAGGCTCGGTTGTCCACTAGGCAAAGTTGGCCGTTTTTTCGGAGCCAAGCAAATCTGGTTGGATGATCTGCCACCCACGCGTTATGGGACCAGTAAGTCGTTTGGTCTCCGACTTGATTTCTGTAATATCTGACTGACGGCGTCGCACGTTTTGGTCCTGCACCGGGGGAATTGGTTCCGGGACTAGCCGACTGCGTTGTACGCCATTGATAAAAAGACTTTATGAATCTGGTTCACAAACGCTTGGGCCGCCACCATGCGCAAAATCAACGTGAATCGTCAATGCGTGTGAGTATCAGACGGAGCTAGATGGTCGAGGAAAACAGCGAGACCAGGTTATTTAACGAGGGGCGGCTTGGGCCAGCGGGCTGCGTTGCATCAACTCATGCGCCTGGCCGTTAATCATCAGATTTGTGGTCATATCTGCTAACAGAGCGGCCATTAGAAACCCGTCAGTGCTGGGCACCGCCAGTAAGACACCATCAGTTCCGGGTAATTCGCCAATCAACGGAATCCCCCGCTCCGGTGTAGAAGCAGCAACTGCGGCAATCGTCTCAACACTAGATGGTTGGAATCCCGGCATGATCGCCGCTACCTGGGCCAGCAGCCAATCACGGGTCTCGTCTGAAGGTTTGGCATCGAACCCGGCGGAGTCCAATTTGCTTCCGGCATGCACCAACCCATCTCTACGATTGACTATGTTCACAGAATTCCAGCGGACGGCGCAGTTGAGCAGTGCTGCAGAGCCCAGGCCAAGATGCAACTTCTGCAGGCCGACCGGCTCTACCTGCAGGTCGTATCCAATCCACTCTGACATGATTTTGAGCGTCCACGCGCCGGTTGCCAGGACAACGGATGAGCAATCCAGGGAGCTTCCGTCCTGGAATACCACGCCTTTGGCCCTCCCACCGGTCACTGTCAGCCCTACAGCCTGCTTTTGGCGTAGGACTGTTACGCCTACGGATTCGGCTGCCTTGGCCATCGCCGCCATGAAAAGCTTGGGTTCCATCTGGATACAGTCTTGGTTGAGTGTTCCTCCGATGATTGATTCTGCCAAACGAGGTTCGATCTCCCTGGCTGTGGGGCCATCTACCCATTCTGCTTTGAGGCCAGCGGCAGTCAAGTCGCTTAGAATCTGGCGGCTCTCACGCTCTTCTTGGTTGTTGGTGGCTGCGTAGATGTAGCGGACGTCTTGTTCCAGGTAATCGATGCCACCGGCTGCTTTTATCTGTGGCAGATATTTACGCCACAAGGCGAGGCTTTCCGCGCCCAAGGCGATCTTGTAGGTGTCATCGCTGCCCGATCCAGGCTGGATATTACCGGCTGAGTTGCCTGTCGCGCCGGAGCCAGGTCCTTCCTGCTCAACAAGGGTTACCGACACGCCCGCACTGGCCAGCCGGTAGGCTACGAAGCAGCCAACCACGCCGCCGCCAATAATCACCACCGTTCCGTCTATGTTGCTCTGCTGGTCGGTCAAATCGTGCCTGCACCTTGTACCTGAGTTTGAGAATTACGTTAGAGGGGATTTACGTCCACTACTACTTTGCCGATGACGCCGGACGCCACCGCGAGGTGGGCATCCTTGAGTTGTTCCAAAGAAAAATGAGGCCCAGCGAACGGCGTCAGTTTGCCCTGTTCCAGCCATGACGTGATGTCTTTAACTGCGGCGTTTTTGGCATGCTCGGGCATGTCGTAGACCAGCACCAAGCGCACTGTGACATTGGTGGATTTGAACTTGAGCGGGACCTCTGGCGCTTGAGAGGTGCCAGCCGAATAGACCGCCAAAACCCCGGACGACTTCAGCACCTGCTGGCTCACCGGGAAGTTGGCTGCCATGTCGACCTCTGCAATGTGATCGACTCCGCTGCCGCAGGTGAAGTCAAGAATCCTCTCCGCAGTGTCACCTTCGCGATAGTTGATTGTGTGATCGGCCCCGGCTGCCAGCGCTATTTGGGACTTTTCATCAGAGCTAACAGTGCTGATAACCGTTGCGCCGCCGAGTTTAGCCAGTTGAATCGCATAATGCCCAACCGCGCCGGCGCCGCCGGTGACCAGCACGGTTTTTCCGGTAACTGGGCCATCCGAGAAGACACAACGATGGGCAGTCATCGCTGGCACGCCTAGCCCGGCTGCCGCTGCGAAATCTGTGTTGTCCGGAAGTCGGACGGCATGACCGCTGGGCTGGGTGGTGTATTCTGCCCCGGTGCCAAACGGTCGCTTGAACTGAGACTCGAATAACCAGACCCGTTCGCCGATTCTGGACTCGGAAACCCCAGGGCCCACGGCATCAATCACCCCGGCCCCGTCCTGATTGGGTATGACCCTGGGAAACTCAATTAGGTTGGTCAGTCCTTGTCGGCGCTTCCAATCGGACGGATTTACGCCCGAAGTCGTCACCCGAACCCGCACCTCACCGGCGCCAGGGTCCGGGTCAGGCATGTCTCCATACTGGAGGATGCCCGCATCGCCGTTCTGCTCGTACCAAACCGCTTTCATGGCTTCCTGCTGTTTAGATTAATATTTTAGACCGGGCGTTAGCTCCGGCTGGCGTAGTCGGTCTTGGCCCGGTCAATGGCCTGAACGCGTCCAGCGCTCAGAACATCGCGGTGCTCAAATGCCCATTTGTTGGAGGCGGCGGTGCTAAGTGTGGTGCCCTGGAACTGGGGCATCACGTAGCGGGCGATCAGCTCAAAGCTGTGCATGATATCTTCACGTTTCGCCCAGTCCACCGTCTGCACCATGAAGGCGCCAAAGCCGCCGCTCCGCTCCTCCAGCCTGCGAATTCCGGCGATGCAATCGTCGGGGTCTCCAATTATCCAGGTGCCGTTGTCTACCATGGCGTCAATGATCTTCTCCGGAGGGCCGTCAGTTACCGGGTCGCGACCCATGGTTTCCTGGAAATACTCCGCCTGGTATCGGCCAGCGCCCAAGCGGGCCTGTTCAAAGGCTTCTTTGCGGGTCTCGGCAACGTGGACAGGGATTACCAAACGCCAGTCATCGCGGTTGACCACCTGGTTGTGCTCGGCGGCAGATTCTTCTGCGATGGCCCACAGGGCACCCAGGTCAGATTGCACGGCTGAAGGGTCCCTTGGCCGGGTAATTGTCAGGATCGACGCGCCGTATTTGCCAGCCAGAGCAACTCCAGCCGGTGACTGCACCGATGCTACGGATAAGGGCATGTGCGGTTTGGTGTAGGGGCGCAGTTGCAGCATGGCTTCTCTTAGTTCAAACCAGTCACTTTTGACAGTGATGGGCTCGGTCTCGGTCATCAGACGGAGGATTACTCCCAGCGCTTCGTCCATGCGTTGGCGTTGCGTTGTGGGGTCGATGCCCAGCATGTAGGCATCACCAGGCAGCGCGCCCGGCCCCACGCCCAGCATCACTCGTCCGTGGGTCATATGGTCCAGTTGGACCATCCGGTTGGCGACCATGAAGGGATGGTGGTAGGGCAGGCTGATCACGCCGCTACCCAGCTTAATATGCTTAGTGCGGTCGGCGGCCACGGCCATGAATAGCTCGGGTGAGGAAATGGTCTCCCAGCCAGCGCTGTGGTGCTCGCCAATCCAGGCTTCGTCGTAACCCAGGTGGTCCAGCCATGAAACCAATTCCAAGTCACGGTCCATGGCCAGTGTGGGGTTTTCCCCTACTCGGTGAAATGGCCCCATGAAAATTCCAAATTTCATCCGTTCTGGTAGCGCCATATTGTTTTACGCTCCTAACTGATTTCCCTCACTGATAAATTGTAGCGTTGAATTAGATCGAGATGTTTGATTAAGCCTAGGTGCGCCTGGGTCGACATAAGTTAGCTACGGTGGGTGAGATTGGGCGCATTATAGCCTCACCCACTTTGCATTGCCAATGAAATCGCCAGCGGTGTCGGTCAATCGAGAGGTATAGTCTGACGCACGCCAGTTTGACTGATACCCCTGCCGGTAGTAGTCTAGCCGCCTGCACTTTGGCCCAAGATCTGGCTGAGTCATTTACTTATTTCGGGGGTTTCGCCCCAAGAAACTACCAAACAAAGGAAGGATCATTCATGCCGTACGAAGGATTACTAGCGGAAACCGTACTCATCAATGGGCACGAGGGAACCCAGATCGATGCCTACTTGGCCCGCCCCTTGGGCTCCGGCCCTGTTGGCTCCGTGGTTTTGATTCATCACATGCCCGGCTGGGACGCAGCCTCCAAAGAGATGGCCCGCAAACTGGCCTATAACGGCTTTGCCACTATCTCCCCCAACCTGCACTTCCGCGAGGGCAAGGGCTCTCCCACGGAGAACAGCACCAGCATCCGCGAGGCCGGTGGTATGCCTGACGCTCGCACAATGGGCGACGTTGCAGCCGCCATGGATTACCTGCGCAGTTTGCCCTATACCAATGGCAAGGTTGGCCTGATTGGCTTCTGCTCCGGCGGACGCCAGACCTACCTGGGCGCCTGCACGCTGGACAACGTCAACGCCGCAGTCGATTGCTGGGGCGGCGGAGTCACCAAGGGAAATGACGAACTGTCTCCCGCCATGCCCGCATGGCCGATCGACTTCACCGATGGCCTGAACTGCCCAATGCTGGGTCTGTTTGGAGAAGAGGACGGCAGGCCATCTCCGGCTGACGTGGCTGAGACCGAGGCCGAGCTGAAACGCTTGGGCAAGGACTATGACTTCCACATGTATCCTGGCGCTGGCCACGGCTTCTTTGCCGTTGACCGACCCAGCTATCACCAGGAAGCCGCCACTGACGGCTGGCAGAAGGTAATTTCCTTCTTCGGAAAGCACCTCAGCTAAGTCTCTAATAAATCTGCAAACTTAAAAGGGCGGCCGCATGGCCGCCCTTTTAAGTTTCGTCTGTCCTGGGATGGCGGCAACCTATGTGGCCGCCTAAAAATGTTCATAACCAGCAGCAATTCTGGATTCCTGCCTGCGCAAGAATAACAGTGAATGGAGATTAACGTTCTCTAAATCCGATCATGGTGAGCCCGTCGAACCACCCGCTTCGAATCAACCGTGCTTGCTCTGTGGAGTCCTTCGACAGGCTCAGGATGAACCCGCGCCACCTGCAACATGCTGACGCCATAGCGCATAGGCAAAAAGTGGTGCGTATTTGGGCCTGGGTCTGACCGACACAACGCGCTCGCTAAGCCCTTTGGCTCGGGCGGTGCGCATGTAGTCTTCACGCAGTACTCCATCATGGAAGAGCGAGTCACCCTAGCAATAAACGCCATGTTATAGATGGCCATCAAGAAATTGGGTATGGCGATGCCTACAATTGTGAACGTTCGTGCGCCAAAGTCCAGCCAACTGTCTGGTTTTATGGTAGAAATAACGCCTAACGGCACAGAGAAAATCACAGAAAGGACGATTGCCAATACAGCCAGTTCCAAGGTTCTGGGCATACGATCGCCCAACTCACTCATGACCACAAATACCAAGATGGTCATCAGAAATAACGTCGGAATGAAAAGGCCGATTCTTTTGAGCGTGTATTGTTGCATCTAGGCGCCAGTTTATCTTTTTGAGTAACGGAAATGGAGCGTTGGCAGTTGGTTTCGTTGATACTGCAACCTCTTCATACCAGGCTGGCAAGTCACATCGACTTGCCAGCCTGGTATGAAGAGGTTGCGA
>DUCU01000008.1 GCA_012959605.1 Dehalococcoidia bacterium | reverse complement strand
CTGCCAGAATTTGCTCGATCACATGAACCGGAACAGCCAATCCCACTTCTAACCCAGCCATCATGGCGCTCATACCAACCAGTTGGCCTTGATGGTCCACCAGCGGTCCGCCGGAGAACCCCGGGTACATCACGATATCAGTCTGGAGGTAACGGTCTATCTGCCCGCCAGCGGGGGTGCGCCAAGATTTACCCAGCGCTGAAATAATCCCCATGGTGGCATGGGGTTTTGCGCCCGGTCGGCCCAGCGCCAACGCAAGGTGACCAACACGTAAGTCTTCCGGTTCTGCCCAGGTGGGCGCAGTTTGACCACGTTTGGCGGTGCGCAGCAGCGCAAGGTCGGTCGCCGGGTCACGGCCCACCAATTCTGCGGTTACGGTCTCGCCATCTTCAAAGCCAACGTTGATATTTTCATCCCGTTCCAAGACATGGTGGGAAGTTATGACGAGGCCGTCCGCATCCCAAACGATGCCGGTTGCTGGCAATCTATCGCGCCCTTCAACCCGGACCAATCCACCTGCAGCCGACTCAACGGCGTCAGCTAAGGCTTCTGAGAAATCGGGCAATACTGTCGACATTTCCTGCTCCTGCTTCACCGGTAATTGAATCTAGCGGCGAAAGCTCTGGTAATATTCGCGTCCATTTCACCGCGTATATCCAGACTAGCAACAGAAAGCAGGTGGGACATCATGAATCTGGCTAGGGCCAGACCTAGAGGAATGGGTAGGGGCTTGTTAGAAACGGCAGGTCAAACGGGTAGTAGTCCGAGCCGGGTGGCTAGGGTAACAGCCTCGGTGCGGCTTTGGGCGTTTAGTTTGCCCATGATGGAATGTACGTGGAACTTGGCCGTATGTTCGCTCACTTCTAGGCGTGAAACCACGCCTTTGTTCGGAAAACCCTCAGCGACCAGCTTCAGGACATCGGTCTCTCTAGCGGTCAATGATGTAGCAATATTAGGTGCCGAATTAGAATCAGAAGCGACAAACCCTGGTGACACCGTCGGGTCAATCACTACCAATCCATGACTCAGTGCATTTAACGCCGCAGCCAACGCATCGGGTGAGGCGTTCCGACTGATGAACGCCTTCATGCCAGCTAGCCTCGCGGAGGTCGTTTGCTCTTCAGTGGTGGCCAAAATGAGCACCGGCGGCGGGTTTTTGGGCAGAAGTCCAAGGTTACGAGACGCGGTAGTAGTTTCCCAGGAAACATCCCACACGATTACATCCGGGTCATAGACGCCCAGAGGCAAGGACGAGTCTTCATCACCGGAGATCTGTCCCACGACAACCAAGCCTGGCTGTTGGTCAAGTTCCACCGCCAAACCGGCACGGGACAACCGATCCAAAGAAACAATCAAAACACGGACTTTAGTTAACTCATCAGACATTGCTGTAAAGCTATTATAGACCGTTGCGATTTATTCTTTAGAATTTAGGCACACAACAGGCTCAACCATAGCAAAGGGCCGTCCCGATTAATCGGGACGGCCCTTTGTAACGTTCGCTGAAAGAGTTGCCGTTTTTGCTTAGAGTTGATCCGCGCTGATATCCGGCTTTGGGATGCCGTCGCTGGCTGGCTGGTCCTGTTTTAGGGCCACCGCCAAACGCTCAACCTCTTTCAAATAAGCGGCACGGTCGCTCTGCTGAGCAGTAAAGTCAAACACTACGTGTTCCGCCGTGAGGGTCCGGGAGAACCGAGCCCTTTTTTCAATCAGCGCTTCATCAATCGCTCCGAGGAACATACACCATTTTTCCGTGGTCAGTTGCATCTGTTTGGCAGCGGTGATGTCGTTGAGCAGAGTTTCTACTTCTAACGAGGCCACAGAACCCAGGATTATCATCTTGTCGTAATCCCTGATCCAGCGCTCAATCTCTTCTTGGTCTGAGGCGCTATGCCGGTCAACCAGCGCGCTGCCACGCACCAACTGGGAGAACACCCAGCAGCGAACGCCTTTGGCTCTCAGGTCGTCACGTAGGGTCTTAGCAATCTCCTGATCCTGGTCAATACAGGCGATGTAAACCTCTCGCAAGCTAGTTGAATCGGAGCTGGCGGGCTTCAAGAAATCCAGGGCTGCCGCCGGTAGTCCGGCCTCCAACAAGAATGACTCCGGAATCTTGCCGTGGGATTGGAACACGGAGTCCAGGCCAATGGTGCTCGGGCAGTCGTGGCGGACCTGATCCAGGCCAATGATGTTGCTCATGTCGCAGTCTTGGAAGATGGAATAACCAAACGAGCTGCCGGTCATGTCGGTGCCTGTGAGATCCACGCTCCAGAACTGGGTCTGAAAGAAATCAGTGTTCTGGCATTTGGTGTTGGTCATGTTCGCCCGAACCACCGATGCGCCAGACAGGCTGGCTCCTGTCAAGTCGGCGTCGGTCAGGTTGGCACCGGACAGGTTGGCCCGAGATAGATTCGCATTGACCAAAATCGCACCGGTCAGATCGGCTTCAGAGAGAACGGCCCGGTCTAGGTCGGCCCCGGTGAGGTCGGCACCACGCAGGTCTGCCCCGCGCAGGTTGGCGCCGTTCAGGCGAGTGCGGGTCATGTTGGTTTCCCGGAGGTTTGCGTGGTACAGGTGACAGGGGTTCATAAAACAGCCAGAAAGGTTGGCCCGCTGCAATACTGCACCCATCAGGTCTGAGTCCCTGACATCTGCGCCGCTGATATCGACTTGAGGCGCTCGTACATAACTCATGTACGCCGCGTTCAAGTCCAAATTTTCATCGGGGTTAGCTTCTCGCCAGCGGGCTACGTGGTCGCGGCCTCGCTTAACGAGTAGAACATGCTCCATATTCGCCATGTTTTCTTGCTCCAGACCAAATTTGTGTGGGCCCCGTGCCCCGGTTTCCAAAAGCCGCGGGTGTTTAGCCTTTGGGAGTGATTATCGCCCGTTTGTGGGTGCCGTCACCGATCTTGGTGTCGGCGTCAAAAGCTTCTACTTTAAAGGTCAGTCGGTTGCGGTCGATCTCGATTAGCTCGGCATGGGCAATAATCGTTGCGCCAATGCTAGCTGCGGCGAGATGTCGAATGTTCACCTCAATTCCCACGGAAACTTCTCCGTCTTGCAGGTGATCATTGGTGGCCGCAGATGCCGCTTGCTCCATGAGTTGAATCATGGAGGGAGTGCTGAATTTACCCACGTGGTCCGCTACGTTGTGCTCGCAGACCAGTGTTTGTTTTTGGCCCTTTAGACCGGGGCTAATACTGGGGCTAGCCATGCTAAATGCCCTCCATTAATTCCGTTGGAGAATTTATTTCAATCTCATATCGCTCACGGTCAATTCAGACTTTGGACGTGTGCCCAAACATAATAGCAGATAGTCCGTCAGGCGCAATCCACAGCCAATTTTCTAGTGTTTTATCTTGGTGTTTTAGCCGCGTGTTTTGGATGGCTGTTTTAACCAATTCCCGCAACGCCTATAATGTTAAGGGTGATTTTCTGTGAGCAAGGGGAAATCGCCCGAAATAACATCCGCCACTGACGTGACCTTACATGCCGACCAAACGAGATTTTCTCTCCGTAACCGACATCACACCTGACGAGACCATGGCTCTGCTCAAGCGGGCTAGGGAGAGCAAATTGCTGCCCAAGGGCGAGAATCTTCCGTTGGCCGGAAAATCTGTCGCCATCTTGTTCGACAAACCGTCGCTGCGCACCCGGGTGAGCTTTCAGGTGGGTATCCAAGAGTTGGGCGGGTATTCGGTCTTTCTTGGCGAGCAGGAAGTGGGTCTTGGCCGACGTGAGCCGGTCTCCGACGTCGCCAACGTGCTATCAGGCTACGTAGACTGCATAGTAGCTCGCATTTCCAATCATGATTTGATCTCGGAGTTGGCCCATCATGCCAGCGTTCCGGTAATCAATGCCCTATCAGACGTTGAGCACCCCTGCCAGGCAATGGCCGACCTGCTCACCATCTATGAACACAAAGATACCCTGGAAGGACTGAGCCTGACCTTCATAGGAGACGGCAACAACGTGGCGAGGAGTCTCTGTTTAGCCGCACCAGCTGTAGGCATGAATTTCACCAGTGCGTCGCCACAAGGTTATAATCTTGATGAGGCTTTGTTAGAAAAAGCCCGTTCTCGGGCTAATGGGTCATCGGTTCAAGTGCGAACCATGACCAGTCCACAGGAAGCAGTGGTCGGCGCCGACGTGGTGTATACCGATGTCTGGGCCAGCATGGGGCAAGAATCTGAAGCTAAAGCTAGGCAGGCAGCCTTTGCCGGTTACACTGTAAATCCGGAACTGATGCGGCGGGCCAACGTCGGCGCATTGTTCATGCACGACATGCCGGCCCATTACGGTGAAGAAGTCTCACCGGGGATGCTGGAGCACCCGCAATCAGTGGCCTTTCCCCAGGCACACAACCGTCTTCACGCACAGAAAACAATCATGGAATTCTTACTCTCCGGAATCTGAGCTCTTTTTCAAAATAAGAGATAAGACCGGAAGTATTATTGAAAATTACTTAGCGTCAGAACCCTGACCGCAAAATGGTGTTGATTTGGCAATTCCCATAGTCGCAATAATAGGCCGGCCTAACGTCGGCAAGTCCTCGCTCTTCAACCGAATAATCGGCCGCAGACAGGCCATCGTCAGCGATGTCGCAGGCACCACCCGCGACCGCTTAATGGCCGACGCCTGGTGGGATGATTTTCATTTCATACTGCTGGACACTGGCGGTCTGGAGTCTGACCCAGAAGGGATTATCAGACAATTGGTCCAAGAGCAGGCCGAGATGGCGATTCAGGATGCCGATGTCATAATTTTCATGACCGATGTTGTAGATGGTCTGACCCATTCCGACAGGACCGCCGCTGAACTGCTGCGTTTCACCAAGAAGCCAGTGGTGCTTGCTGTAAATAAAGTGGACAACGACCTCAGAGAGTATGGCGCTCCCGAGTTCTATGAGCTAGGCATGGGCGATCCAGAACCCATCAGCGCATTCCACAACTATGGGATCCAACGGCTGATGGACCGGGTCACTGAACACATTGAAGCCGACCCAGACGGGGCTGAAGAAGACCTCATTCCGCTGAACGAAAACACGCCGGTCTACGAACAAGGTGCGATGAACCTGGCCATTGTCGGTCGCACCAACGTGGGTAAATCGAGCCTGTTGAACGCGATCCTAGGCGAAGAACGGTCCATAGTCAGTGACGTGGCCGGCACAACCAGAGACGCCCTGGACACGGCAATCACCTATAACGGCCGCGATGTGGTGGTGATTGACACTGCCGGTATTCGCCGACCCGGCCAGGTATCCAAAGGCATCGAGAAATACAGCGTCATCCGGGCTGTGGGAGCGGTAAACCGCAGCGATATCACGATTCTGGTGACTGATGCTTCAGAACTGGCCACCGGGCAAGACGCACACATTGCCGGTCTTGCCTGGGAGATATGTAAGGGCCTGGTCGTGGTCATCAATAAGTGGGATCTATTCGCCGATGAAGGCATGGGTGCCCGCCACCAGGCCGCCAGAACGATACGCGAAAGGCTCCATTTCATGCCTTACGTTCCCATCGTCTTCACTTCTGCATTGCATGGCGAAGGCATCAAGACCCTAATGGACACTGCCCAGGAACTTTGGACTGAGCGGATGCGGCTCATACGGTCTCGAGACCTACAGTTCATGCTGGCCGACGCCATGGCCGACCATATGCCGCCGGTTGTCAGGAAGCACCGAGGTCAGCGGGTCCAGATCAACCGTATACAGCAGGTTGGGATCAATCCGCCGACCTTTCTTTTCACGGTTAATAACCCACAACTGATACACTTCACCTACCAGCGCTATCTCGAAAATAAGATTCGAGATACCTTTGGGTTTGACCGCACCCACCTTAAATTGTTGTTCCGAGCTCGTTAGCTATTACTGGTTGACGAAATTGGCCGGTAATTTTCACGTGCTCTGATTCCGGACGCCCTAGATTCCATAATCCAATGAACAGACCTTCCACATCAATCATCATCCAGGCGGTAGCCATACCGTTCATCATTGCGGGCGTGATTGTCGTTCTGTTTACCATGGAAGACCAGCCCAAGTCAGCTCAATACAGCGTGGTCTTGCCCCTGGCTTATCTGCTGGGTTCCATCTCCTGGGGCTACCTGCTCTTGCAATTGAAGATGGGCGTGGACGTTCGCGAATATGGCAGCGGACGCACCGGCATGTCCAACGTTCTACGCACTGGCGGGGTTAAATCAGCGGCCATCGTGTTGACACTGGACATCGCAAAGGGCGTTATAGCCGTGCTCATTGCCCGGGCCGTCATTGGCACCAACGCTGCTGAGGTGGCCGCTGCGTTAATCGTGCTGGTCGGCCACAACTGGCCTGTATTCCTGCAGTTCAAGGGAGGGCGAGGCATCCTAACGGCGTTGGGCGGTCTGGTCA
The DNA here is from genome assembly GCA_012959605.1 of Dehalococcoidia bacterium. Classification (GTDB taxonomy): domain Bacteria; phylum Chloroflexota; class Dehalococcoidia; order Lucifugimonadales; family UBA3495; genus UBA9611. The sequence goes on along the minus strand of DUCU01000008.1, from coordinate 2,172 downwards.
TCATGGTACCGATAGCAGCAATCATCGCCACCGTCGCATTCATAGCCATCACCGGTTTAAGCCGGTATATCTCCCTAGGCTCAGTGATTGGCGTGATTATTGGCGCGATTGCCATACTGGGCTTGGCACTGGCAGACGTGCAGTCCAATACCTACATGGTTTACGGATTCATCGCAGCCACAATGATCGTTTGGCAGCACCGGGACAACATCCAACGCATCCGTGACGGCAGCGAACGCCGCCTGGGACAAGCTGCCACCAAAGCTGATTAATTCCCGGTCTGCGCCCTCATTTCCCCTCTTTTCACGGACCAATCCTCTTACTCTCTGCCTCCACCAGCCTGGACTCCTCCATTTTTTCTCAATAAACTGGTTCTGTCAGGTCACTAACCTGGCTCCAACCTGCGAATACGGTTTTGTTAAGTTGAGTGAACAAGCGGCCATCATTGGAACAACCACTTGGGGGACGACCCTGGGCATTTTATTGGCCCAGAACAACGTCCCCGTCACCATGCTGGCCCGGACCGAAACCGAAGCCCAGACTCTCTCCACCGAACGCCACAATACCAGGTTCCTGCCCGACGCCCAATTTCCTGACTGCTTTTCAGTAACCAGTCAGCCTGATTCGGCCTTGGCGCAGAGCGATTTGGTGGTGCTGGCGGTGCCGTCGGACCGACTCAGGGAGAACGTCCGTCAAATAAAGCCTTATCTTAAGTCGGGAGCCATTATTCTGAGCGCCACCAAGGGGCTGGAGTTACCCACAGCACGGCGAATGAGCCAAGTGCTGGAAGATGAACTGCCGGCCAGTCTCAACGCGGAGATTTGCGTTCTCTCTGGGCCGAACTTAGCCAAAGAGATAGTCTCAGGGAAACCAGCCTCCACCGTAATTGCCGGCGCAAACTCAGAGGCGGCCCAGAAAGCTCAGAGCATGCTGATGTCCACGAATTTTCGGGTCTACACCAGCTCTGATGTGTTGGGTGTTGAGCTATCCGGCGCCCTGAAAAACATCGTTGCCCTAGGCGCTGGCATCGGCGATGGCATGGACGCCGGCGAAAACGCCAAAGCAGCATTCATCACTCGCGGCCTAGCCGAGATGACCCGACTGGGCATCGCCGCCGGAGCCGACCCTCTGACCTTTGCCGGATTGGCTGGTCTGGGCGACGTGGTTGCCACCTGCTCCAGCCGCCTCAGCCGCAACCGGTACGTGGGGGAGCAGCTCGCCAAGGGGCGTTCCTGGGACGAGATAAAGGATTCCATGGACAACGTGGCAGAAGGGGTGAACGCAACCCAGGCAGCACTGGTACTGGCGAAGGAACTAGGCGTTGAGATGCCCATTGCAGAGATGGCATCCAGGGTTCTGTTCGAGGGACTATCTCCGCAAAAAGCCATGGCCGAGCTGATGTCACGACCTGCCCGGTCTGAGTGGTAGCAGCGGGCTTATCTCGCCCAGAGCTGGTTATTTGATCTAACGAATCTGACCTGACCCCAACTCTGGCATCTTTTCCAACAGCCAGGCCGCCGCGACCCTACGGTGGCAGGGTTCTCCCTCCGGCTCAAAGCACAGCAGTGTGATGTCTTCCTCCGGCTTGAGTAGAGCCAGCCAGTCCTGAAAATCCCCTTCCCAGTCGTAGTTGGTCTGAAGCTCTATCCTGTACTCTGCTGAGAATCCGGCAAAATCCAGTTTGCCGTCACGGTATTGGTCCAACGTCCGGCGCGAGGGATAGAAGAACGGCTGGACGTCCCAATTAGTCGTTTGCCCGCGAGGGTGGGCCTTAGAGATTCGGAAGGCTTTGCCCTGCCAATGATCTGTATGATAGTAACTGGCGGTGTATAGCATCAATTGAACCAGCGTCTCTGCTCGATTACAAATTTTCGGTTTTGTCGGAGTTAACCGGACCCGGGGTGCGCACGGCCTGACGGACTACGAACAACACCGCCCCCAGTACAATCACGCTGATGTAGGTTATGGCCCGGTCGATCAGCACCAAGGCTGCCGCGGCGCTGGCGCTCAAGGTGGAAAGCCGCACCACCAGTCCGCCCACGCCTGACTCCACGGCGCCAACACCACCGGGAGTCGGCACCAAGGTCAACAAGGAATTGGCCAGGGTCAGGAACACCACCAAGGCAAAGCTGATGTCGTACCCCAGCGCCTGCACAACCAGAAACATCCTCG
>DUCU01000007.1:39178-48595 GCA_012959605.1 Dehalococcoidia bacterium | reverse complement strand
TATCGTGCCTAGTCCACGCCTGAAATCCTTGACAGCGTTATTGGCCTGGCTTAGTATCAGCCCACGAAAACCCACGTAACTCGACGGCGTAAGCTCTTGTTAGCGAGCCCCGCGCACCAACCAAAGGAGCCCCAATGGAATTTGGACTATTTATGATGCCCCTGCATCCGCCGCATCGCTCTTACGCTGATTCGTACGACCGAGACTTAACCTTAATCGTTAAAGCAGACCAACTTGGCTACACGGAAGCTTGGATCGGTGAGCATGTGACCGAGCGCTGGGAGAACGCCCCAGCTCCGGAGTTGCTCATCGCCAAGGCCTCTGGCATGACTGAGAACATAATCTTTGGCACCGGCGTTACTCTGCTGGCCATCCACAATCCCGTTGACCTGGCGCACCGACTGGCCATGCTGGACCACCTGTGCCGCGGCCGATTCTACTGGGGAATCGGAACCCGCGCTATACCTACTGACCTCGAGCTTTATGGCCTCGATCCGACCGACCGTGTAGGCGTGGGTGAACGCTCACAAGAGGTGTTGGACGTGGTGCTGAAGATGTGGCAGAACGAGGGCAAGTTCGAGTACCACGGCAAGTATTTCGATATTTCAGCCCCGGAGCTGGACACCGTGAAGGAACGTGGGCTGTACATGAAGCCCTTCCAGGTTCCCCACCCGCCCATCAGCGCGGCCGCCACGACCATTCGTTCCGACTCCATTAGGAACGCAGGCGTGCAGGGCTGGATTCCAATGAGCAGCCCAACACTGTCAGTGCCGAACCTGAAAGGGCACTGGGAGGAGTTTGAGGCTGGGGCCGTCAGCGCAGGACGCAGCTCCAATCGGAGCGAGTGGCACATAGCCCGTGACGTGCTAGTTGCGCCCACAGCTCAGGAAGCCCGAGAACGGGCCAATGCGGTTTTGGTCCGTAACTACGAAGTTCATCAGGAGCCTAACCGCCAGGCGGGCTTGCTGGCTGGCTCCAAAATTTCACCTGATATGCCAGACGACGCTGTAGATGTGGAATACCTAATGGACAACGTCTGGATTGTAGGTGACCCCCAGGAAGTTGCTGACAAGATCCGCACGATCTACGGAGAAGTGGGCGGCTTCGGCACCCTGCTTACGGTCACCCAAGACCCAGATAACCACCAATGGCAGCACGAATGCCTAGAACTTCTAAAGAATGAAGTAGGCCCCAAGATAGCTGACCTAGGTTAATTCCGGAACTCATATTTGAGATCAAAAAGCCCTGTTCGTCAATCGAACAGGGCTTTTATTACTTCTGGACTGTCAGAAATCAGAAGAACCAGGAGTGACATACTCATGATTGAATAACTTCGAATCACGCCTGCAACTAGGCAACCGGCAGGTATTTGCCCAGCGGCTCAGCTGATGGGGCACTCTGGGGCTGATGGCGCGGTGCTGTTTTTGCGGAACTCTGGGATCACGTACTTGCCGAACATCTCGATGGATTTCATGACTGCGTCGTGGCCAACGGTCTCGGTGGCCATCAGAAATTGCAGTTCATCCACGCCGGTTGCTTCGTGGAGTTTGGCTCCTTTGATACAGGCCTCCGGATCTCCGGCCACAATCACTCCGCGCTCAGCCATGGTCTCCGAGTCGAACTCTTCCCAGATCTTCTGGGCCAACGCACCACCCGATAGATCGAACGACTGTGCTGAGTTGCCATTTGTGGCTGCCGGCGTCTTTTCTACGTCGACATAACGGGCAAAGTTGGACAACAAGTGCTCCGGGATGCCGCCCCACTGCTCAAGCAGCTTCTCGTAGACATCCTTTTGGTCCTGAACGTATGGTCTGCCTGGGCCAAAGAAAGTCTTCAACGATTGGGCGGAAAGATCGCGGGTGGCCTTGCTGTCTTCACCGCAGAGGCCAAAGATGGAGCTGAGCCACTGGTCATTAGTGGTCAACCCAACCGGTGTCGCATTTTTGACGGCAGCCTTGTACTTCTTAATTTCTGGCTCGAGCACTGCTGGGGCGTTCACGCCTAGAGCCATCACGCCGATGCCCTTCTGGGCCGCAATCTCGTAGGTTGCCGGCTGCAATGCGGCCACCCAGATGGGCGGGTGCGGATGCTGGTAGGGCTTGGGCAGAACCTGGCGAGGGGGCACATTCCAGAACTTGCCCTCGAATTCGAAGTAATCCGAGCTCCAGATCTTGGGAATCATGCTCAGAGACTCGTCCCACATCTCCCTGGTGTCGCGCGGGTCGATACCCATGCCGATCTGCTCGTAAGGGGCGGATCGGCCAGTGCCGAACTCAACCCGGCCGTGGGAGAGTTGGTCAACCATGGCTACTCGTTCGGCCACTCGTACTGGGTGATGGTATGGGAGAACCGACACGCCAAAACCGAGGCGGATACGCTTGGTTAGACGACTAAGTGCGCCGAAAATCACCTCAGGGCAGGGCGAGCCGGAAAACGTGGTCAAAAAATGGTGTTCTACGAACCACACGGCGTCGAACCCCATCTCGTCAGCCAGGATGCATTGTTCGATGGTCTCTTCAATGACTGCGTGGTCGTCCAGCATTGGCCGCTGCATTTCATAGGCCAAGGAGAATTTCATAGCTACGCCCTCGTTAAAAATCGAAATTGCAATAACAGAAAGTCGGGAAGTCGCGCCAATTCTAATCGCAACGTAGGCGCAGTGCAACTAAGCTAAATACCCGGGTTGAAGCGGCTCAGTGTCCCTCTGGACTCAATGTTATACTTATGGTTAATAATCATATTAATTGGAGATTTCATACTTGGTGCACATTGTAGGACAGAAGGGTCAAATAGTTATTGCCAAGGAAATCAGAGACGCATTAGGCGTAGAGCCAGGCTGGATGGCGCTCCAGAGCATTGTTGATGGGCATGTTGAGATTCATTTCGTGCCACCGGAACACGATCGGTCACTCTTAGGGTCACTGGCTAAATATACTGAGGTGGTGGTTCAATCCGGGAATGAATGGGACAGGGCTCGTGAGACGGCCAGGGAATCGGCTGCCCAAGAATGGGCGGATAAATCGGTACAAGTTAATTGAGCGGGTTTTTAGATACGTCTATGGTGGTGCGGTATCTGGTTCGCGACGTGCCTGAGATGGCGGATAGAGCCGCAATGGTCATCGACTCTGATGAAAACCTTTTGATTAGTGGAGTGGCGTTGGCCGAAGTAGATCACGTTTTACGGTCCGTGTATAACTTGCCCAGAGAAGCGGTAATTGAGCACTTCATGGCGTTTGTCAGCAAACGGAACATTCATTGCCACGGACTGGACAAAGGAACCGTCTTGGAGGCGCTCCTAATGTGCCGTCCTTCAGGCAGAGTGTCCATTTCCGACGCTCTGATTTGGGCACCAGCGAGAACCTCTGGTCAAAATCTGGTGTATTCGATTGATGCCAGATTTCCGACCGACGGCATTGAAGTCAATTTCGGGCCGTGAGCGGTAATTCCGTGCCTATCCCCTGATCAGCACAACCTCGTGTTGGACTGGGGAGCTGGCGTAAGGGCCGTCCGCGGCCATAAATACGTCAATCTCGGAGCGGACTCCGAACTCTGGTAGGTAGATGCCAGGCTCTATGGAAAAGCAGATGCCGGGGATTATGCGGCGGGTATCGTGGGTCTCGAAGCCGTCTAGGTTGACGGCTTCGCTGTGGACTTCGAATCCAATGCTATGACCCAGCCGGTGCGTGAAGTACTCACCATAGCCACGGCTGGAGATGAAATCGCGGGCCACTTGGTCGGCCTGCCAGCTGAGAACCGGTGTTCCTTGGCCGTGGGCGTCTTTCAAATACTCCAGGGCGGCGTCACGAGCGCCAATAACGATGTCAAAGATCTCTTGTTGGCGCCGCCGCGGGTACGGTTTCGCCAACATAGGCCACCCAGGTGATGTCAGCGTAAACACAACCATCGGCGACACCCTTGGCCCAAAGGTCGATCAACAGCCAATCACCCTGCTTGATGGGGCTGTGTTGGACGGCAGACGGTTCGTAATGCGGGTCTGAAGCATTGGAATTCACAGCCACGATTGGGCCGTCGGGAGATTGGATCTCTTCTTCAGCGAACCGATTTCGTATGAACTCGGCCACCTGGAACTCGTTGATGCCCTCTGCCCGGTGCTTGCCGACATAACCAAAGGTCTCGTTCACGATTTGCCCCAGCTTGTCTGCGGTGACTCGGTGGTCGTCCAGCTGCTCCGGGGTCCACTGGTGCGTGGCGTACTGCATCAAATCTGCCGAAGAAACCACCTTCGGTCCCAGACTGCGTACTAGCTCGACTGTGCCGGCATCCACACGAGACACGCCTGACAGAAGACTACCGAGAGCAGCCAACATGGATTCTCGGCTGCTGTAAACAGTCATATTTACGCCGGAGTTAGCAAACTTCCCAGCGTCAACGTGATGCACCAGCAGGCTCGGCTCGCCCTGGGCGGGAAGCTAGAAATAGGTGGGGCGTGTTACATGCCCCGATGCAGAAACAACCAACCAGAACACGGGGTTTGCATGGCGGTAGTCGTAGACAAGCCAGCCGGGAATCTCTTCCTCGGTGAGGTATTCCTGGGCTGTGCGGTAGATTTCTTGTTGTTCCATAGTTATGTTACTGACTTATGGTTTGCCGCAAGCCGCCATCTAACACCACACTGGCTCCAGTCAGGAAAGAGGCTCGGTCCGAGGCTAGAAACGCCACCAGATCGCCAACTTCCTCGGGTTTGCCAAGTCGACCCATGGGAATTGATGTCACGGTGTCGCGCATCAGGGCATCAAAGTCCTTTCCAGACTCTTGGGCTTCAGACTCTACGGAGGAGGTCAAAAAATCAGTTTCCACGGGCCCGGATACCAGGTGATTAACGGTGATGTTGAACGGAGCCAGTTCATTGGCCAGCGCCTTGGAGTAGCCCATCAGGGCCAATTGTGAAGTGTTGGAGAGGGCGGTGCCGTTGGCGGATCTTCTACCTAAAGACGGTAGCAGATGCACTATTCTGCCCCAGCGTTGCTGTTTCATGTAAGGGATGACTTCCCTGGTAAATCGGACGGCGCTGAGGAAATTCTCCTCCAGGGCAGTCATGATCGTTTCGTCGTTGAACTCGGACGGGCGTCCTGGCGGGCCAAAACCCATGTGGGTGACCAAGATTCCGACCTGGCCAAAGCGGTTGAACGTGTCCCGCACCACGCGCCGGATGTCCCGAGCAACCGAAAGGTCGGCTGGTATGGCTAAAACGTGCTGCTGGGAGCCTACCCGGGCCAGTTCTATCTCAGTGCGGCGGAGATCGGCTTCCGTGCGGGCGCTGATGGCCACGTTGGCGCCTTCTTGGGCAAATGCCAGTGCGATAGCGCGGCCCATGCCCCTGCTGGAACCGCCAATGATGGCTACCCGGTCTTTTAATCCTAAATCCACGACTGACAACCTCACGGGTCTAATTACTGGAGTCTCCCAGGTGTTTCCTGGGGCGGTCCGTTTGAAGACCCTGGAACAACGGCCAGACTACCACGCGGATTTCTCTGGCACAATTCCCCAAACGAGCCTATTTCAAGCAACTTAAAATAGGCTCGTTCAGCTTTTATTCAGATTTTTACGCTAACTGATAGGCCGCAAGGTTTTTCTTGGCCCAATGATTGAAGCGTCTAGATGACTTCAGCGGCCTTGAGGTCGTCAATCTCTGCCGATGAAAACCCTAACTCTTGTAGTATTTCTTGATTGTGTTCACCCAGTAGCGGTGGCGGCTGATCCAAAGCGCCGGGAGTACGGGAGAACTTGATTGGCAAGCCAAGTTGTTTGACCGTGCCCAGCGTAGGATGGGGGATTTCCTGCACCATTTCTCTGGCAATCAACTGTGGGTCTGCAAACACGTCTGCTAGATCGTTGATCGGCCCGCAAGGCACGTTCACTGCCTGAAGTTTTTCCACCCAGTAAGCCACTGGGTGTTTGATGAAAATTTCCTGCAGCTGGGGCACAATCGTCGACCGGTTTTGGGCTCGTTCGACGTTGGTGGCGTAATCCGGGTTTTCCTTGAGTTCCGGCATTTCCATGCCATTGCAGAAACGATCCCAGATACGTTCTGAGCCCACTGCCAGGTTGAGATACTTGTTGTCTTGGCACATGAAAGCCTGATATGGGACCAGGTTGGGGTGCGCTGCGCCCAATCGCTTGGGTGCTTCACCACTGGCAAAGAAGTTGGCGGCTTGGTAAGTGAGCCAGGCTACCTGGGCGTCCATCATCGATATGTCGATGTACTGCCCTTCGTTCCTGTCATTTTTCGAGCGCTCGTGAATCGCAGCCATCACCGCAAAGGCGGCCCACATGCCGGCCCCGATATCGGCCACGGCAATGCCAACTTTCTGCGGGTCGCCGTCAGGCTCGCCAGTGATGCTCATGAGGCCGCTGATTCCCTGCATGATTTGGTCATAGGCGGGACGGGTGCGGTACGGCCCGGTTTGGCCGAAGCCGGAAATCGAGCAGACGACGATGCCAGGATTGATCTCTTTCAAGGCATCGTAGCCCAGGCCAAAGCGGTCCATCACGCCTGGTGTGAAGTTCTCCACCACCACGTCGGAGTCTTTGACCAGCTTTTGGAATATCTCCAGGGCCTTTTCCTCTTTGAAGTTGAGCGTGAGGCTCCGTTTGTTGCGGTTGATTGATAGAAAATAGGCGCTTTCTTCTCCAACGAAAGGAGGTCCCCATTTGCGAGTGTCGTCGCCGGCGCCGGGAATCTCTATCTTGATGACGTCTGCGCCGTAGTCTCCCAACATCAGGGTGCAGAACGGGCCAGCCAGTGCTCGGGTCAGGTCTAATATCCTGATTCCCTCAAGTGGTTTCATGCCTTTTTGGTCTCCTTTCGTTTTGAGGCTGGGACGCCGTTTGTCAGCCATCCCACCGCAGGCCAAATGTTACCACAGGGATGGAGACATGGGAGAGCGTCATAAAATGCCGATCGGCATGGCCGTTTTTATTAACCCGGTAAGCGGTGACTTGTGGCCGATGATTGAACAATTTCGCGCATTCTAGTCAATCGTTTAATTGACTAGAATGCGCGAAATTCGACCACTGGATGGAGGTCACTAGTTTTAATTATTAACAGACTCAAACCAGTTGTCATGGTACTTGCCGTGGCGCTTGGAGCTCTGGCCCTGGCAGCCTGCGGGTCCGACTCGGCAGACCCTGCGGAGGCTGTGCTTGCCGCAGCCACAACCGTTCCTCCGGCGCCAACTGCAGGCCAACCACTGCGCCAACGGAGACTGTCGCTCTGCCCACTACAATGCCTGTGCCTCCAACGGTAGCGGTCACGAATGCGCCAGACCCAACGGCAGTGCCAACGGTGGCACCCACAGCAACTCCGGCGCTGGACACCGTCTACTCGGAGTACGGATTTACTCTCAACCTAGACTTGGGAGCCGACGTGTAGCCAGCCGGGTACTCCGAGTCTGCACCCAGCGAAACTCAAGTACTGGCCGGTTTCGTTTACAGCGGGGTTACCGTTGGTCTCGTTTGGAGTCCGTCCAATTCCAAGGCTCCGCTGGAATTTGTTGCTGCTTCGTATAACGACATACAGGCGGCCCAGCCTGGAATCAACTTTGAATCAATCTCCGGTGCCAACCCCGCGTTCTACGAATTGGCTAACTTGGCCGATCTGGACGCAGCATTGGAGCAAGACGGGAACTCAATTATTAATGACGGAGTGTTTGACCTCTTCGGAGGCAACCTGTTCGGTTTCAAATAGACCCAAAACAAAGCTAAACCTGCAAAAAGGGGCGTACTGATTCATCGGTGCGCCCTTTTTTTATTATTGGCGATTCTCTACTCCTAAATCTTTGTTCCAATGCCATAGAATGTCTAGCAATGATCTTTTGAGGGGAATCTGGATGTTGCCAGTAATGGGCTTGCTTATATTTACCCGTGACGACACTCGATGACCGGTTTGTTTAGCGAGCCAGAGCGCCGGATCCTGATTGGAGCCACGCCTGAGACTGTATTCGCTTACCTGGCGGACTTGGTACGTCACGGCGAGTGGGACGGTCACCCTCAGTTTAGGGTCGTGCGTACATCAGAAGGGCTCGTAGGCAAAGGTTCCAATTGCGACCGAGAACGACTTGAAACTTTCCAAGCGCCCATCTTGCGGGGCGCTGCCGCATCGAGCCAGGTCTCCTGGATAAAAAGTCTGACGGTCATCGACTTCAAAACTGATGCCAGACTAGAATTTGAGACCAAAAACCTCTACAACGGCCTATCAGTTGGCTCAGAGACAGTCCTATTTCGATTGGCGCCGGAAGGTTCTGGAACATTATTGGTGATGACCGGCAAGAGGAGCGCCCACGTGCCTGGGCCACTGCATGTGCTAATGATGTTTTTAGACTCACTGAAGTCCGTGGTCTCTAGGCCCATAATTAGCTGGATGTTCCAGGTATTCCCACGCCTGCGCACCAACGGCCAACTGTCTCGCATCAAAAGGGAGTTGGAGAATACGGAGAGCTAATCCGACTCGAAAAACTGGTCTTGATTAGTATCAACTTCACGCCTACACTCCAATCCTGCATTTCACCCAGAAAACCAATATTCATTGCCTAGGAGCATTAACATGGACCTGGAACTTAAAGGTAAAACAGCAATCATCACCGGCGGTAGCCGCGGCATCGGCAAAGCGGTTGGCCGGGAGTTTGGGCTTGAAGGCATGAAAGTAGCCCTGGTAGCCCGCGGCAAAGAAGCGCTTGAAGAGACTGCGCGGGAATTGTCTGAGGAGACCGGCGGAGATTTCATCACCATCGTGGCCGATATGGGAGACTCAGAGTCGGTCAAGGCGATGGTCAAAGAGGCTGCGGAGAAACTAGGACGCATCGATATCCTGGTTAACTCGGCCGCCCGCGTTGGCGGCGCCTACACCCCCAAGCTTGCGGAGATTACCGAAGATGATTTTTGGGGCGACATGAACGTTAAGGTCATGGGCTATCTACGCTGCGCCCAGGCCGTGGCCCCCTACATGATCGAGCAGGGCTGGGGCCGCATCATCAACCTCAGCGGGATGGCAGCTCGCCAGGCTGGTTACGCCGTTGGCAGCATGCGGAACGTGTCCGTCTCCGCCCTCAGCAAGAACCTGGCCGACGAACTTGGCCCCCAGGGCATCAACGTGACCACCGTGCACCCCGGAATGACCTACACGGAGCGAATACCAGACATGCTGGAGAGCCAGGCTAAGGCCCAGGGCATCACAGTGGAGGAAGCGGAACAGCAGATGGCCAACCGCAACACCATCCACCACATAGTCGACGCCACAGAAGTCGCTTACGTAATCGCCTTCTTGGCTTCGCCAAAGTCCATCTCCATCAACGGGGACGCCATCGCCGCTGGCGGAGGCATCCCCAGAGCCATCCACTACTAGGCGAAGACCAAACCAAGCCGCGCACTTTACATAACTGGCCCATTTGGCCCTAAATT
>DUCU01000007.1:0-39022 GCA_012959605.1 Dehalococcoidia bacterium | reverse complement strand
CAGGGAGTTGGAATTTTTGGTCAAGACTGGCTGGTTGCCAATGGAGTCTCTAGTCAAGTGTGGACTCTCTTGGATGTAGTTCACTTAACCCTAGGCCAAGCTTCGACAAAAATTCCGGAGACCCAATGCTAGTAAGCAGCTAACTCTTTGGCCGCTCGGACAATGTCTGTTGGGCCGGGCAAAAGTACGTCTTCCAAGCCTGGGTTGTAAGGAAAAGACGGCACGTCCGGCGCGGCCACCCGCTGCACAGGGGCGTCTAGGAACTCGAACCCATCCTTGGCGATAATCGCCGCCACCTCCGCGCCCACTCCTCCCGTAAGGTTGTCCTCGTGGACGATACACACCCGCCCCGTCTTCTTGACTGATTCCAGTATTGTCACCGTGTCCAGAGGGCGGACCGTGCGTAGATCCACCACCTCACAGCTGATTCCCTCGGCTGACAATGTCTCAGCAGCCTCTAAGCAATGGTGCACCGACAGCCCATAGGAGATCAGAGAAATGTGCTGACCTTCCCGGCTGACCACAGCCTCGCCGATCGGCACGGTGTAATCACCATCTGAAATTTCACCCCGAACCGTGTTGTAGGCGAGTTTGTGCTCGAAGAACAGCACCGGGTTATCGTCACGGATGGCTGATTTTAAAAGACCCTTGGCATCATGGGGATTGGACGGGACGACGACCTTGAGGCCAGGTACGTGGGCAAAATAGGCCTCCACGCTCTGAGAGTGGTACAGGCCGCCCCGGGCGCCGCCGCCGTAGGGTGCGCGAATGACCATGGGCACCGTGAAGTCGCCGTTGGTGCGGTAATACATCCTCGCAGCTTCGCTCACGACCTGGTTGAACGCCGGGAATATGAAATCGGCGAACTGGATCTCCACCACCGGACGCATACCATTCATCGCCGCACCGATCGCCACCCCGACCATGCCTGATTCAGCTAGCGGCGAGTCTATAATCCGGCCTGCTTCAAATTTTTCAAGCAGGCCGTCGGTCACTCGAAACACGCCACCGTTGACGCCGATGTCTTGACCAATCAGAAAAACCGCTGCATCTGCGGCCATTTCTTCGCGCAGCCCGTCCCTTATAGCGTCGATGAACCGTTTCTCAGACATTATAATGGATCCGCCTACGGGGCGTAGACCCCGTTAAACGCTGTCTCAGCGGCGGCAGAAGGTGCAGCATCAGCCAACTCGATGGCCTCTTCAACCTCTAGATCCACGAATTCCTGTAATTCCTGATCTGATGTCTCGTCGAGAATGCCTGTGGTGATAAGAAAATCTCTGAAGAGGGGTATCGGGTCTAGCTTGCGTTCGTTTTCGAGGTCTTCTTGAGTGCGGTAGCGGAGATGGTCGTCGGAGCTGGAATGCGGCATCATGCGGATCGTGTTCGCTTCTACCAGCGTGGGGCCACCGCCAGAGCGTGCTCGGTGGACGGCAGCTTTCACCGCCTGATAGATCGCCAATGGGTCAGAACCGTCTACAGTGACGCCTGGGAAGCCGTACCCCTGGGCTCGTTTGGCCACTTGAGGCTCGGCGTTTTGCAGGCTGACCGGCACTGAAGTGGCCCAGCCGTTGTTGTTGCAAAAGAACACTACGGGCAGGCGGTGAACCCCTGCGAAGCCCAGTCCTTCGTGAAAATCGCCCTCGCTGGCTGAACCCTCGCCAAAATAGACCATGGTCACGGCGTTTTGGCCCCTCAGTTTGGAGGCCAGAGCCACGCCTGAAGCCCTGGGAATAGTTGTCCCCACCGAGCTTCCCATGGAGATGATTCCTAATTGCTTGTGTCCCCAGTGCATTGGCATCTGACGACCGCCGCTGTTGGGGTCTGCCGCTTTGCCAAACATGTTCAGCATGACCTCTTGGGTAGTCATGCCCTTGACCAGCATGGCGCCCAGGCTGCGTGCGTACGGGACAATAAAGTCCGTAACTGTGTCCAGAGCGTAAGCGCTGGCAACATCTGCGGCTTCCTGACCGTCGCAGGGCATGGAGAACAACACGCGTCCCTGCCGGGTGAGCAGCCAGCTTTTTTCCGAGATGGACCGCGCCAATAGCATGTACCGGTAGATGGATTGGGCGTCTTTTTGGTCCAGTCCGGATTCGTTAAGACGGCTGTTGATTGGCATTTGGCCCCCTCCCGCAGATCCTGCTGTTGTTCGTCATCGGGTACCGATTGAGCCTAAATCCATAATATCACGCCTGAGCCGTCGTCTATGGCCAATAATTTGCAGAGTCATTAGTTGATTGTAAAAATAACTAATTCTATAATCGGCATATGACAACATCAGGTTATTCTACCGACCATCTGGCTATGTGGCGGGCATTCTTAGAGACACATTCCACAGTAACTAAATACCTGGAGCGGCGGATGCAGGAACAGCACAGCCTGCCCCTGCCCTGGTGGGATGTATTACAGCAGCTGTCCGACGGCGAAGACGGGCGACTGCGCATGGGAGAGCTTGCAGAATCGGTACTGCTCACACGCAGCGGCGTGACACGGTTGCTCGACCGGATGATCACTGCAGGCCTGGTTGTGCGGGAAGCATGTCCGGGCGACCGTCGGGGCTATTACGCCGTAATAACCCAGCTGGGGTTGGAGACCATAGAAAAAGTAGGCCCGGACCACTCCAAAGACGCCTGGGAGTCTTTTTTGGGGCATGTGACGAAAGAGGAAGCGGCAGTAATGGAGAAGGTGTTTAGCCGGGTGTTGGCCGCCGGCAAATAATCTGACGAGAGACAACCAAGATTAGCCATAGATACAAAGAGACCCCGACCGGAACCAAGGGGCAGGGTCTTTTTATCCAAAAGAACTAATTTTAGTGACGGTTAGACGCTGCCTAGGACTGTATCGATTACGTCCGGAGAGCACGCTGCCACTTCCACACCTAGCTGACGGCTGAGCGTGGTGGCGATTGCGCCTCCCAGGGCTTTTAGCTCGCGTCGGTCGAGCTCGGGCATCGGATCCAACGCCTGGGCCAAATCGATCCGGAAGCGTTTGGGATACTTGCTGCTGTTGGTGCCAAGACAACGAAACCGGAGCGGAGTGGCTGCTGCGGGCGAAAACTGGTTCTCCATGCAGGCTGTTCGACCATTGTCGGTCTGCCACCAAAATACCGTTACCATCACTGGCTCAGGCGTAAACAATTGTCTATCACGGCTTCGACGCTTCAAAGTCGACTCAGAAATCACTGTCGATTTGAGTGGGTTGGCCGCTGCAGCGGAACCATCAACTGTGCGTTGTACAGTCAAAGTCGTTTTTCCTCAACCAATTAAGGCAAGTTTGGCTCGTAACTTGCTCCGGTCGGCACACCTTACAGTCGCGAGAATTACTGAAGAATTACGGGAGTATTGGCTGGGGTTGAGGGATGGCTTACCCACGAACCAACAGTACCACGCCTGAGATCAGCAGCATGGCAGTGATTATTCTGGGGAACACCGCTTCTGGGATTCGCCCAAGAATTACCTTTCCCAGAAAAGCCGATGCACCAGCGAGTAAACCCAGACCAACACCCATCGCCAAGACCCGAAATACGAACAGGTCATTGGTGCTGAATACCACTAACTTTGGGATTTGTATCACGCTCATTCCCAGCGCAGACGTGCCTATATAGGCACTGGCAGACAACCCGTAAGCCAGATAGAACACTGAGGAGAAAGGGCCGGGAATTCCCAGGAACGCGGAAGCGAAACCGGTGGCAGACCCAAGTGGTATGAACCCCCAGAGTTTCATCTTGAAATTTCGTCCAATGGGCATTCGGGTGTAGACCACGAACAAGAGCATCATTACGCCCAAGATTCGTACCAGCACCGCAGTATCTATGGAAACGAAAAATAAACTGCCCAGCAGGGCAAACGGCACCGACCCAATTGAGAAATTGCGGATGACTTGCCAGTCCATTGCCGCCCGGTGCAGCCAGACACGGGAAGCAGTGCTGAAAAGCTGAGAGATGGTCAAGATGGGGATGGCCTCGCGCACGCCAAACGCCCAAACCAATACCGGTAGTGCGACCACTCCGCCACCAAAGCCAGCAACCCCGGCAATGGTAAACCCAACCGCCGTGGCAAGCACGACGATCGCTATTTTTATTATTTCTTCTTCCAAGATTAAATCGCCAATAAAAAGGCCCGGTCCAAAGTGATGAACCGGGGCCGAATAGCCGAGTTTATTTTAAGTTATGTGGTCTGCGCACGAGGCGAATACCAGTAGATGCGGAATTAACCCGCAGGTGTCAGCCTAATTTAGATGCTGCTGCATTCTTCGCTGGAGTGAGAAGGGGCGGCATCCGGGGCGCTGGCAGCAACGGGTACTACTGCAGCAATGGTCAACAAAGCCACAAACACCAATGGAACCAGAAATCTACGCATGATTCACCTGCATGTCCCAGTTAGCAATACTTAATCTTGCTTAACTCTAAAGACCGCTGTATCCAGAGTCAAGGCGGGCAAATTTAACAGTAACTGGACGCCGAGTCAATTTAATCGGTATTTCAGTTTGAGTAAATAGTAATTGGCGGGGCTGAAGTGGGGCCTATGTTTGTAAGATCGGCCAGCTAGTCTTTTTGCGAGACCAACCGGCCATCCAACTTATTGAACGATTGGTTGGGCTAGGATCCAAAGACTGATTAGGGTGTAAACCACCATCAGAGTGAGCATGGGGTATTGGCTCTTTAAGACCATTGCCCGATTGCTGAACGTACGAATGGCCACTAGGTGGGCCAGGTATACGGCTAACATATGCCCCAATACGATCAATCCTACGGATAAGAACCAAAGGATGCGGGCGTTAATGATTGCGATATTTATCGAGTAATCAACCGTCCCAAAAATATTCCACCCTGAGCCGAAGGGGTCAGAAGCCAATGGGACAATCAACTGGCCCTGTATGAGGAGCAGGGTTATGAAGTGGGCAATATTGTAGGCCAGGGCAATGGGGATTAATGAATACCCAAATATCCGGGCCATTTCCAACGTGCTTACTTCGCCCTCGACTGAGATTGCCATGAGCTTGGAAAAGAACAGATAGACCATGAAGAAACCCAACGGAAACAAGATCACTCCCATGGTGTCAGCTAGTACCAGGCTGTTAAAGACCTCACTTCCACCATTCCCAAACGTATCTAGGATGAAGGTCTGGAACTCGGCCCACGCTGGGGTAGCGCTAAACCCATCAAAAGTTACCGTGGCCAGCATCAAGACCACCAGCGCTAGAATGTCGTTGGTGACCTTTTCGTTCCGGCTTAGTCCGATAGCGAATGGTCTTAGGTTTAGCTCTCGGTCGGAAGACCTCTGAAAGCACTCGTAGCAATCGATGCATTCTCCGGAGAGGTTCCGGCAATCCACTGAGCATACCGGGCATGAATCTTGGCTCCTGATGCGGATTTCCGTGACTGAGAAGCGAGACAACACCCCAAATACGACGGAGAACACTTCGCCATGGCGTAGCCATTGGTACCTGCCGAATATAAACATCCCACCCAGAGTGATTATCGAGTAGACGACTGCCATTGTTGCGATCTGGGACGGAATATCACCCTTGGTATAGGCGTCTTGAATCCAAGTGTAGAGGACGAATAACATCAAAGCCGGCCAGATGCCAAATTTGGCTGGGTAATCCCGGCTCAGCGATAAGCCTCGACCGGGGCGGACGATTTGGTAAAACCACTCTGCCCAACTAAAAATTATTTTCCAGGGGTTGACCAAAGCCCAAATATTGCCAATCAAGGCGATGAAAATGGACATACCCACCCACCAAATGATCCAGACAAACGTGGGGCTGAAATTGAGCAACGACTCCGATTCTCCGGCGTACCCAGTCGCAATCACCAGTCCAAGCAGAAACACGGAGAACAGTTTGATTGGAGTCATCAGAATGGGAGACGTGAGAGTCGCTTGAGACCAACGGCTGCCAAGTAGATTAAATCGCCGATATGACGATTCCCCGCTCGCCTTAACGAATACGCTGATAAAAAGGAATGAAAGAGCTACCGCAAAGCCTGCGCCAATTAGGAAATACCCCAGCGGAACGGGTAACTCTGTACGCTCACCGAATCCATGGGCGTAGGCTGGCCAGACCATCAGACTCCCCGCTGCGGCCACAGCGGGGAGGATAATTTTCAGATTTTTCATGTTGGCACTGCAACCAAGGCTTCAGGTTTTAGCCGTTACCTCGGTTGCACCTCTACGAATCCGATTTCAATCTCTGCCTCTTCGTCATCGTGTTCGTCTTCGTCCATATCCATATCCATGTCTTTGTCTATGCCCCCGTTGGCGTTCATGACCATGTCAGCGTGGAGGCCACTGATAACGGTTTGAGGAACGGAACTGTTATTTGTCCATGTAATTACTGTGCCTAATCCAACGTGAATTTCGTGGGGAGTGGTACCTTCGTCGGTGTATTCGATGGCAACAGCGTCAATCTGGCCCTCATCTTTGGAGACGATTATGTTTCCGTTCAACGCTGGCCGGAGATGGCTGTGGAAAGGGATGGTCTCATCGGCTTGATGGTGTTCAATCTCGTAGCTGAAGGTTGCGCCAGGGGCTAGCTCGTGGGATTTGAAGATGCCGCCATGGCCATCTTCGTCGTGCTTGCCTTCATCGTGCTCACCTTCACCTACAGGGTGATAAGTGATTTTGAATCGACCGGTTGCTTCGGCTACAAAATAGAAGTCCGTCTGAATGTTGGCTTCAATTTCAGCTTCTATATCGTAGGTGTGTAGGTGGAATTCTCCGCCTTCATCAGCCTTAATCTTGAGTGTAACCATGTCGCCCTGTTGGACCTTGATGGTTTCGGGGCTCATTTTCCCAGCCTCGATGTTAACTGGAATATCCAGTTCTTCCGGGTCGCCGCCTCCGCAGCCTGCCGCAGCCACCATGGCAAATAGACTCATAGCAATAACCATGCCGATGAGCTTTGGTTTCTTGATATTCAAAAGTTACTCCGTTTTTTAGGTTGAATGTCTACGCCGTTGTATCTGTGACCAAGCCACTACGGCTACAGACATTACTACTACGGCGATAACGATCACGTATAGCAGATTAAATCCCCCTAACTCCGTGACTTGGAGAGGCACAACTAAAGTGGCTTCGCCTAAGGCGCTCGTAGTCTCCAATGTCATGCTCCAGGTACCTAGGCCGGTTATTGACAGGTCAGCGCTATAAACCTGGGGGTTCAAGGGTTCGTTAGCCGCTTCTACCGGTCCGGCGATCATTCCCGGACCAGGACCGGTTGCCATCACTGTTATCCGACCGTCGGTTATGGCTTCATCTCCCTCTGCAGCTTGGATGAGTACGCTCAGGTGTAGGTTTCCAATTTTGGGACTGCCTGGAATTATTCCTACTCTGAAGAGGTATGGCCCCTCTTGTACGTCGTCAACAATGACACGAGTTGTTCCATGCGCCGATGCTGGGTCAGACCAAAGAGGTGAGGCCACAACGGCGGATATCAGCAAGATAATGCCTATGAGGGTCCATATTCTTGTTGCCACGTGATTTATTCTCCAAATAACTATTGTTGGCAGCGTGACTTGAACGAATCATCAGGCGATAGGCAGATGCGCTTAGTTCGAGGCGCGATTCCGTCCAATAGTGAGGACTGACAGGGAAGACAAATCGCGTGAGGAGTTGGGGACTACGCTAGAGGCGGTCTAGTGGGCGGCGCGGAACTGTTTTCAGATAAGATGCTCCCACGGGCTGCGATAGCAAATGAGAGTATTTCGTTACTGTGCGTAGTGTAGGTTAAGCCGTCGCCGATTAAAGCAGTGAAGGAAACTGAGCCGGATTCGCCAAACATGTCGTTGGATGTTTGGTATATGATTCCATCGCCTTCAGACTCTTGCTCACCAAAGCCAGTGTGAGAATGGGTTTGCTCAAAGGGGTGTAGGTCTGGATGGCCCTGGCTAAACGCGGAGGCGGTTAAGAACAGGTGGGAGTGGTCATGTTGACGCTCAGTATAGTGATGATCGAACGTCGGCACTATAAAAACCAATAGCAATGCGACAACAAGGCCTACTAAAAGACCTCTTAAAGCTAGACTGTCAGAGCCTGAACTTGTTGCCTGATGTGCCGAAAAAAACCGCATTAGTTCGATTATAGCGCAACCCTTCAGTAAATACGAAGGGCCGAACGGCACGTCAGTTTTAGGGATGAGGTATTGAACACTCAGCCCGGCGGTGGATCAGCAGGCGCCAGCTCAAGCCTGGGTGATCGATCTGGCAAGTTTTACAATATTTTGGCTTAATCGGCGAGTATTTTCCATTGAATCAAACCCGTGCCTTCTGTTTAACTATAAATATAAGAAGTGATATTCAGAAGAAGTACGTGGTATGAGTGCTTAACAACGCTCTCCAGGAAGAAAAAAACTCACTGGAGGAGATGATTACCAAACTTCAACCAATTGTTGACGAATTTGTGAAAGTGGAGCTTCGGCTCCAGCATATTAATGCCCTGCTGGGCATTTCACCATCAGAAAGCGGGACCGGTGACCGAACAAGAATCAACTGGGCTAAGCTTTGTCGTGAAAACGGGTTACCCATTCGCGGCGACTCCGGTCACCGCGTCCTGAAGCGTCTCAAACCTCAAATCCATGACGTGATCCAACACGATTGTGAGCTTTAATACAGAGACTTTCAGGCTACTAAAACGGACAGGTAAAAGCCTGGATTAGCGCCAGTTAAAAACGTCAATAATCAATAGGAAGGCCCCTAAATATCAGGGGCCTTTTGCTATTTGTTAAGGTGGTGCCGGGAGAGGGACTCGAACCCACACATCCGTTAAGATAGCGAATTTTAAGTCGCGCCAATCAGGCGATTCAGGCACAAGTCACGGCCTGGGAAATGAAGAGCTCATAGCTGGCTTTGTTAACAACCGACAGGCACGCGGCCTCAGTCATAGAACGTGCGAATTTTATGCTGGCACCTGACTCGATTCGTTGCATCGGCAAGACGCCCGTTATTAAATTTTACAAGTGATGAAGTGGCAGCCGCACTGCGGATCCTCCCCTGCGGTCCTGGTGGGAGACAAGCCTATTTGCGAGCTTTGAAGGCATTCTATTTCTGGGCCAAAGAACGTGGGTTTGTAGCTGGGAATCCGAGTCAGGGACTTCGGATTAAAGTGCCTAAACCGCTGAGGCCAATGGTAAAGATTGGCGATATACCCAGATTGTTGAATGCCTGCGAACTGAAGTCATCAACTCCACCTCAAGGTTAAAGGTTCATTTACTATCGTCCATCTAATATGTTAACTCATTTCAGATTCCCTAGAAGTGATGCCAATTGGCGTTACGCTAAATGCTAGAACGGTAGGTCGCCAGCATCGTTGGTTTCAGGTCGGGACTGAGTAGCGAGAGAGGGTGTCCGCCAATCCCGCTCATTATCCTTAATGGCATGTGCGTCCATATAGTTGGGTACAATCGCCGGAAGGTTGGGGGACGAAAGCGGCTAGTCACCGTCTGCGATGATTACTGCGCTGTCAGCGGAATCGAATCGCTGCTTGATCACAGCCTGATATTCGGGCGAATCGTAGAACTTCTTGGCCTGTTCATAGCTCTCGAATTCCACGACGACCACGCCGGAAGGTTGCCAATCACCGTCTAGGGTTTCAACATTCCGGCTATTGAGTAGGAACTTGGCTCCGTACTGGGTGAAAGAGGCGCTCGCAGACTTCTGATACGCGGCGAAGGCATCCGGGTCATTGATGCTATTTAACGTTGCTATTATGTAACCGGGCATGGCAGATCTCCCGCTGGTAAGTTCAAAATCTCAGATTGGAGGATACTAGCGGAAAGAAGCCTAATCGTCGAACCCAGAAATCCCAGCAATCACAATACAGCCTTCCAAGCAGGCGTCGCAGTACAGGCAAACGTCATCAGCATGACAATGGACAGCAGGACATGCACGATAAGTGCTAGTGATATGGAAGATAGGTAGCGCATGGCGGTAGTCTACACGGTCAATTAAAACAGGCCCCGGGAGCGACCCAGGGCCAAATTGTAAAACACAGACCAATTTACAGACCAAAGGGTTTTTAGTTAATCACGCACCCCGTACGTGTCTCCGTTATATATCCTGAATATGTCGCGCTCCTATACTTCCTTATTACTCGTTGCCACTGTTGCGGCTGGGGTCGAGACAACAGTGGCCGCTGAAGGAGACATAGGCGGCAATCGAGTTTGCCCAGCTATCTCAAGAAGCGTTGGCAAACTCGGCTCGTTCACTCCTTCGGTCCTGCATAGTGGTTGGCACGATAGTCCTGGAGAACCGACCCACGGGATACCCGGTGGAACCGTCAGCAGATTTTTGTAGCAGTTCTCGACTCATCCCAGGGTTTCGGACAAGTTCATCCGCTGCGTTTGCAGTGGAACCCGGCACCAGGATCAGCTGAGTGTCAATCGCATCATCACCCAGACCATTGGCCAAAAGGATGAGCATATCTGTGTTCAAGAGTCGCTCGCGGACTTGGTATAAGACATCGCCGGCAACGGTCTCCAAGAAAAACCACTCTTCCAAGTCATCTGGAGAGGGGAACTGAACCCCTGGTTTTGAGATGGCAGCCTCAGAGTAAAAAGCCCTGATATCAGCGGTTAGATAACGCAGCAATTGGGGCATCGGCTGCTCGTAACCGTCTGGAACTACCATTTCTCCGTCCAGGGAGAACGAGGCCATGATGCCAAGCATCTCGCCGATGGAATCAACCCCTTTGCCGCTGATTCCAATGGTGGTGCGGCCTCGGGCTCTAATCCCTTCGTCAAACCAGGGTCGTAGTAGCTCGGCTTCAGAGTTAAGTTGGGCCCTTAATGCATCTAATTCTGTTTTGGGTTCTGGGTTGGGGAAAGATACGGGACACGACCAACCCTCTTCGGGAGGAATCTCTTCTTCAAATGTATCGGGGTAGTCGACTAACGCTGGGGCGGCGGGTTGGTCTACCAACGCCAAAGTCTGACGCAGAACGTCTATTTGTATATCGGGACGGTTTGGCGGCCCCAGTGGACGGCCAAATGGGAAAGGAACCCAAAGTGCGCGGGGAGGCTTGATTGCCTCGGCAACTGGCCGGATTAGGTTCAGGGCAACGGTTGCGATACCGGCGCCGCCTTCGCTAACGGGTCGTTCAATGTACTGAGAAAGTATGCTCACGGCGTAGGAACAACCGGGTCATACAGGTATTAATAGCACCAGATTGACGTTGTCTCCGAGCAGAAGTTTTGATACCTCTCGCGCGGCCGGTTCCATCAATTCAGGAGCAGTGGATCCCATGAATGAGTAGTGCCAGTCTGACACAGACTTAATCTCTCCCAATTGGACCAGGGTTCTCAGGTGGTCTAATGGGAAGCAGACATTGACGTCTTGTTGGTAGGCGCTGCGGTCAAAATTGGTGCTGGAATGGGACATCGACAAATCTTTGTAGTCGATGTCGCCGGGGATAATCCGGTAATCTCCCGCGTGTCCGGTGAACGGACGGTCATCAAACCGGTGAATCGCGGCAGTGGTGACTATGCCAACCCGGGCGTCGACCAAGTTCGGCGCGTCAACCCAGGGGGTCTTTTCAAAGGGCTGCTTGTACCGTCCCGATAATCGTTCGGTAAAACTTGCCCGTTCACTTGGATGTATGTCTGCCCAGCGGACCATGGCCAATGCCTCATTGTTGAGTCGGATTTAGGGTCGACTTGGAGCGCAATTACAGATAAGTGCTCACATCGGAACAA
Source organism: Dehalococcoidia bacterium (assembly GCA_012959605.1). Classification (GTDB taxonomy): domain Bacteria; phylum Chloroflexota; class Dehalococcoidia; order Lucifugimonadales; family UBA3495; genus UBA9611. The sequence goes on along the minus strand of DUCU01000007.1, from coordinate 27,331 downwards.
TCATACACCACGTCCTGTTGGCAATGGAGTATCTGAAAATTTATAAATGAAAACCAGCGCGTGCTTAGATTCCAAAAAATGCTATCGCCTACGCGTTTTGTTCTTCGAGGGCGGTGATCAAATCTTCGACGAGGGGGAATATTACATCCTGCCCGCCTCCATCTCCGTCATCGCAGGTCAAAATCTTGTCGTTCTTGTCTGGAGCGCCATTATCGTTACAGCCGTTGACCTTACCAAGTATGTTGTTGGCGTTATCCGACGCATCGTCTAACGATTCGGCCTCTATGCTCGCCAGTACAGCGGATACCTGATTACTAAACCAGCGTTCGTTGTTCCGGCCCTTGTTCTTGCTCTTCGAATTACCTTTTTACGCCTAAAAACACAGCTCAAGAATAGTGCGTGGCCAATCCGTGGACATTACAACAAAAAGCCCAGATCTCATTTGAGTGATCTGGGCTTTTTTGTGACTAAATGTTGGTGCCGGGAGAGGGACTCGAACCCACACATCCGTTAAGATAGCGGATTTTAAGTCCGCCGCGTCTGCCATTCCGCCATCCCGGCTTTGTAAGCTGGGGTTACACCGGCCTAACTTCTGAGGTGCTTGGGCATTAAAGAGATACCTGAGGTAAATACAGGGATAAGTTTTGGAGAAGATAATCTTGAGAAGTGCCGGCCACGAGCCCCAGGATTTTTACGAGTGATGCCTGAAAGGCCAGTTGGAGATTAACTTTCGGGGATGAAAATGGAGGCGACGGGCGGATTCGAACCGCCGAATAGAGGTTTTGCAGACCTCCGCCTTAACCACTTGGCTACGTCGCCTCGTTATGCTGTACATCTAGACAGTCTAACCTGCAGGCAGGAAATACACCGAGATAGGCTATCGAGCAATGGTGCCGAGGGTGGGATTTGAACCCACACAGGCTTACGCCCACGGCCCCCTCAAGACCGCGTGTCTACCAGTTCCACCACCTCGGCCCAGCCGTGCGCGCCGGTATTGTATCACCTCTTAGGCAGGGCGGCACCTGTTTTTAAGCCTGAGACCTAAGAGGCTCTGAATCGTCGAACATCCTAACAATCCAACGCCTATAATGCTTCCATGTCTCGGCAGTCTGGAAGCAAGCAGGTTAGCCTCAAGGTTTTTGATAACGAGCCTACGGCCCGCATGGCCTAGCAACGGTTCAATCAAGAGGGTATTTCGTGTTTGGTCCGGTGTTTGCGCGGCGGCCCGGGTCTTTGGGGGACTGCCTTCAACTTTCCCCACGACCTCTTGGTTTTTGAGGGTGACGAGCTGCAGGCACGGAATATCTTAGAAATACCGCCACGGGAGATCTCAGAGCGAGAACACGAACAGAATGTAAGTCCCAGCAGGTCTGTCATGCCCCAATGGATGGTCACCTTGACCATATTCGTCTTGGTGGCGTTTATCGCACTGACCGTGGTGATTGCGAATCGGGCGATTCGCTAATGAAATTGCCCGATTACATAGAGGTACCTAAGAACCGATGTTGAAGATCAGTAGGCGTGAAAAATGCAGAAATTACCTTTAGAGCCAGTTGGTGCCATCACCTTTGACATGTATGGGACGCTGCTGGACCTGGTTGCCAGCTTTGCTGCCGGGTTTGAGGAATTCCTGCAATCAAAGGGCTACCAGGGCAGCGCCGAAGATGTTGTACAGGCGTGGGAAGTGGCTTACCTCCACGAAAGTAACGTGGATACACTCCTGGAACGCCCTCGGACTCCATTTGAGGTTGTTCGTAGACTGACCCTGAGTCAACTGTTCTTCAAACTCAAAATCGACCATACAAAAGATGATATTGAGGAATTGGTCACAACCAAGGCCACGCCGACACTATTTCCGGACGTGAAAGAACACCTGACTCGACTCAAAGGCAAGTTTCAGATGGCAGTTCTCTCCAATGGTGACCTGGAATCGCTGGACCGCGCGATCAGCGGACTGGGCATACCGGTAGACCGGGCAATATCGGCTGAACAGGCCGAGTTTTACAAGCCTCATTCAGGCGTGTACCGACATGCAATTAGTGAGATTGGTCTGCCCAGCGAACAAGTGCTACACGTGGCAGCCCATGCCTGGGATATCCGAGGTGCCCGGGCGGCAGGCATGGCCGGGGCGTATATCAATCGTTATTCCATTCCCTACGTGGACGCAGACGCCTCCCAGGCCGACTTGGAAGTCTCAAATTTAGCCGGTCTGGCCGACTGTCTAACGCAATAACAAGCGCAATATCCTAAAATTTACTCAACCAAACAGGGTTTGAGTGGTGATGGGGCCAGCACAAGCTGACCCAAACGTGAGGAGATAACAGTGTCTACCAGGTTGGGCATCGAATTAGCTGTGGAACCGGCGTTTACTGCCAGGGCCTACCGCACTCGAAACATAGTCTGCGGGCAATACGCATCATGGGCCGCTGAGATGAATATGCTGCGCATGAGCGTCATTAGTTATTTCCCGTGTTCAGACTCGGTGGTAGACCTCTTGGCCCACGGGGTTGGTCGCTTGGCTGAAGACAGCCGCAAGCGCAGTCCCAGGTTTTCCATCAATTGCCTAGGTGTGGCCAATGGACGAAATGGCAACGGCAGCGGCGAGAACGGCGAAAACAACAACCTCTATCTGGATTTCAAGCAGAACGACATCAACCATCCCGTGGCCGTCCTGCACCGCGAAGCCGCCGCGATGATCGAAGAATTGCCCGGCGCGAGCCTCCCTACTGTCGATAGCCCATTTCACCCCAAGATAAACCTGATGGAGTATGCCAACCTGCCACCCACGGTAATGGCCGACGCCGCAGACTTCGCCAAGGGCGTTGCGATAGACGTGGGGGTGCCGGTGGTCGCCCGCGCCTGGAGATTGGTCCTGCTGCGTTATCTCTCGGATGCCGCCGGTGATGACTGGAGTCACGGCAGTTGGTCGTCGGATGTGCGTTGGGAGTATCTCTCTAGCTACGTTTTATAAGGCCAATCCCGTTCGTGAACGAGGACTAAGGCGATTTCTTAAATCCAGCCTGGCAGTGGAACTTACCCTGGGTTATCATGCTCTCAACTGACAAAACCCGCCCAAACGGGCCCGGTTTCCCCTTGGGTGAACCCGTTTTATAAAAAGGAGACCTGCTAATGAAGACCACCACCAAACTGCGCCAATTGCTTAAATCAGATAGCTTGATTGTCGCTCCGTTCATACTCAACGCCTTCCACGCTAAAATCGCCGAGTCCGTTGGGCTAAACGCCGTTTATATGACTGGCTCTGGCACCTCAGCAGAGCGTGGATTCCCGGATGTTGGTCTGCTGACCATGACTGAGATGGTTTCCAATGCCAAGTACATCGCCGGTGCAGTAGATATCCCAGTCATCTGCGACGCGGACACGGGCTACGGAAACCCGCTGAACGTACAACGGACCATCCGGGAGTACGAGGCCGCCGGAGTGGCTGGCGTCCACATTGAAGACCAGTTGTTCCCCAAGAAGTGCGGGTTCTTCGCCGGCAAACAAGTGATCCCCCAGGAAGAAGCCGTTCAAAAGATCAAGGCTGCGCTAGACGCACGAGTCGACCCCGATTTTGTGATTATCGCCCGCTGTGACGCCTATGCAGTCACCGGTTGGGAAGACACCATTGAGCGCTGTAACGCCTACATGGAGGCTGGCGCCGACCTGGTGTTTGTGGATGGCATCAAGAGCCAAGAGGACATAGCTAATTACGCCCGAGACATGGCAGACCTGCCTCGGATGTACAACGGAGACCTGGCCAACACCAAGCAGATGGATGATCTGGGCTACAAGATTATGATTTGTGGCAGCACCATTTGGCTGATCTACAAGCAGTTAAAAGATGCCTTCACTGAGCTAATGGAAGAAGGTGCAGTGAATCCGGAACGCTTTGGCACCCGTTGGGACGTGGCCGGACTGATGGGCCTGGACGCCGTCTATGAGCTAGAACAGAAATATGGAGTGTCCGAAGTCCCAGTGGTTTAACGTCCCGTACTCGGTCAACCACCCGTACCCGCTCATCCTGAGCTTGTCGAAGGACCAATTATTGGTCAAAGTCGAAAATGGATGGTTCGACAAGCTTACCGGAAAGGCAAATCTGACCGGAGCAGATCTCAGAGGGGCGGATTTGAGGGGTGCTGATTTGACCAGTTCCATGCGCTCTGTTGCGATCGTTGCCAAGCACCCAGGTGTTGCCCAATGGCTCCGATGCTAAAAATCACCGGTCACTCTGTGTCGGGCATGACGTAGAATAGCGAATGGTTAAACTCGGCAGGAGCAGGCAGTTATGAGCAGCAGCACCACCGGACCCATCGGCCGGACCGATGCCATCCACGCCTTGGTTCGTAACGTCGTTGATACCCGTTATGAGGACATGTCTGAAATGGCGGTCGACGCTACCAAGATCTTCATTCTAGATTCTCTTGGGGTGGCTATCGCCGGATCGTTGGCTCCCGGTGTTTCCGAGACGTTGGGCGTCCTCTGCGACTGGGGAGGCAAAAGGGAGTCGACCGTCCTGGTTTCCGGAGAGAAATTACCGGCTCCTTCGTCCGCCATGATGAACAGTTTCCTGATGCACAATCAGGAATTTGACTGTGTACACGACCTGGCGGTGGTGCATGCTTTCACGACAGTCCTTCCCGTTGCTATTGCCGTGGCCGAGGCCCAAGGTGGTGTGACCGGCCGCGAATTTCTTATCGCAGTTGCATTGGGCGTGGACGTGGCCAGTTCCATCGGAATATCGTCAAGATCGCCAATCGCGCATTTCCGTCCAGGCACCACCGGGGCATTCGGCGCAGTGGCTGCAGCCGGGAAGATCGCCGGTTTCGACCAGGCGACTCTGTCCAACGCTATGGGAATCGTCTACAGCCAGATCTGTGGCACGCTGCAGCCCCATAGTGAGGGCGCCCAGGTGAATTCGATGCAGACAGGGTTCAACGCCAGGGCAGCAGTCACTGCAATCTCGCTTGCGGCCCAAGGAATCCAAGGTGCCTCTGAGGTGCTAGAAGGACGGTATGGATACTTCAGGCTCTTTGAAGGCGAGTACGACGTTGAAGAAGCTCTTGCCAACTTGGGCAACGTCTGGCAGGTGGAGCAAATAGGCCACAAGCCGTTTCCTTGCGGACGTTTAACCCATGGGGTGATCGAAGCCGCACTGACTCTAAAAAAGCGTCATCGATTCAATGCGGATGACGTCGACGAATTTGAGGCCCTGGTGCCACCATTGGTCCACCGCTTGGTAGGGCGTCCATTGGAAAGCGGAGCACCTTCTCCTCAATATGCCAAGCTGTCGATTCCTTTCGTAGTGGCCGTCGCATTGATTCGGGGTACGGTATTCATCACCGATTTCTGGGAAGAGCGGCTCCGTGAAACGGCGGTCCACGAATTGGCGGGACGAATCAATGTGATACAAGACCTAACGATCACGGACGAAAACATCTCGGTTCCTCTGAGGGTTCGTATTCGGCTCAAAAACGGGGCAGAGCACGAATTGACCCTGGACCAGGTTTTGGGCCACCCGGACAAACCACTGAGCCGGGAGCAGCACCTGGAGAAATTTCGCGCTTGCTGGGCGGAGGGCGCCGCCCACCTACCAGCAAGCAACCGGAACCGGCTGATCAACCTGGTGGATGAACTGGAAAAAGCGTCGCCAGTGGATGAATTAATACGCCTGCTCGTGCCCTAAGTGAGGTACCGCCATGCGACTGCTGCGAAAGCGGGACTACCCCGCTGGCTCCGGTTGCTCAGATTGGGCTACGGATAAGATGGCTATTTAGGACGATGGGAGTACCGTCATTTTGCCTGACCTGACCACAATGCCGGCGTTTGACGTCCTCAAAAACGGGGACTTCCGCACTCTCTGGACCGTCAAGGCGGTAAATGAAATCTCCCGCCGAATGGAACTGTTGACTCTGGGCTACCTTGTCCTCCGGATGACCGACTCTCCGTTCCAAGTAGGTCTGATCGCGGTCTTCCTGAATCTTCCCAGGCCCTTCTTTTCCCTCTTCGCCGGGTTGGTCGCAGACCGGCTGGACCGGCGCCGGGTATTGATCGGCGTCCACGCCATATACTCTGTGATTTCGACCGTCCTTTTGTTGCTGCTCGTCATGGGCGCCATCGAACCTTGGCATGTCTTCATTGCCATATTTCTCCAGGGCTCTGCAAAGACGCTGGATGACCCTTCCCGGCGCACCGCCATTTTTGACTTGGCCGGCCGGGAACGTTTGGCCAGCGCCATGTCCCTTGAAACGATCAACAACAATAGTGGGAAGATTGCAGGACCCCTGATTGGCGGCGTGCTGATCGCCTCTACCGGATTTGTTGGCTCTTACGCCGTCATATTGGCTCTGGACGCGGTGTCACTCCTGATGATCTCGCGGCTCAAGCTGCCCCACCGACCGCTGGGCGAGGGCGCGCCGGTGCAAGTGAGGCGAAGTCTCCGGGAAGGACTTGGACACTCCATGAGCAACCGGATGGTGCTGGGCGTGCTCTCCATGTCGCTCATCATGAACTCGTTGGTTTTCCCGATCCAGTACTTCATTCCCGTAATTGCCAGTGACCTGCTGATGGTCGGGCCGACGCTGGGTGGATTGTTGGGCTCCGCCGAGGGCATCGGCAATTTCCTTGGCGGGATAATCTTGGCGGTCCGGCGGAATATCGGCCATTACGGCCGAGTATTCGCCATCGGGGCGTTGTTGGTGGCGGTAATGGTGACTCTGGTGGCCTGGTCTCCGTGGTTTGCTGTTTCTTTCTCACTACTGCTGTTGGGCGGGCTGGGGCAGGCTGGGTTCAGCACCATGCAAAGCACCATATTGTTGTTGGAGTCGGCTCCGGAGATGCGGGGTCGGACCATGGGAGCACAAGGTGTAGTCAACGGCATGGGCCACTTGGTCGGTGGGACCGAGATTGGGGCAATCGCCAGCACTTTCGGCATTGGCATTGCCATCGGCTTAAACGCCGGGGCCGGGATATTGCTGATCTTGCTGGTGATGGTCCTGACACCTCTGGTTAAGCGTCATGCGGGTGGCGCAGCCGACCCACGAGCGCATTCGGGGGAACATGCCGCGTTTACACCTGAACCCGAACCGGATGATTAAGGACCGGGGACAGGGAGGACGGCTGCGGCGGGCACTGGAGAACCTCCGCAAGCAGCACCAATGGGGGGACATATCCGATGATGAATACCGCCGGGAGCGGGGGATCATCATGCGCCAACTCAAGGTGCACACCTCCACCATCGTCATGCCTACTCACCTGCCCAACCTGGAGCGCGCCGCAAACTTCCTGGAAGACTTGCCAGCCCTCTGGCTTCACCCCGGGGTGACCCACGAAGAACGGGAGGCCCTGGTCCGGCAGGTATTCCTGCGGATCACCATCGCCGGGAAAGAGTTCGTCGATATCGAACCTAAGCCTGAATACGCCTCTCTTTTTGCCACCATGGTCACGGCACAAAAAATAGGGTACCAGGAGTTGGAGTCTAGTCGGTCTCCCGTTAGCCTACTTTTGTTACCTTCTGGCATCAGTGTTTTCGGAATCTAATCATGGGTGCGGAAGTTGGCCGACTACCACCGTACCGTCCATATCCATCAGAATGTACGAACGAGCGGCCTCTCTAGCGTGAACCGAAGCGGAGTAATTGCGTACACGTCGTCACCACGAGCGGGTTTTAGCGAGCAATGTCCTTTAGCCCAACCACCGTCTTTCCAGCGAAAGCTGGAATCCATGGACTTTGCCACAGCCACGTTCATAAACGGCAGCATTCTGGTTTCCTGCCTGCGCAGGAATGATGGGTGAAACCAGACACCAAATATCCCCGAGTAAACCCCTACTCAGGAATCAGTGTCATAACTTCACGGGAGAACCGCTCCATATTCTCTTGGAGTTCCGGCACCGTGCCGCCCTGGAAGTTGATTATGAAGTTGGAAACGCCCAAGTCCTGATACTGTCTCAGGTCTGACGCTATTTGCTCGGGATTCCCTTGCATCCAGGCACGCGAACTGCCAGATGCATCATTAAAAACAACGCCCGTGCTGAATGTCAGGGACACTGCATCCTCCGGTCGTCCAGCTTCCACAGTCAGTTTACGCAGGCGGGCAATCTTCCCGGCCAGCTCTTCAGGCTCCAGGATCGCGGGCGGTCGTAGGCCGATTGGCATCCAACCATCACCGTATCTGGCGGCTCTACGCACAGCCGGACCGCTGTGTCCACCAATCCAGATGGGCGGATGGGGTTTTTGAACTGGCTTGGGCTCAAATCCGGTATCTGAGATCTGGTAGTATTTGCCGTCGAAGGATGCGTCTTCCTTGGTCCAGAGTTCCTTGTAAATCTGCAGGTACTCGTCGGTGACGGCGCCGCGCTCCTTGTAGGTGTCCAGTCCCATGGCCTTAAATTCCTCTTCCATCCAGCCCACTCCTGCCCCCAGGATCAAACGGCCACCTGACAACACATCGAGGGTGGAGAGAATCTTGGCGGTGAGCACCGGGTTGCGGTAGGGAATGATCAAAACGTGTGTGCCTAGGCGGATTCTTTGGGTACAGCCGGCAATGAAGTTCAGGGCCGCCAATGGTTCGTAATACGGCTCGTCCGGCTTGAAAGTGGCTACGCCATCGGCGGCGTAAGGGTAGAAAGAGTCCACCTTCTTGGGCAGGATGATGTGATCGCTGACCCACACGTGATCGTAGCCAAGGTCCTCGGCTCGTTGGGCCACGGTGCGAAGTTGCTCCGGACCGGCCATCTCGCCTCGGCTGGGCAGTGAAGTGCCAAAAGTAACTGGCATGAAATTCCTCTCTTAGTGTTTGGCTCGTGTGTCATATTAATGGTTTGAGGTGTCTGATTTCTATGGGCTACTCGGTTTCCTTGTCGATGGCGTCTTTCTGGGCAACGAATGTCCCTGCTATGTAGTCGTGCAGACCGCGTCTGTCAGTGTCGCGTATCACCCACAGGTAGCCCATCAACAGCAAAATCCCGGCGACGTAGCCGGCCACGAATAAAATGATCGAGTAAGTACCGGCCAGTAGCAGAATGCTCGGCGCGGTTTTGATGACCACCTCCCGCAGCACGATGCGTTTTAATTCCGGAATGTTCCCCTGATCGTCCACCACCATGATTCTCAGGAGTATTTTCCCTGGGGTTTGGCCTCGCTGGTAGGTGAAACCCACATAGTAAGGGATGGTCACAAAAAGGCCCAAGGCGGGCATTTCAAAAATCTCAAAGAGGGCCGCGCCAACCAAGAAAAGAATAATGTTATCGACGATAAACGCGCCCAGACGAGGCAAAAATCCGGCGTATTTTCCATCTGCTCCAGAGCTTGCTTGGCCGGTTCCGCAGTTGGGGCAATAGTCCACGCCGCGCCGGATGCGCGCCCCACATTGGGAGCATGGAACGACCACGGCTGGGCTGGCCCAAGGCCTATTTGGTCTGTCGGAAATGGACGACTGCTCCCCGTCTGTCTGTTCGGTTGGCGGGCATAGCGAGCAGGACCGCGTTGTTGGATAGAAGTGTTCCTGGCACAGAGGGGAAACACCGCATTTGGTGCACTGCAGGGCCGCTTCTTTGGCGACTGGTACACCACAGGCGCGGCAATAGGGAACGTAGTCTCCAATGGAGCTTAATGGGTCTGCATCAGCCTCGACGAACGTTCGACATTGCGCGCACGTCGCAGAACCAGGCACCGCTGCTGTTCCGCAGTTGCCGCAGAATTGTTTTTCAGTTGATTCGCTAGAGTCTGATTCCGCCATCGGTCGTCCTGCAAAGAATTTTCTAGCCTCTGATGGATGCACCTGCAGGCCATTAAAAGAGACTAATACACAGACTACTACGAATCGGATTTTTCGGATGTATCACGGCAGGCTAGGTAGGACAGCTATCGAGCCAGAACTGGCGCGGTTGTACCGCCTGATTGGGGTATGCTAGTCTGAGAATCTAAAAAGTTTTTGGGAGCTGTTCCTGGTATGCCGGAAAAAGTAGTCGTAGCCATGAGCGGAGGGGTGGATTCCTCTGTTGCCGCTCTGCTGTTGCAACAGCAGGGTTACGACGTTGTGGGCGTGACCATGAAGCTCTACAACCTGGACGGCGAGGACCTGCCGCCGAATTACCAGGGGTGCTGCACACTAGACGACGTTGAAGACGCTCGATCTGTGTGCCGACGCCTAGGAATTCCCCACTATGTACTGAACACGCAGCGGGAGTTTCAGTCTCAGGTGGTGGATTATTTCACCTCTGAGTACCAACTAGGGCGGACGCCTCACCCGTGCATCGCCTGCAACGACAAGATCAAGTTCAGCCACCTGATGGAACGCGCGGCCGTTTTGGAGGCCAATTACGTTGCCACCGGTCATTACGCCCAGCTTGAACGCACAAAGAACGGCGTGGTGCTCAAAAAAGCTGTGGACGCTTCCAAAGACCAGTCTTACGTTCTGTTTGGCATGGGTCAAGATCAGTTGCGGCATACGCTCATGCCAGTGGGCGCCTATCCCAAGAGCGAAATCAGACAAATGGCCGAAGACGCCGGACTATTAATGGTTGCGGCCAAGGCGGACAGCCAAGACATTTGCTTCATCCCCTCAGGAGACTATAAGTCGTTCCTGAAAAAGCGTGTGACCACGATACCAGGTGACATCGTTGAACTTGATGGCACGGCGGTTGGGCAGCATGAGGGGATCGAGTTTTTCACGATTGGCCAGAGACGCGGACTGGGCGCGGCCGAGGGCGAACCCAGGTATGTGATTCGCATTGAACCGGAGTTTCGCCGAGTGGTCATCGGGCCGGAAGCAGCCCTGATGCGGGACCAGATGCGCGTGTCAGCTGTAAATTACCCAATGGGAGTCGCACCTGATGGCCCAGTGGAAGTGAACGTAAAAATTCGCTATAAGTCGAGTGAAGCCGCCGCCGTGCTGCACCCCAAAGGCGACGGCGCAGTAATTCGGTTTATCCGACCCCAGAGGTCGGTCACGCCTGGACAGGCTGCGGTATTCTTTCAGGGTGATGTGCTGTTGGGTGGTGGGACGATTGAACCTGGAGTCGACTCCGGCGTGCCAAAGGACCAGCCCGCGGCCACTACCTAGCATTTAGCGAGGTGGCCAATGCCGGACCTTTCCCTGGAATTTGGCGCTCATAGGCGTGGTATTCAATTTGTTGCCGGGGTGGATGAGGCGGGACGTGGCCCTTTGGCGGGGCCAGTGGTTGCTGCCGCAGTGATTTTCCCCCCAAACCTTACTGGAAACGAGCCCTGGCTCCAATTTCTGGACGACTCCAAAAAACTGTCTCACACCAGAAGAGAACGCGCCGTGGAAATCGTCCGCGAGCATGCTTTGGCGGTTGGCGTCGGTATGGTCGGGCCGGAAGAAATCGACCAGATGGGCATCGGCCACGCTTCTTTGGCGGCCATGCTCCGGGCGGTAGGGCAGCTTGAGATTAACCCAGGGCATCTGCTGCTGGATTTTATCCACGTCCGAGAGTGCGTCTACACGTACGAGACCATCGTCAAAGGCGACAGCAAGAGTTATTCCATTGCCGCAGCGTCAAACGTGGCCAAGATTACTAGAGACCAGTTGATGGTCGAGGCTGAAGAAACCTACCCTGGCTATAACTTTGCCAAGCACAAGGGTTATCCCACCAAGGCCCATATTGAGTGCCTGAACGAGCTTGGTCCCTGTCCGATCCACCGCCGGTCATTTGCCCCGGTGGCCCAAGCAAGAATGCAGTTCTCCGGTCAGAGTTAGAAATGGCTACGCCTAGAGAACGCTTGGGTCAATGAGGAGAACAACACGCCCAACGATTTCTTGAAAACAAGGGCTACGCAGTGACAACCATCAACTACCGCAGTCGGTGGGGCCAAGTCGATATCGTGGCTCAAGACGGGTTGGAACTAGTTTTTGCGGAAGTCAAAACGCGCCGGGGGACGGCGTTGGGCACTCCGGAGGAATCAGTAACTGCGACAAAGGCGAAGCGTTTAATCGCGACCGCGCAAGATTACCCGCAGGAAAATGACCTGGAACAAGCGCCGTGGCGAATCGACGTGGTGAGTATCCATCTGGATAATTCGGGGAAGCTACTGGAGGTAAACCACATCCAGATTGCAGTGGGAGAGGAGGGGTAGCCTTAGGCGTGCCAGAAGCGTTAGTGGGCTAAAATGGCACTCCGCCAATGCGGATGGCAACCATCCCCAAAAGCAATAAAGCAGAAATGAAAAACCCAGCTATCATGCAACCCCAACGTTGGTTCAAAGCGCGGACTCATCGTTGCCACCAGAGTTATCTGCCCCAACGCAGTTGGTGAGGGCGGCTAGGTGACCGGCGCCGAAGCCGTTGTCGATGTTGACGACCGACACGCCGGGGGCGCAACTGTTTAACATGCTGAGCAGCGGGGCCAGACCGTCAAAGCTAGCTCCGTAACCGGTGCTGGTGGGCACGGCTATGACTGGAACCGACACCATTCCCGCTACTACGCCGACCAATGCGGCGTCCATCCCCGCCACGACTATGAGCACGCGGGCCTTTTTTAGCACCGGCATTTGGTCTAGCAGCCGGTGTAGACCAGCCACACCTACGTCACTAACTAGCGTGACATCGTTGCCCATGAGCGATGCCGTCAGCATTGCTTCTTCTGCTACGGGCAGGTCGGAGGTGCCGGCAGTGACGACTGTGATGCCAGTTTGTAACGGTTTTGGTTGGGGTGCTGGAACCACGATGGCTTTGGGTAGCTGGTGGAATTCTGCCTCCGGAGTCTCCTGCAATACCGCTTGGAAGGCTTCCTGGTCGGTTTTAGTGACCAATACCGGGTGTCCACGACCCTTGAACCCTTTTACGATCTCGGCCACCTGTTCGGGCGTCTTACCCTTGCCAAAGACAACTTCGGGCCAACCAGTGCGCAGAGCACGGTGGTGGTCCAGCTTGGCAAAGCCGAGATCCTGGTATGGCAGGTCGCGCAACTGCTCCACGGCTGTATCCACAGTTATGCCGTTCTCTTTGAACGTGAGCAGAAGTTCCCGGAGGCGACTCTCTTCGATGGTTTTGCTCCCCTGTCCGTGATTGATCCTAACTAGATATAACTGCTACTTGAGTAATTGCCGCCGTGCCTCGTCCGAGACTTTTTGATAGACCTCTTGGAATGGCGCTCCCGTCTCCATTGCGATACGGCGCACATCATCGGGCTCCGGTGCCGCGCTGATGGCTTGGCCTTCCAGTAACTTTAGCTTTACGGCCACAGTGCCAAGATCGGTTTCAATGGAGACCATCTGACGGTCAGCAACGTGCCGGTCTATTAGGCGAGTGCGTATACCTAGCGTGGGTGTTTCCCGCAAAATAACTTCCGTTGCCAGGCGTTCTTTGTCCTCGGGTACTAGAACTGAGAGCAGCGTGCCTGGACGGTTCTTTTTCATCTGGATGGGCGTGTTCCAGACGTCTAGCGCGCCCACAGCAAATAGTCTTTCTTGGGCGTAACCCAGGACTAGACCGGAGACATCGTCCAAGTTCGTTTCTAGGAGCACCACTTGGTCTTGTGGCGTGATTGAAACGGCATCAGATTGCTCCATCGCGCCCAGCCAAATCCGAAGAGCGTTGGGGAAACCAGCAGGGTCTTTTGTGCCCAGTCCAAGCCCAACACGGTCAACGCTGAATGCGGGGCGGCCAAATGAGGCCAAGGTGGTAATCAGAGCGGCACCTGTTGGTGTGGTGAGTTCACCTGCTTCTTCGTACATCGGTTTGTCGCCCACCACTGGCGCGCCGAAAGCCGAGATTAACTCCAGGGTGGCTGGCGCAGGATTCGAATAGCCGCCAGCCCACCGTGGTGGCATGGCGTTGCCAATCACGAGTGGTCCGGAGTGAATATCAGTGACTCCCAGGTATTCAAATCCAATGCATGAGCCAACCACGTCGACAATCGTGTCTACGCTGCCCAGTTCTTCCAACTCCAAGACATCTTCTGTTTCGCCGTGGACCCGGCACTCAGCCGCCCACAACGCCTTCAGAATCAGGCAGGACTGGTCCTTCACGGAATCGGACAAATCGCTGTAATCGACCGATCTCAAAAATTGCTTGGGAGAATACTTGGCCCGGTCGAACAATTCCACGTTCAAGTAGGTGCCGCGCATCTCGCAGCGAGTCTCTTGGCGAGCCTCGAGTTTATAGCCGTCCAGGTTCAGCTTGGCTAGCTCGGTTTCCAGGAAATCGACGGGCAACCCCAAGTCGGTGAGTGCGCCCAGCATCATGTCCCCACTGGCCCCGCCGATGGACTGGATATAGGCAATTTTTTCGTTTGGCATCAGCTCTTTAGCACAACGTCAATTTTTTTAAAGGGGGGGTCTCGGTCAATTTCAGCTGGTCGTTCAGGCTCCCGGAACGCAGCCCCGACATGTCCAAAGACACCCACAAATAACCGATCTTCTTGATGGCCGAGACTATTTCCTGGCGGTGCCCGAATGCGAACTCCATCTCGTCTTCGCCGACTTCAATACGGCACAGACGGTCGTGGTGCCTGGCCCTCACTTCTTTTAGGCCCAAGCCGCGCAGATAATCTTCCGCTTGTTCAATCTTGGAGAGGTTCTCAATTGTCACCGGCGTGCCGTAGGGAATCCTCGACGACAGACAGGGTTGGGCTGGTTTGTCCCAGATGGGAATGTCCAATGCCTTCGCAATTTCACGCACGTTGGCCTTGGCGAGTCCAGCCTCAACTAGAGGGCTGCGGACTTTGTGTTCAGACGCTGCTTGCAGACCGGGGCGGTAGTCGCCAAGGTCGTCGGTGTTGGCTCCGTTGGCCACCCACTGGTAAGCCTCTTTGTCAGCCAGGTCCGTGAGTTGGGAGTAAAGCTCGGTCTTGCAGAAGTAACAACGCTGCGGAGAATTGGCCACGTAGCCTTCTTGGGCCATCTCGTTGGTGTGAATCACCCGGTGGGCAAACCCGAAGCTCTCGGCTATCCGGATGGTTTCCTCAAGCTCCCGTTTGGCCAGGGCTGGCGAGACTGCAGTCACAGCCAAAGCCTTGGATCCTAGGACCTTATGGGCTGCAACCGCTACGAGGGTGCTATCCACGCCGCCCGAAAACGCAACGATTACCGATTCCATACCGGAGAATATCTTTTCCAATTCCGACCATTTCGGATTGGTTGATGACGCCATATCTTCCTCTGATTCGCGCGTGCTGGTGGTCACCGCACGCCAAATACCTACATCTAGTCATAGGATGATATAGGTGTCTGGGCTAAAGCGTCCACCAAAGTCGTATTTGCTCGTCGTTAGCTTAAGAATTCGGCGACCGCAGCGGAGAATACCTCTGAGCGTTCAATCATCAGCAGATGCCCTGCGTTGGGAATGATTGAAACCTCAGCCTGAGGGATCAACCTGGAAAAATCTTCGGCATAAACCGGGGGGATGATTCGGTCGTTTTCGCCCCATAAAACTAATGTTGGCGCTTTGATCCGGTAGGCGCGGCGTTTCAGACCTCGGTCGGGGATGGGCCAGAGAAATTTCCCGGCAGCAGTCAGGTCGACCATTCGGTCAGCGGCGAGCTCCGCTTTTAGGCGTGCGTTGGCTTCAAAATCAGCGGTGGACAGGCTCATGGAGCTGGAAGCCGAAGACCAGAGTTCGGTCTGTAGATCGCCGGCGGTCATGGCCAGCAGATCGGCTACCTGGGCGTCATCGCGCCAGGTTCCTGCCGGGGCTGCCAAAACTAGGCGGTCAACATAACTGGGGGATAGCGCTGCCATTTCAGCCGCGATCATGCCGCCTAAGAAATGGCCGACCACGTGGGCTTTGGACACGCCCAACGCGTCGAGAAGTTCAAATTGATGCAGCGTCAGGTCTAGAATGTCGTCCAGCTTCTCCAGACCGGTGGATTTTGCATAGCCGGGTAGATACGGCGCGTAGACCGTGAACTGTTGAGCCAAGGCCGACAGAAAAGGCGCCCAGCCCTTTTGCCCTACGGCGCCGTGAAGATAGAGCAGTGGTGGGCCGCTTCCGTCTTTAAGCACCGTGGCTTCAAAATCGCCGCCCCGCAGGGATAGTTCAATAGTCTCCGGCATGTTTACTCCAAATTCCATATTTCATGCCCAACCGTTCGTCCTGAGTTTGTCGAAGGGCCTTTACACAGTCGGGATGGTTCGACGGGATCACCACGAACGGTTGGGAAATCCATTAATGCATTTCCGTGTTGATTAGAACCCTAAATCCCGCCGTACCATTCAGCAATCGCCTGGCCAATCTCGGTTGGCGAGTCTTCTTGGATGAAGTGGACGCCTTTGACGGTCACCTCTGTTTGGTTGGGCCAGGTGCGGCAGAATTTCCGCTGCGGCCCGGTCAGTATCGCTCCCGGCTCGGCGTTGATGAACAGTTTGGGCACCTGGCTGTCGGCCAGCCACTCGGCGTATTCACCCACCAGTTCCACCATGTCGGCAGGTTCGCCTTCAATGGGAATCTCTCTGGGCCAGGTCAATGTGGGCCGCCGGGACTCTCCAGTCTCCAGATAGGGACGGCGGTAGACCTCCATCTCGGCATCTGTGAGACCCCTTAGCACACTTCCAGGGAGGACTCGTTCCACGAAGATATTCTTTTCTAGAACCATGTCTTCGCCGGCGGGAGAGCGGAAGCCCTGGAACACCGGACGCGCCGCATCCGGCCATTCTTCCCAAGTGACGGGACGAACGATGGCCTCCATGTAGACGATGCCCTTAACTCGGTCTTGGTGTCGTTTGGCCCAGTGGAAGCCCAAGGCCGAACCCCAGTCGTGCACCACCAAAGTGACATCACTGGTCAGGCCCATATCATCGAACCACTGGTCCAAGACGGCGCTGTGGTCTGCAAACCGGTAGGAGCCACTAGGTGATCCAGCAGAATCTCCCATGCCCATCAGGTCGGGCGCCAGGCATCGCCCGGAGCCGCTCACTTGGGGGATGATGTTGCGCCATAGGTAGGACGACGTTGGGTTACCGTGCAAGAACACTATGGGGCTGCCTTCACCCGTGTCCACGTAGGACATACCGACGCCAGCAGTCGTGATGCGACGTCGTGGATGTGGGTCTTGGGCCGAAATAACTTCTTGTGTCAAAGCGGTTTGGGCCTCTTACTGACTGGGGGTCGGAACTGAGTTATCTACGCCCTCGGGCCACCAGCGAGTGTCGTACTCAGACCAGATATCCCTCATGTAGGGCATGACTTCATTGGCGAAGAGGGTTGTGTTCTTCAGAGCCAGCTCCTTGGGCATGTCGCCAAACTGGAGCAGTAGCATCAGGTTGCCCACGCGCAATTCCTTTACGGCGTGGGTCAATTCCTGCCGGACGGTCTCCGGGCTGCCTACAATGACGTTGCCGGCCTCCAGGTAGTCTTCCCAGGTGAAATCGCTAAGTTGCTTGGTGCGAGAGTCGATGGTTGATGAGCCTGCCTGGGAGGCGTTGGTCTTTACCGACCGGTAGCCAGGCGGATTGCCGAATCCAGCGGGGATATGCAGGCTTTTTTTGAAGAAATACTCGATGGCGTCCTTGTATTCCTTGGCTTGCTCGTCGGTCTCAGATACCGCGACGATCTGCAGGAACCCGGCGTGGTAGGGATTGAACTCTTTGCCCTTGCGTTCCATCTCGTCCCAGAACCCGTCCATGATGGTCTTGCCAACCTTGTAGCCGGAATAACTCAGGTAGCAGTAGACGTAGTCGTTGTCGATGGTCCAGTCCCACGTCTCCAGACTGCCGCTGCCGGGCACCCAGATGGGCGGGTGAGGCTGCTGGTAAGGCCTGGGCCAGATGTTTACGTAGCGGAGTTGGGTGAATTTGCCGTTGAAGGCAAAAGGCTCTCGTTCCTTCCAGGCTTTCATGACCAGATCATGGGCCTCGGTGTATTTCTCCCGTAGCGTTGCCGGTACCTGGCCGTAACCAAAGATGGTGTCCATGGCGGTCCCCAGAGGGAACCCTGCTATCAGGCGGCCGCCGCTCATTACGTCCATCATGGCCATTTCCTCCGCAACTCGGATGGGCGGGTTGTAGAGGGCCAGGCTGTTGCCCAACACGACCACCGCAGCCTTGGAAGTAGCCCTGATCATGGCCGAGGCCATCAGGTTTGGCGAGGGCATCATGCCGTAGGCGTTGTTGTGGTGTTCATTTACGCAGATGGCGTCAAATCCCATCTTCTCGGCGTATTCCAGTTCATCGAGAAAATCGTTGTACATGTGGTGGGCTTTTTTAGGGTCAAAAAGGGAGTTGGGTGCGTCCACCCACACGCTGTGATAATCTTTCTCGAAGTTATCGGGCAAGTCCTGATAGGGCATCAGGTGAAAGAAGCACAATTTCATGGCTGAGTTTCCTTGTCGGCGTGTGGTTTTACGCCCCCTGGCGTAGTTGCCTGGAATTGTACAAGAACGCTGAAGCTGATGCCACCGGCCCCCTGAAGATCGAATAGAAACAGAAACACGGGAGCGCTGAGAATGACCGAGATTGAAAACCGCGTGGCCGTGGCCAAGCGATTGGCCGCCAATATACGGGAGTACTTAGGCGAACTGACTCCGGAGCAGTGGGAATTGCCTAGCGCTTGCGCCGAATGGCAGGTTCAAGACGTGGTGAGTCATCTTATCGGCGGCGCAGAACGGCAGGGAGAGAGCATGGAAAGGGGACTCGGCGGTGATTCCAACCCGCCAGCCGGTTTTGTGCCGCTCCAACCGGCAGAACTCTCTGCGATCAACGCCCAGCGAGACATTGATCGCCGCAACCAGTTGTCCGGCCATTTCCTGGAGTCGTTTGACGCCAGTTACGAGAAACTGCATCTGCAGTTTGACGAGTTCGCCAAGACTTCTTGGGACACGCTGTGTTGGCACGTCCGCCGTGGGGCAATGACTGCGGCGGCGTACGTGGAACTGCGCATCCAAGAACTGGCGATCCACGACTTTGATATACGCTCGGCATTCCAACCAAACGCCGGCCTGGACTCAGACTGTGTATCGGTGCTTTTAGATATGACGCCCCGATGGCTGGGTATGTGCTTCCGTCCCTCTGAGAAGTTGCCCGAGCCAGTCGTCTATAGCTTCAACGCGAATTCCCAGAAATACCGTCTTACTGTGTCCGGTGACGAGTTCCAAATGGACTCTGCCGCAGCGCCCGATGCGGACCTTTCACTGTCGGCAACCGGCGAGCAATTTTTACTGTTCACCTACGGACGCCTGACCGCTTCTGATGGCATGCATCTGGGGCGGTTGGCCGTTACCGGGGAGATGTCCCTTCTGGACCAGTTTGGAGTCTGGTTCAAGGGACTTTAAAACAGGCTGGTTACGGGCTGGTGAGAAGGTTTTATGTCCGGATGTAAATCTCGCGCCGAGCCTGTGGTAAGCTCATACCAGACATAAAAATTTGGCTGAATACTTGCCTGTAAACCGGCTGGTTATTCGCTGAATAAAGAGAGCAATAAATTGACCACTGGTGCAAAAGACGTGGTAATAGTCGGCGGCGGGATTGTTGCCTGCCTCACCGGATTAATCCTGGGCCGACAGGGTTACAAAGTAACGATATTAGAGGCAGATTCCCTGGGCAGCCATGCCTCCGGATTCGCCTTTGGCGGGCTGGATCCGCTTACTGGAATTGGGCTTCCTGAGCCGCTTTTGGAGTTCAGCCTCTGGTGCTACGGTCGCCACCGTGGCCTGGCCAGAGAACTGCATGAAGCCACCGGAATTGACGTGGGCTTTGAACTACGTGACCGGCTACACCTGGCTTTCACAGAAGAAGAGGCAGCCGAGTCTAAGAAAAATATTGAATGGATGAAAGACGTCGGCGGGTTCAACGTTGAGTGGGTAGACACCGCGGGAGCGTTGCAACTGGAGCCTCAGGTGAGTCCAGAGTGTATCGGAGCCCTGTTTGAGCAGAGTCCGGGAGCTTTGGAGCCGTATCGTTTCATTCTGGCCGCCATGCGCGCCGCAGAGCAGTACGGTGTGGAGATGGTGCAGCGTCGTGCCGTTGGCCTAATTACCGACGGTGATAAATGCACCGGTGTGGAACTGGAGAACGGGACCATCAGTGCCGGAATCGTGGTGCTAGCCATGGGGCCGTGGACAGGACTGGCATCTGAATGGTGCGGCGTCAACATACCGGTGACACCACTTCGAGGCCAGATTCTGCGCGTGCGCTCCGCAAACAAATCCCTCAACATGGCTATCAACTACGCCCATAGCTACGTGGCCACCAAGCCCGACGGTCTGATTTGGGCGGGCACCACTGAAGAAGAGGCCGGATTCGAAGAGAGCACTACCTCAGAGGCTAGAGACAGTATCATGGCCGATTTCATGAAGATGATTCCAGGTATGGACGACGCAGAACTGGTCCAGCAGACCGCCTGCCTGCGGCCGCTATCGGCTGATGGCATGCCAATCGTCGACCGAGTCACCGGATGGGACAACCTATTTGTTGCCACCGGAGCGGGCCGGAAGGGAATTCTCTGGAGCACCGGCATGGCCCAGGCTATGTTTGATCTGATTGACACCGGAAAGGTCCAGGTGGACGGCGCCGAGCATCTGACCCTGGGCCGGTTCTCTTAACCCGGTTCTCTTAGCTAAGTAATTATCCGGCGTACTTTCGCGCCACCAACAGGCCATCTTCGCGGCTGATTTTCATGGCGAACGAGTACGTGTCGGCCTGCAGTGCCAGAGTTACGTCCTCTGGATGGTACTGGGACTGTTCCGGGTCAAAGAACTTCTGAGTTGCCCCTCCGGTCAGGATTAGACTCTTTACGGCATCAAAGTCAGGTTTCCGGTCTTCCATGATGTTTCTCAGGTAGATACCACATTGCTCATCTTCGTCCGAGCGGTTAACTCCCTGGTCGCCCATGGCAATGATGGAGACCAAGCCGGGGTTGGTGGCTCTGATGGCGTCCACGGTAGCCTGGGCAACCACGAACGACCCCAAAAAGATTTCTGCGGCGTTGGTTGCTGCTTCCACACCCACTGTTCCAGCCCTGGTGGACTGTATCAACGTTTTGTCAGTCAGGTCCACCTGGGAGATCTCGTAGGGCGAATTTCCAAAGTCGAAGCCGTCAGGCTTTTTCCCGGAGACCTCTCCCATCAGATAATCGCCAACGCCCTTTTTGTGCAGCGTTAGCGCGTCTTCAGGCTCCGCGAATAGGACAATCTCTTTTGCGCCGTGGTCAAAGGCGATGGCTGCCGTGGTGAAGGCCCTGAACACGTCAATGATTATTGCCGTACCCTGGGCCTCTTCGGCACCTCTTTTTAGGCTGCCGAGTGTTATTTCCATCTGGTTGTTCGCTCCGAATTGGTCTGAGTTGTCTTGCGGCAGGGATGAGACTGGCTGGGACGCGGCGGCCCCCTCTCTAACTCTCCCCCTTGCGAGAGGAGAGGATCTAGCATTTCTTGCCGACT
Organism: Dehalococcoidia bacterium; assembly: GCA_012959605.1. Classification (GTDB taxonomy): domain Bacteria; phylum Chloroflexota; class Dehalococcoidia; order Lucifugimonadales; family UBA3495; genus UBA9611. Next base: position 6,001 of record DUCU01000007.1, on the reverse strand, counting down.
AGCTAGAGAACAGAAACAGAGTCCCTTCCCCTTCGCAAGGGGGAAGGTTAAGTCCGACGAAGTCGAGACTCTCGACAAAGTCGGAGATGGGGGCGTTTTTACCCCGGAGCCAGCCAACTACTTCTTGGTGAGCTTCTGTAGGGAACGGACCTCGCGGGGCGGGCTTAGCCGGCTGCCGGTGTGGGTCCACGAGACTTCACCGACAAAGATGTCGCCCTTGGAGTTGATGCAGACGCCGTGGGGAGCGATGAAGCTGCCAGGATTCTCACTCTCGGCAACGTCGCCCAGCTTGGCTAGGTAGTTTCCCTTGGTGTCCATGATTCCGATTCGTGGGCCTAGGCCGGAAGCTTGGTCATTGGGGCCAATTGCTACGCCAAGTTCTCCAACGTAAACCTTCTGGTCGCCGCTGGTGTCAATGAACAGGCCGCAAGGGCGAGCCATGTCTTTCCACTGGGTCTCAAATTTGCCACTCTTGTCAAAGACTTGGATGCGCTGGTTCTCCCGGTCAGCCACGTAAACCCAGCCGTCCTTGTCGGTGCAGACGTTGTGGGCGATGTTGAACTGGCCTTCGCCGGTGCCTGACTCGCCCCAGGAGAAGAGCAGTTTGCCGTCTGGCGAATACTTATGGACTCGGGCATTGCCGTAGCCGTCAGACACGTAAAACTCGGCGGTCTGAGGATCTAGGGCGACGTGGGTGCAGCGGTTGAAAGGGTCTCCGCCCATGAATGCCGATGGTTTGCCGGGAATGCCCAGCGTGAAGATGACGCTGCCGTCCATGTTGCACTTGCGGACGGTGTGGTCTCCGTCATCGGTCAGGTAGATGCTGTCATCGGGACCCATGGTTATGCCGTGGGCCCTGGGATAGACACCTTCGCCCCACGAGCGGAGGAAATTTCCGTCCTTGTCGAACACGATTACTGGGTGTTCGCCACGGTTAAAAACGTAAACATTATCCTGGCCGTCCACGCCGACAGCGGCGCATTCTTTGAAAGAATAGCCGTTGGGGAGTTTGCCCCAACCCTCTTCTACTTCATAGCTGTACGAACCCGTGCCTAAAACTACCATTGTTACAACCTCTATCTTGCCGTTTGACTATTTATTATGGCCTCTGATGGGACACTCGGAGATTGTAGCACTGCCCAGATGGGAATCAACGGGGTTCTAGGCAGGACCGATTGATAAATAATAAAGAATCAGAGATTCTAATATTTAGATGAATAAACTAGGGATATCAGCCGAATTAAAAGTTCTGAACTAGATAAAGGAGTTTCTGGAAACTTTTCATTGCCACAAGCTATTGGCCGTTGCTATCATTGTTTTGATACCCCCGTACCAATATCACTCTACGGGAAACACACGCCAAAACTCCGTGCGGGTTTTGGAACAAACTGCGAAGTAGGGTTAGATGACAGAACAAGTCAGGCGAGATTTTGTAAAGTACTCATTTTTTAAGGTAGACCCAGAATGGCGCCGCCTTCCCGAAAAGGATCGACAGGACAATAAGGCCCAGTTTGCCGAGGTTTTGAACGAGTTTTCAGACCGAGTGTCCATGTCCAGCTACAGTCTGGTGGGAACCCGCGGCGACGTTGATTTCATGCTCTGGAAGGTGAGCGAGGAGGTTGAGGCCATCAACGAGCTGATGGCACGGGTTAATCACACCGATTTGGCCCCGTACTTGACCATGCCCCATTCGTACTTGGCCATGACCCGACGATCGCCGTACATCGACGACCATGTCCACGAGGGCCAAGAGGGAACCGGTTCAGCGACGATGCGGATTATTGGCCGCAAGTACCTTTTCATATATCCATTCGTGAAGACTCACGAGTGGTACCAATTGCCCAAAGAAGAACGGCAGGCTTTGATGAACGAGCACTTCGTTATTGGACACAAGTACCCGGATGTGAAGATCAGCACTGCTTATTCGTTCGGCCTGGACAATCACGAATTTGTGCTTGGGTTTGAGACCGATGACCCATCCCATTTTCTGGACTTGGTGATGGACCTCAGGGAGTCGAAGGCCCGCCCTTTCACGCTGATAGATACGCCCATATTCTCCTGTCTCAGCAAGCCCATTGAGGCCTGCTTGGACGACCTGGGCTAAGCAACCGCTAATAATCAGGTAAATAACTAGGCAATTAAAAAGGGCGTCCCGATTCATCGGGACGCCCTTTTTAATTTGCTGCTAGTTTCGGCTTTGGCTGATTAACCGGCCGTGTTCTTCATGTGGTTCATGGCGGAACCGGCTTTGAACCAGTCGATCTGGCCTAGGTTCATGGTGTGGCGCAGGTTGATGTGCTCCATTTCTCCATCCTCGTGGGTGACAACGCAGACCAACGGTACGCCCGGAGCCAAGCTGGACAAGCCAACTATGCTCAGCCGGTCATCGGCACGGATGCGCTCATAGTCGCCTGCGTCTTCAAAGGTCAGAGGCAACACGCCCTGCTTTTTAAGGTTGGCCTCGTGGATCCTAGCAAAGCTGCGGGTGATTACTGCTGCAGCGCCCAACATCCTGGGAGACATGGCGGCGTGCTCACGGCTGCTGCCTTCTCCGTAGTTGTTGTCGCCAATGGCAATCCACTGCATGCCCTGGGCCTTGTACTCCCGAGCAATCTCAGGTATGGGCTGAATCTGCTCACCAGAGAGCTGGTTCTTCCCGGTGCCGGGCTCGTCGGTGAACGAGTTGACCGCGCCAAGGAACATGTTGTCGCTCAGGTTATCCAGGTGTCCCCGGAACCGCAGCCATGCTCCGGCGGGAGATATGTGGTCGGTGGTGCACTTGCCGGCAGCTTTGACCAGCACTGGCATGTCAACGAAATCGTTGCCGTCCCATGCAGGCCATGGCTCCAGAATCTGCAGCCGGGTGCTGCCTGGGTCAACGTTCACATTGATGCCACTGCCGTCTTCGGGCGGGGCAACGTAGCCGTGAACTCCGACGTCGAAGCCGTTTGGCGGAACTTCAGGTGCCGGTTTGGGTGGCACAAGCATGAACTTATTGCCGTTGGAGTCTGTGAGCGGATCAGCCATTGGGTTGAAGCTGAGACTGCCACCCAGAGCCATGGCCACAGCGAGTTCTGGGCTGGAAATGAAGTTCAAAGTGCCCGAATTGGCGTCATTACGCTTGGGGAAGTTACGGTTGTAGGATGTCACGATGGAGTTGGGCTCGCCCTCGGCCACTTCATCTCGCTTCCATTGGCCAATGCAAGGACCGCAGGCGTTGGCCAAGACGGTACCGCCGATGGCTTCGAGATCAGCTTGTTGGCCGTCACGAGAGATGGTTGCCCGTACCTGTTCAGATCCGGGTGTAACCATAAACTCTGAGACGGATGTGAGGCCGTGTGCGGTCGCCTGTTGTGCTATGTCCGCGCAGCGGCTCATATCTTCGTAGGATGAGTTGGTGCAACTGCCAATCAACGCCACAGAGACCGTGTCGGGGAAGCCTTCTTCTTTGACCTCTTTGGCGAGTGCAGAGATGGGACGGGCACGGTCTGGCGAGTGAGGTCCGGTGATTTGGGGCTCCAGCATGGAGAGGTCGATCTCCACGACGCGGTCGTAATACTGGCTTGGGTCTGCTTCAACCTCAGGGTCAGCGGTGAGGAGGTGCTTGTACTTCTCGGCTAGCTCAGCCAATTTTGGGCGGCGAGTGGACTTCAGGTAGGTGGCCATCCGCTCGTCGTAGGGGAATACATCGCCGGTAGCACCCAGTTCAGCGCCCATGTTGGTGATGGTGGCCTTGCCGGTGCAGCTGATGGAGTTAACGCCGGGGCCGAAGTACTCGATGATGGCGTTGGTGCCGCCGGCAACGGTCAGGACACCGGCCAGGTAGATGATTACATCTTTGGGAGCAGTCCAACCGCTGAGTTCACCGGTCAGTTTTACCCCGATTAGGGTGGGGTATTTAACCTCCCAAGGCAGGCCGGCCATTACGTCAGCTGCGTCGGCTCCGCCCACACCAATGGCCAGACAACCTAGTCCGCCGGCGTTGGGAGTATGGGAGTCGGTGCCAATGACCAAGCAACCCGGGAAGGCGTAGTTCTCCAGATTAACCTGGTGAATGATTCCTGAACCAGGTTTCCAGAAACCCATGCCGTACTTGCGGCAGGAGGACTCAAGGAATTGGTAGACCTCGCTGCTCTCGTTGAGAGCGTCCTGAAGGTCTGAATCAGCACCAACCCGAGCCTGGACCAAATGATCACAGTGGACGGTGGTTGGCACAGCAACTTCAGTGCGGCCTGACTGCATGAATTGCAGAATGGCCATCTGGCCGGTCACATCCTGGTGAACGACCCTGTCCGGGTTGAGCATTATGTAGCTTTCACCGGGGTCTAGTTCAGAGCCCTTTGCATCGTCTAGGTGGCCCAAGAGCAGTTTTTCAGCCAGGGTTAACGGTCGGTTGAACCTGGCACGCACAATCTCAAGATTGCGCTCCATTTTCTTGTAGGCTTCTTCTACGAACAGGGGAGTTGAGTCTACGTTCATGTGGGGCTCCTATCTCTATCAGCCGGGGCTGTCTTGGCAAAACGGGGATTTTTAGCCTCGGACTTAAGTTTGGCCGGATTGGTTTTACTCTCAGGAATTTCCAGAGGACTTCAGACGTGTCAAATAATTTGCCACCGGCAAACAGACCCGTCAACCACAAATAATCTTGGGATTAACGGTTTCCGGTTGACGATATAAAACCTTTAAAGGGACACCCTTTAAAGGTTTTATCATGACCAGACTGAGGTACCCTGTTGATCAGTCAATTAGAAGACGGGATATGGAACACGGAAACGCGACCTAGAGTCGTTTACTTGCGCTTTAGCTCAGAGGGGTCAACGTTCTTGAAGTACTCGTAGTTCTTCTCAATGTACTCGGTCCACTGGGCGGGAACTGCGTCCTCAGCAAAGATGGCCGTTACGGGGCAGACCGGCTCACAGGCGGCGCAGTCGATGCACTCGTCAGGGCTGATGTAATACATGTCGTCCTGGTCACGGGTGTAGATACAGTCGACCGGGCAAACATCGACACAAGCCGAATCTTTTAATCCAACGCAAGGTTCGACGATTATGTAAGTCATAGTGAAGGGCTCCTTCCGATTCAATATTGGTACCAAGGTGCATCGGCAATGTGTGCCTGTCTGCGGCTGGCGAAAAGGACAACGAAATTATAGCATAGCGCCGCGTCTTTGCAAGGCACCGGCGGAAAAAACCACTGCCAACTAGGCAGTGGTTTTAGCTTCAGAATTGATTCTCGCCGCTAGGGCTGGAACGCAGGGTTTAGAGGACCAAACCGTAGGTGCGCTTTTTGATGGATAGGTTGACGAATGTTTCAGTCCGCTGGACGCCATCAATGACGCCGACCTTGGTCCGCAAAAATGTGCCCAAGCCTTCAGCGGATTCCAGTCCGGCCCAGATGAATACGTCATAGGCGCCCGTGGTGATGGCCACATAATGGGCTTCACTCAGAGTGGCGATTGCTTCTGCAACCGAGTCAGACTTTCCAGGTCCTGTCTGCAGGCCGATCAGAGCGGTGGTGGCGTAACCCAGTTTTTCCAGGTTGGGCACTGCAATGATTTTGACCACGTCGTCGGTGACCAGACGGCGCAAGCGACGCCGTACGGTACCTTCACTGACGCCAACTTCACGAGCGATTTTTGCGTTGGAGGCCCTACCGTCTAGTTGCAGTAGGGCGATAATCTTACGATCCAGTTCATCCATGAGTATTTTTCTCCGTAGTTAGAGGACCAGTTGACTTGGTTGAGCGTGTGGTTGTCGGCTAGTGGCCCTGTTCAACTCGGCTAATTCCACATTGCCTTACCAATATGCTTTCATTCAATCATATGGCTAGTCTAATTGGGTGTCAACACCGAAATCTTATCACATATTGAGCCAAATAATCGAAACTCGATCAATGTTCGCAAGATTGTGCGCAATAAAGTGTAAAAAATTAATGTACAAATTAATGCATGATAGTGGCCTCACGCCTGCTCATTCGTCTTTTCAGAGCTATTTCAATCGGC
>DUCU01000006.1 GCA_012959605.1 Dehalococcoidia bacterium | reverse complement strand
AGAACTGTCTTAAAGTTGCCACAGCCACATAAGGGCAGCAGTTCTCTGACCTGCTGAACCCCAGCGGTTACCAACGGCGAAGCGCCGTTTGGTAATTGAGTCTCTTGTGGGGCTGCGGTGTTCGGACTAAAAAACGGCAGTGCCATGCCGAGGTTCTCTTGGCCCTGAGATTCGCGGAGGTGCATGTCCTGGGCGGCCTGTATCAGTGCTTGGCACCTGTCTCCCAACTCGGGGAGGGAAACTGCGTCGGAAACTGAGGGTGGCGTTGTCTGCCAAACTTGGCTGTCTCTTAGGTCTAACTCGACGCCGTTGCTGAAATTTAATGACCCGTCTTGGACCCGGATACGAAGCCCAAACTGCAAATGCGAAAGGTCCAGATCGGTCAACAACGACCTGGGATGCGGTTGCTGGTCCAGAGGGCATACAGCAAAAATGTTCCCGCAGTCAGTGGTGATATAAACGGCCCTGGAACTGGCGACAATGGCCTCGCCGGAAACTGCGGCCGTGTTCAGGTAGCGGTTGGCTTTGAAGCCAATATTGCTGACTTTGGGAGCAAGGCGCACATCGGTGCGGGGGCTAGGGTTCGAGCCAAGCAGCGTAGTGGTTAGTGTCATTGCACCCGACTAGGGTCGGAGGTCCTCGGTGGCCGATTCCAACGCTGAGGCTAGGGCCAGGATGATGCCGTCATCGAACGGCGCCCCTACTAGTTGCGCTCCAACCGGCAGGCCACCCGAGGTGAGGCCAGCTGGTACCGATAGCGTGGGGAAGCCAATCATGCTCCAGGGAATACAATTCCTAGAAAGTATGGTCAGGTACTGCTCTGTTTCTTCTGCTTTGACCGCAGGTACCAGGGTTGTGGGCATAATGAACGCATCAAAACCTTTCAGCTCGGCGAGCATGCGTTCTTGGAACTCCGACCGGAACCGTTGGGCGGTTATATAATCCACGGCCTTGATTTGTGACGCCTCGTCCAGCTGTTCAAAAACCTGCTTGATATATAACGGCCCGGCATCGGGGAATGCCCGTTGGTACGCCGCGGCTTCAACCCGACTGATAATCAGCCCAAGGTTGTTTGCCAGACGGAAATCGTCGGCCGATGGCAGATTCGTTTCAACGATTTCAACACCCAGTGACTTCAGCAATTCCACGCAGGCATTGAATGTCTTTAGCGTCTCAGGGTCTGCGCCTTCCAAGGCCTCTACTGCCAGGCCGACTCGAAGGCCGGTTACATCTTTGAATAGGTAATCAGTGTAGTCGTCATTGGGCAGATCGAGAGTCCCGGAATCCTTGGCGTCAAAACCCTGGATGATGTTCATCATGATGGCCACATCTTCGCTGGTGCGTCCCATCAATCCTGCGTGGTCCATGGTCCAAGACAGGGTCACGATACCGTCGGTGGACACCAGCCCATAGGTTGGCTTGTAACCCAGGGTGCCGCACAAAGATGCGGGCACTCGGATGGAAGCCCTGGTATCGGTTCCCAAACTGAGTAGGCTCATGCCAGTCGAAATAGTGATTGCGGAACCGCCGCTGGAGCCACCCGGATCGCGGCTGGTATCCCACGGGTTTCTGCTCTGTGGTGTGGTCACGCCCAGGGCGAACTCATGGGTGTGGGCTTTCCCTATGATGATTGCGCCAGCCTCTCTTAGCAGTCGGACTGCGGTGGCATCATCGTCGGGCATGAACCCTTCCATGACTTTGGAGCCGGAGCTGGTGGGCATACCTTTTACGTGGATTACGTCTTTCACTGAGATTGGCAGACCGTGGATTGGACTACGTATCTTGCCATTGGCCCGTTCTGCGTCCAATGCTTCCGCAATGGCTATCAGTTCAGCTTCCGGAGCGATGTGGGCAAAGGCGTTGAGTTCCGGTTGCAGCTGTTTGATGACCTCAAGGGCTATCTTGGTCTGCTCAACTGCGGAAGTTGCGCCCTCGGCCATCAGGCGGCCCGCGTCGCCCACCGGCCCGCGCCGGCCGTTGGTTATTTTCGGCAGGGCACGGATATCCCGCTTCTGGGTCTTGCCCATCCTGGCAACAGTAGAGATGAAACCGGGTCTGCGGTCTACTTTGTCAGTGGCAAAGGCCTGGGCGTCTTCTACGGCAATCCGGAAACTAGTACGGGTATCCATTGGTCTCCATTCATTGTGAATCTATTGGGTAATTGCGTTAATGAAATCACTGGAATTAGAGACCGCACCAAACACTCCACCCTGCATCTTGATCATTTTCAGGGCGGCGGCATAATTGCCTTCGTCTGTGGCGCCAGTGCAGTCTTCCAGTAGTAGGCACTCGTAGCCAAGGTCGTTGGCTTCTCGCATGGTGGTGTGCACGCAAACATCGGTTGTGATGCCGGTGAGCACTATATGGGTGACGCCCCTGTTTCGGAGCACCAGGTCTAGGTCAGTGGAGCTGAATGCACCCTTGGTCGGCTTGTCGATGACCGGCTCGCCTTCTTGCGGAGCCAGCTCGTCAATTATCTCCCAACCGGGTTCGCCGCGCACGAGTATTCGGCCGTTGGGGCCAGCGTCACCGATGCCAGCGCCGATCTGTCGCGACCGCCACAGCTTGTTGGGCGGGCAGTCTGAAAGGTCAGGCTTGTGGCCCTCGCGGGTGTGCACGATGGTGAACCCGGGTATTTGACGGCAGGATTCCAGCACGTTACGGGTTGGTTCAACGCCCCTTCGGGTCAGGGAGATGTCGTAGCCCATGGTATCCACGTAGCCGCCAGGTCCGCAGAAGTCGTGCTGCCAGTCAATGAGGAGCAGGGCCGTGTGACTGGGAACGATGTCGCCGTCGTAGGGCCATTCGTATGGGTCGGCGGAAACTGTAGTAGCCACGGTGTACTCCTTAGAAAGTGGGGCAACCCCGAGAATTCGGGACAAGTCCGGCCATTGCCGGACTTGTCCCTATATTTGCTAATGAACATTAATTATGCCTGAAGTTAGTTGGTCCTGCCGGTGATGCCCTGTAGGAGGTAACCGGTACCTTGCAGTTGTGCATCGGTCGGGACCACTCCGTCGGCAATCTGAATCACGCCGTCCTGGTCGGTGATGGGGCCGGTGAAGGGTTGGAAATTGCCAGAACGCAGCTTTTCAACTGTGTCTAAAATGCTTTGTTTCACCTCATCTGAGAGGAAACTGCCAAAGGGAGACAACTTAACCCAGCCGGCGTCCAATCCTTGGAACATGACCGAGCTCTTGTAGGTTCCCTGGCGGATCTCAGCAACGATCTCAGAATAGACCGGGCCCCAGTTCCAGGCAGCGCCGGTCAACCATGCGTTGGGGGCAGCCGGGCTGGCGTCCTGGTGGTAGCCGGAGACGTAGATACCCGCTCTCTCTGCAGCCTCAACGATGGTCTTGGTGCAGTCTTGGTGCTGGGTGAGTACGTCCACGCCAGCTTCAACCATGGCCTGTACAGCAGTGGCCTGTTTGGCCGGGTCGCACCAGCTACTGGTCAACACGAATGTTGTTTTGATGTCGGGGTTAACCGATTGCGCTCCGAGGTGGAATGCGTTCACGTTGAGCAATGTTTGTGGGATGGGGAATGCGGCGATGAAGCCTAATTTGCCTGTCTTGGAGGTGTGACCGGCCAGTTGGCCGGCAGCGTACTCCAACTGCCAGATGTTGCCGAAGAATGACGAGTAGTTTTCAAAGCTCTCTACGTCACCCATGTGTAGGAACATGACATCCGGGTGCTTTTCAATGATCGCCTTGGTGGGTCCTGAGTAGCCATAGCTGGTGGCGAAAATAATCGTGGCTCCGTCTCGAATCATCTGCTCTTCAACTGCCTGAACGTCGGCGGTCTCCGGGATGTTCTCAGAGCGGAGAACTTCAATGTCTGGGAAGGCCTTTTCCAGGTATTGGCTGCCTTCCGCGGCGGCCTGGTTGTAACCAAGGTCCTTCTGGGAACCGACAAATATGAAGCCAACCTTCAATTTTTCACCGGCGGCCAAGGGTTTGGCTGCGGCGGCAAACTTAGAGGTTGCACGGAACGAACTGTCGGCAGCGGCATCCTCAAATCCCTTGAGGAATATATCTGGGGAGCCGCCGTGGAGTTCAGCGGTGGACGGTGTGGTCGCCGTGGTTGTCGTTGGTCCTGAAGTGTCAGTGCTAGAACTGGCTGGGACTGCTGTTGGCTGGGCTGGGACAGCGGTGGGGTCATCACTGCCACAAGCGGCCAAGGCCACGATGGCCATGAGCATGAATACCCCAATCAGTATTCGATGGGAGTGCGTGAATATGGGTAGTTTCCGAATCCGGTTATACAAACTTCTTCCTCCTGAATTTTTAGGGACTATTTGGTGAACTCGGGCAATCGACGTGATTGAAAAGCCCGGCATATTCAAAACATGACTTAACTGATAAGACGGTGGTCATGTCATTCTTTGGTTGGTTTTTAGCTGAACTACGTTGGTGAATGCGTCAAGTTGTTGCTTTCAACACTCCCTTTAGCCCCTCTGGCATGGCGCGGGCTGAGGCACGGCTCCAAAGGGCCATGACGAAGATAATTATCAAATACGGGAGCATGTCCAGAATGAATGGCGATACTGGTGCGCCAACCGTCTGAAGCTGTAATTGCAGACCAATGGCACCGCCGAACAAGAACGCGCCGACCATGGCCCTGAGTGGAGACCACATGGCAAAAATGACGAGTCCTACGGCCACGAAGCCGCGACCGACGGTCATCCCTTCTGACCAGGTGTGAGTGAATCCCAGAGAGAGCTGGGCTCCGCCCAGACCGGCCAAAGCTCCGCCGATGGCAATGGCGGCTATCTGTATGACGTAAGGATTTCTTCCGGCTGCGTAGGCAACGCTGATGCTTTCGCCCACTGCTTTCAGACTCAGACCGGTTCGGGTGTAATGCAGCCCCCAGAAGAGCAATGGCCCCAGCGCGTAGGCAGTGTAGGCCAATATGTCTTGCTCGAACAACGCGCTTCCGAGCTTGGGTATCTCAGATAAGAACGGTATGGAAATCGGATTTAATCCCCCGATAGTACTGTCCACATAGCTGCGTCCGGCGTAGGCTGTAATGCCCGCGCCAAAGAGAGTCAGGGCAAAGCCCGTGGCCAGTTGGTTCGTGTTTCTGTAGATGACCAAGTAAGCCAGAATCAGGCTTAAAGCGCCGCCGCCAATCATGCCAGCAAAAATGCCCACCGTGACTGACCCTGTTTCGACGGTGGCAATGAAGCCGAAGCAGGCTCCCATGAGCATTGAGCCTTCGATGCCCAGGTTAATCCTGCCAGCCCGCTCGGTGATCAACTCACCATAGGTGGCGTAGAGGACGGATATCCCAGGGCCAACCGCTCCGGTCAGTGTACCGCCAAGTACCAACCAAACGTCGCTCATTCTGTCTTACGCTCAAAACGGCGAAAGCCGAGAATCGAAAACAGGACAAGACCAATCAAAATCAACATGGCTGCCGATGGCAGGTTACCGCTGAATTGGAGAACATCGCCGCCAACCACGATCACGGCAATCAGGAAACAGGTGCCAATGATGGCGACCGGGTTGTGGTTGGCCATCCAGCTAGCCAAGAACCCCATGAACCCCAGGCTGTTGGAGATTCCAGGTCGCAAATGGTGTTGGATTCCGGACACCTCACTCATACCTGCAAGACCGGCTAGACCGCCGCCGACCAGCATGGCGATGATGAGGTAGCGTAGGACAGGTATGCCGCGACGACGGGCCGCGTCCGGGTTCCCGCCGACGGCACGCATGTTGGCCCCCCACCTAGTTCGGCTGAGGAACAGGTAGGTTGCGATAATTCCGATTACCGGGAGTACCAAGCCAAAGTGCAAGCGAGTGTCGGCAATGGCCGGCAGGATGGACTCGACTTCAAAGTTGGCGGTGTAGGGGTAGCCGAAGCCGGTAGGGTTCTTCCAGGCGCCAAAGACAAACACGTTGACGAAAAGGATGGCGACATAGTTAGACAGCAACGTCGAAATGACTTCGTTCACGTTTCGGAAATGCCGCAACGCGATGGCAAATCCGGCCCAGACAGCGCCGCCCAGAAAACCGGCAAAAGCCATAGCCGGGAGCATGAGCCAAATGGTCGGGAAATCTACATAGAGCGCCACTCCAGTGGCGGCCCAAGCGCCGATATACAGTTGACCTTCACCGCCGACGTTAATCAGTCCTACTCGGGCGGGAATTGACGCTGCCAGTGCCGTTAGGACGAAGGGGATCATCCTGACTCCGACTTCACTTAGGCCCACCTTGCTGCCCAGGGTCCCTTCAAACATCTTGGCATAGACTTCAAACGGGTCTCGGCCGATGATGGCAATGAAGATACCAAAGACGATGAACGCAAATGCAACGGCCATTAGAGACCGCACAATGGGGCGGTCCGTCAGCGTGATGGCGACGCCCCGGGCTTGGTTTAAAGAGATTGGGGTGGTCATTGGTTATTCGGTGGTTCCGGTCATTAGCACGCCAATCTCTTGGATAGAGGCTGCTTCAGTTGGGAACTCGTCGACAATGTTGCCTTGAAACATCACCACCATGTGGCTGCTGAGCGATAGAAGTTCATCAAGGTCTTCCGAGACTAAGACAATGGCCCCTCCTCGGTCACGATAATCCAGCATCAGACGGCGGGTGGCTTCGGCGGTTATCACGTCCAGGCCTCGCGTTGGGTAATAGGCCATCAGTACCTTGGGTGCGATCGAGGCATCACGAGTGAGTTCCATCTCTCGGGCTAGGACCACCCGCTGGACATTGCCGCCGGACAACTTGTCCACCCGCATGTCATGGGGCGCCAATCGTAGCGGGAAATTGCTCAGAGCGGTGTTGATCTTTTCCCTGATGCCGGATAGGTCCAGCCAGATTCCTCCGTTGCCGTAGTTACTGAGTTCGCCAAGTACCAGGTTCTCGTCCACCCGCATCTCCGGAACCATGGCCATAGAAATAGGGTCTTCTGGAACATAGCTGACACCAGCTTCAAGGATGTCGGCGATAGACCAGCCTCTCACGTTTTCTCCGGCCAGGAAGATGCTTCCTCTTCTTTGGTTAATCACCCCCAAGAGGGTTTCGCCCAATTCCTGTTGGCCGTTGCCAGAGATGCCGGCTACTCCCAATATCTCGCCGGGCATCACTTTGAAATTGATACCGTGCAAACCCCTGGGGTCGTCTGCTTCACTGGTCCACACGTCTTTGAATTCAATTGCGGGAGTAACCCCACCCTCAGCGACTTCCCTTTGATAGGCAATCTTCTTGGAATCGTATTCAATGTCACTTTGGATTCGGGCTCTTGGCGGTACCGATTCGAGGTCGATACCCATCATCAGGGATACCAGATTGTCGCCGTCGACACCTTCGCTCGTTCCTGTTGAGACCACAGCGCCATGTCGAAGCACCGTGATGCGGTCAGCGGAGGCTAGAACCTCCGGAATCTTGTGGGTAATGAATAGGATGGCGTAATCGTCACGTCTCAGTTCATTGAAGACCTCGAATAATCCTTGAACTTCATGGGGGGCCAGGACGCTGGTCGGTTCGTCAAGAATCAGCACCTGGGCTTTGGCCATGATGAGCTTAATCAACTCAACCTTTTGGCGCTCACCCATAGTGAGGTCGCTGATTCTGGCCGACGGACTTACGTGCAGGTTGTATCTTTCTGAAACTTCCTCTATTTGCCGGCTCAAGGCATGGCGACTCAGAATCATCCCCTGGTCAGGCAGGAACAACGCGACGTTTTCAGTCACGGTCAGGGCGGGAATCAGCGCAAAGTTCTGGAAGACCATTCCCACACCCAGAGCTCGGCTGTCGCGCGGGGATCGGATCTGGGCGTCTTCGCCCCTGAATAAGATGGTGCCTTCTTCTGGCTGGTTCACGCCGTAGATGACCTTCATCAGCGTGCTCTTCCCTGCTCCGTTTTCGCCGAGCACCGCGTGGACTTCTCCGCCAAAGATGTCCACGGTAATGTTGTCGTTGGCAACCAGGTCACCAAATCGCTTGGTGATGCCGCGCAGGGCGAGCAATGGGTGAGTATCGGATCGGCTCAGGCCGTCCTGGGATGAAGTTACGGATTGGTCCGATTTTTCTGGGCCGTTAAAAGACGACAGACCAGTCTTTCGTTTGGATTTACTCGACCAGGGCAGAGTTAGGGGCAAAAACGAACTCCTGCGTAGCCAAAAATGGCAACGGAGAGTGGGATTTCCACAAAGAATAATATTACCAATTAGCGGTTATTATCGCTTGTTGGTGTTTCGTACATATGTCGAAGATGTTAACTGTTTGTTACATGCCTGGAGACTCGGCCAAAAATCGATTTGCTCATACCCCAACTACCCGGTTTTCCAAAACCCCCGCAGAGGTCAGGACTCCTGGCCCGTTACTGGGCGAATATAACGAATACCTACTTGGCACCCTGTTGGGGATTCCAGCGCCGGAAAGGGAAAGAATAGAATCTTCCGGGGTAACGGTCACTCTGTTTACCGACTTGGGTTAGAATCCCAGCCAACATCAAAATTGTCTTTAGACCTGATTTAAAAAGGACGTGCAATGCCAGTCAAATCGATCGAGATCAAGTCCACTAACCCGTATGCCGGAGGCCAGGTCTTCGGAGATGCCGGGGCCTACGAGCAACTGGACGGCGTGGTTCATTTCGTTGCGGACCCAAAGCACAGTGCCAACGAGACTATCGCCGACATAGAACTGGCCCCCAGAAACGCGGATGGACTGGTCGAGTTTTACTCGGACTTTCGTATCCTGAGGCCCGTAGACGCTAAACTCGGCAACCGTCGTATCCTGATGGATGTGCCCAACCGCGGAAAACAACTGGCCCTCAGAAACATTAACAGTGCGCCGGACCAGTCGCCAGACGCCCCCATTGACCCAGGCAATGGCTTCTTGATGCGACAGGGTTACACAGTGGTCTGGTGTGCCTGGCAGCATGACGTGCCCGATGTACCGGGGATGCTTCGGGTCAACATCCCGGATGCCGTAACTTCAGGTGGACCGGTCTCCGGCAAGATTGTCGTAACTTTCCAATTGAACTCGCCATCTCAGGTTGAATTCCTTTCCAGTCGCAACCACCAGGCCTACAAGGCCAGCGACGTTAATGACCAGTCCGCAGTGATGACTGTACAAGAACATGAAGATGCTTCAGAGCAGATCGTCCCCAGAGACCAGTGGTCATTTGCCCGATTAGAGAACGGGACTGCCGTCGCGGACGATAGCCACGTGCACCTGCCAGCAGGTTTCGAGCCGGGCAAGGTTTACCAGGTAATCTATACGACCACCGGCGCGCCGGTAGTAGGGCTCGGCAATCTGGCAACCAGGGACTCGGCTACGTTCTTCAGGTACGCATCGTCAGCAGAAGGAAACCCGCTGGCCGGACTGATTGATTACGCCTATAGCTTTGGCGTCTCACAAAGCGCACGATTTTTGCGGTTGTTCCTCTATCTTGGTCTAAATCGTGACGAAGAAGGACGCTTAGCATTTGATGGTTTCATGCCCCATGTGGCCGGCGGCAAGATGGGCGAGTTCAATAACCGGTTCGCCCAGCCTTCCAGCCAGGCCACTCGGAGCGGCAACAGTCTGTTCCCGTTCAGCGACGCCACCCAGACTGACCCCGAGACTGGTCTGACGGATGGAATCCTAACTCGACTATCTGCCCAAGGCGAACTGCCCAAGATCATGTACACCCATACGCCGTCGGAGTACTGGGCTGGTCATGGTTCTTTGATGCACAGCAACATCGCTGGAGACAAAGACATGGCAGCGCCCGACGAAGTGCGCATCTACGTCATTTCCGGAGCACAGCATGCTCTGGGAGCTTTCCCGCCCGTAGACAACGATGCGGACAATTATCACGGCCAGCACAAGTTCAACATCATCGAGTACCGAGGTCTGCTGCGGGCTGCTCTGACCAACCTAGACCGCTGGGTAACTACTGGAGAAGCCGCGCCGCCGAGTCAGCACCCAAGAATCGATGATGGCACGGCGGTTAGTCCGGAAGGTGTTGCGGAGGCCTTCGGCAGAATCCCAGGAGCGAAACTGCCCAACCCTGCCCGCCGCTTTACCCGCCTGGACTTTGGCCCTAATCCGATGGTCCCAACGAAGACACCAGCCGTAATCGGAAAGGTGTTTCCGCATCAGGTGTCAGCAGTTGACGAAGACGCCAACGAAATCTCAGGCATCCGCCTCCCGTTCATCACTGTGCCATTGGCCACCCACGCCGGTTGGAACCTGCGTCACCCGGACATAGGCGGAGGCGGACAGGTTATTGGCACCGGAGGGGCGTCCGGCGGCACGCTGCGGGGTTCCATGATTCCGTTCCCGGCCACCCGCGAAAAACGGGAGGAGTCCGGAGACCAGCGTCAGTCCATCAAAGAGAGATACGACTCTAAAGACCAGTACCTGGGGTTGGTGAAACAGGCGACTAAAGATTTGATTGACCAGCGTTACCTGCTTGATGAAGACTTGGATCGGATAGTTGACCTGGCCGGTGAGCACTACGACTATCTGACAGCCTAAGAGGCTTTGGAGGGATTGATGGAGGGAGCAATGGACTGGGATTTTGAACTGGTTGCCGGGCCCTACGGTGGAACTTCGGAAGGCCCAGCATGGGACGGTGAAGCCATGCTGTTTACCGACATCCCAAACAGCAGAATCATGCGTTATAACCCGGACTCCGGAGAGGTCACCGAGTACCGGACGAACACCAACGGCACAAACGGGCTGATGTTCGACGCTGAAGGTCGCCTGTTTGGCTGTTCCGGTGGCGGACGGACGATACTCCACTTCGCACCAGACGGCTCCAACATGCCGTTGCCGAACCTGCTGGACGGCAAACGCCACAATACGCCAAACGACCTGGCCATTGACCTGAAGGGCCGCATCTGGTTCACCGACCCAAACCGGCAGATTCTCGCTGAGAATCGAGAGATAGACCACGCCTCGGTGCTGCGGTTAAACCCAGATCTTGATGCTGAAGGCGGTTGGACTCTTCAGCGCATGACCTACGGGACGACGGCGCCCAACGGCCTGCTGCTATCCGATGACGAACGGACACTCTATGTGATTCAGAGTGATTACGATGGCGTACGGGAACTGCGCGCCTATCCTCTGCTGGATGACGATACCTTGGGCGAACATATGGTTTTGCACTCGTTTGGGGAGGACTTCAGGGGCGTGCACCGAGGACTGGACGGCATGTGTTTGGACACCGAGGGGAACATCATTGCTTGCGGTGGTTGGCGTCAGGCTGGACCGGGACCGATGATCTACGTGTTTTCACCTTCAGGGCGGGTGTTGGAAACCCACCCGACGCCAGTTGACTGGCCAACCAACTGTGCCTTTGGCGGGCGCGGATTGGATATACTGTACGTGACCACCCACGGCGGACATCTGTTCAAAGTCGCCAACACAGGGCACAAGGGGTCAGTGCTGTTCCCCGCGTAAGACTGGCGACTGCGAATTCGGGCTACAGGTTCAGCGAGTGTTCCTGGTAGTCCTTGAGCTTGTTGTAGATTTGAAGTCGGTGGCGGTATGACTCTAAGACTACAATCCTGTCATCGGCGTCGACATTCACCGCCACAGGCCTGCGGAAGCGCCATTCTGGTTCCATGTCGGCCCGCCGTCTGGCCTTAATCATCTCGGGGTTGGCGTTGATGTAGGTCTGCGTCCAGGGTGACGGTTCTTGGGCATCTCCCACCAAGGTTGTGATGTAACGGCCATCGGCATCATAAATCTGAACGCGGTGATTACCCCAGTCGGTCACGTATACGTCGCCTTCTGAGTCCACGGCCACGCCGGAAGGCCCTTTTAGCGAACCCAGTCCGTTTGACGTACCCTCAAATTTCACCAGCAGCTTTCCGTCCGGGGAGAATTTCTGCACGCGGTTGTTGCCCCAGTCGGCCACGTAAATATCGTCGTTACGGTCGATGCAGAGGCCCCAAGGCATTTCAAAGCTTCCGTCTTCAGTGCCCTGTTGGCCGAAATTCGACTTGAACCCACCGGTCTTGGCGAAGCGTTGCACCCGGTGGTTCAGGCTGTCGACTACCCAGAGGTCGTCTTGCGAGTCGAAGGCGATCCCTGATGGACCGCTCAGCAAACCATCATCGGTGCCAAACCGGCCCCAGTTAAAGCGGAAAGCGCCCTCGGCGTCAAATACAGAAATGCGGTTGGTAAATTCGTCGGAAACGTAGACGCGTCCGTCCTGGTCAACGTCTATTGAGCGAGGCCAGATAAAGCGTCCGTCTTCACCGCCGAATGACCCAAACTGGCCTTGGAACTCATGGTCAAGGCTGATCTTACTGACCCTTTGGCCTAGCTGTTCCACACCACGGCTCAGTACATAGACACGGCCATTCTTGCCCAATACAAAATCCTGGGGAGTCCAGAATCCCTGGCCAGACTGGCTGTACATTCCGATGCAATGGCTGTAATCGAAAACCCGACCGGCGGCGACTGTTGTCAGCACTGCGGCTCTCCAAAAGGCTGACCCAAAACAGGCCCGCCCAAAAAAAAATTATATTCCCGCCCGTAATGCCCGTGTGTTCTAGACGAACGACATTTGTTCGAACTGACCGCCCACTATTGGCACGGCGTCCAGACCCATCCACTTGTCCACTATCGTGGAGTACAAGCCTCTGAAGTCGTAGTTCGGTTCCAGGTCTCCCTGGGTGAGGTCTTCAGGTTTCAGCGAAGGGTACGCTCCGTACATTCCGCCCTTGACTCGGTCGCCAATGACAAAGGCAACACCGGCTGCTCCGTGGTCGGTGCCGGTACCGTTGTCGCGGACGCGGCGGCCAAACTCACTGAAGATCATCATCACCACGTTTTCGCTGGCGTTGTGCTCCTGGAGATCGGCGAAGAAACTGTCCACGGCCTCGGAGATGTCGATCCAGAGCTTAGCGTGGGAGCCGCCCTGGTTGAAGTGGGTGTCAAAGGGGCCGTGCGAGGTGTAGAAAACCTGAGTGCCCAGGCCCGCTAAGTGCACCTGGGCCACGTCCTTCAGGCTGGTCGCAATCGACGTGCTGCCGTACTCGACAGTCGACGAATACTGCTGAGGAGCAACCTTGATGATGTCGGCGCCCCTCAAAGCATCCAGTCCGGTCTGACCTATGTATTCCATGGTGAGTCCATTGCCAATGGCTGGGGAGTACATCCGAGCAAAGCTGTCCAGAAGCTGGGTTCGTTCGTCTTGAGAGTTAATCCCGGAGACCGATGAGAACACGCCGTAGGTCGCCAGGTGATTAACAGAGGTGATCGGCACACCACGCATGGTCATTGCCCTGGGCAGACCTTGTCCAAAGTTCACACCCTTCAGCACGTTTTCCCCGGTGGGGTCCAGGTCTCTGATTACCTTGGCCACCCAGCCGTCGGTGCCGATCTTGTCCGGCTCACAGGTGTGCCAAATGTCCATTGCCCTAAAATGCGACCGAGGCGAGTTCTCAAATCCGACGCCGTGGACGATGGCCATATTGCCTTTGTCGTAGATATCTTTGAACTGATCCATATCCGACCGGAAAGCTAGATCGTCGTCAATGGGCACCACCTGATCGGCCGGGATGTTGACTTTGGGTCGTGCGTCCCAGTAATGGCCGTTGGTATAGGGAACAATCGTGTTCAGATAATCGTTGGCCCCGGTGAGTTGCAGTATGACCAGGACGGGGTCTTTGGATGTTGTTGCCATTATCTATCTCCCCCGGAGTTATTCCGGGTGTTTGGCTAGGCGACCTGGGTTAGGCGAATTGATAGTCTTTTGAGGCGGCAATCAGGGCTAATAATTTGCTCACTCTATCTTCTGAGGAGCTGATCTCTTCGGGCGTGTTCCAGGCTAATTCCCCGCCCTTTAGGGCGTGGCTGAGTAGTTCTTTCAGGGTTGTGTCGCTGACCTGCAGCGGTCCTATGGAGTCGAGGCAAACGGCGACCATGGTTTGTGCCGAGTTGTTCGGTTGCAACTGGACCCGGTCGACGATTGCTCGGACACCAGGGTGGGAAATATCTCCCAGGACACCCGCCGCGAAATTGACACGGCGCATCAATGCACCAGCGTCGATCCAGGCCGCGCCAGTGTGCCAACCTTCCACGCTGGGCGGGTTGAGCAGTTCCTGTCCCTGCCATGCGCACTCTAGAGCCAGGTTGTTGAATCCGGGCCTGAACCCTTCATAGTTCCCGGCCATGCGCACAGTGCCGACAATTAGCTCAGCCGGGCTCTTGACCCTGGCAAACTGGGAGGTCTTGAAAAAGTCAGAGTTGAATAGCACCCGCAGTATTGCCCTTATATCTCCATGTGATTCGTTGTAAGCGTCAACCAGAATCTCGATGGCTGCAGGGTCGTTGGGTGGTGTGGAACTCCAACTAGAAACGTCTGGTTCGTCAGCAACAAAGAACCTGTAGAGGTGTCGGGCCAAGAACCGTGGCGAAGCTGGTTGGTCCACGATGATGCCCATGATGTCTTCGCCGTTCAGGTTTCCCGTGTGACCCAAGAACGTCTTTTCTTCGTCGTCGTGATCCTCGGGTTTGTACTCAAAATTCCAGAAGAAACGGCCTAGGGGATTCCGGGGAATCTTAGGGGCAATGGTCCAGCCAGTGAAGGCCCTGGCGGCACTTTTGATATCGTCCTCGGTGTAGTTGCCCACTCCAAGGGAGAAGAGTTCCAACAATTCCCGGCCCCAGTTCTCATTGATGGAACCGTCGTGGTTGCCGTGGTTATCCAGCCAGAAAATCATGGCGGGCGACTTGGCCAATTCAACCAACAGCTCACCGTATTTGCCCAGTCCATACTCCCGGAACATAGCAATCTGGCGGCCAATCTCCGGCGGGTTGTCCACTTTAGAGTTACTGGTGGCAAACATCTGATGCCAAAACAGTGCGATTTTTTCTTCTAATGGGCGCTGAGTGTTGACCATCCGGAACATCCAATCAGCCTGGCTGATTGGCGGGCCGAGAGCGCCTTCGTAGCCCGGAAGGATCCGATACATCAGCTCTTCATCAATTGGAGGCTGGTCTTCCGGGTGGAGCAGTTCCTCGACAACAGCTTCGTAGCCCTTGTCGGCGCGAGCTACGAGGTCGGCACGTGGCTCGCTGAAGCCGGCGCGTCGCATCAAATGGGCGATCAGGGCAATGTCTTGTTTGGTGGGCATGCTCGAATCTCCGAATATAGCGCCAAGGCGCATTAGAAACCGTGCCGATGAGTAAGGTCAGCACGTATAAAGCAATCTAAGACATCGTAGGTTTGGCGCTTGAAAGTGTCAATGTCGCAGGCCACCGGTACGCTCAATTATTGAAGATCCGTCAGTTGGTAGTTCAAGAGTGTCGAGGCATTCTGGCGGGGACGGTTTTTAAACGCTATACTCCGTTTCAATGCCGAAAAAGATTGCAATCTTAGTTGCCGTGCTCCTATGGACGAGCCTCAGTTTTACTGCCTAGACGTTCCCGGTTCGGGGGCCGCCGTTAGGTTACATGTCGCCCTACAAGTCCACACCTGCAAACTAATTGAAACTGCCGAGGACGAATTTTTCGCGTTTGATTACCCCGGCCCTGGGCAGATATTTATGGAAGCGTACGATCTGTGTCTTGAGGCTGATGGAACGAGGGCAGGTTCACTGATATTCTTAAGGCCTTGTTCAGACTCGCCAAAACAGATTTTCAAAGTGGACTCTGACATCATTCGTCTTGGTGACGGTATCCAAGACGGGCTGTGTATGGCCGCTGATCCGGCCCCTCGCATTGCCACAGGAGGCCCAAGCCATCTGAGAAGAGACGTTGCGCTTCAGCCCTGCAACCCACTGGATCCGGCAATTTCCCGGTGGATTTTTGGGTTGTTTGATTACTGATGGACTTTTACTGATCAACGGTCGGCACCGCCAATTACATCTAAACTCGCTACCATTAGGTTTTGACATAATCGGGAAATGTTAATATTGTTGACTCGGTAAAACCTTTGTTATCAATTACGCTCAATAAAATTCAGAAGTAGGTGGGAATTATGGTAAAACAGGGTGTGATACCCGACGATTTGTCGAAACCATTTTGGGACGCCGCCAATGCAGGCAGATTGGAAATACAAAATTGCAGCGCCTGTAACCGGCTCCACAATCCCCCGGTGGCGGCCTGCACACGATGTAAGTCTGGCGACAACTTGGAATGGAAACTTATGAGTGGCAAGGGCACGATCTACAACTACGGTGTGGTCTATGACTGCCCCGTTAGGTTGTTGCAACAGGATCAGCCGTTCAACCTGGCAGTCATAACGCTGGATGAAGACTCTGGCATTCAGATGTACTCCCACCTTCCCGGCACTCCGGTGGACGATGTCCCCGTTGGTGCCGCCGTGGAAGTGATATTTGAGGAGACAGCCAACGGTCAGAAAGTCCCTGAATGGCGAGTAATAGGCTAGCCTTTCCTAGATTAAATTACTAAATACGCTTAATAAATACCCCCGAACAGGAAATACCCCGCACAGGAGTTAACTATGGCTACAGAAAATGCTCCAGCTTCCATGTACCGAACAACCGAGGGGCTGGGAGTCTGGGAACATAAAGGCAAAGTAGCAGCCGTCGGTGTTGGCCACTCGCCAACTACCAGACGCTGGGACGGAACCGCCGAAAACACCATGGGCGCCAATAGCATCTTTGCACTGAGACAGGCGATTGCAGACGCCGGCGTTGACCCGAGCCAGATCGATGGTCTGGTGCTTGACCCCGTAACCACCACCGGCGCGCACTGGCCGGAAGGCGACCCCATCCCAATGGATGTGGTTAACGCTTACAACCAGACCGACGACCCATTGGACGGTATCGCCAAGCTGAGCGCCGAGTGGATTCTGAAGAACATGCCGGAGCTATCGAACGTTAAGTTCACCATGTATGGCCCCGGCTGTATGTCTCATGCCATCGTCGTGGCGGCTCAGGCCGTTGGCGAAGGCCGTACTCACACTTGCCTGGTGCTCAAGAGCTGGCACAACCTGGAAGGCCGCTACAACCAGGCCGGTATCAGCGCTTCAGAGTCCGTTCCAGGCAGCTTTGCCATGGCTCCGGGTCGCACACTTTGGGGCGCTCCTGGCTCCTATGGTACGGCTCTACAATTTGCCGAGTACTGCCGCAAGTACGGCAAATCCCACGATATGATGGCCCCGTTCATGTCGAACTCCAGGCGCAACGGCCTGCTGTTCCCGGAAGGCTATTGGGCCCAGCACCGGCCAGAGCATCTGACGGAAGAGGACTACCTGAACGCCCGTTGGATCGCCAAACCGGCGAATCTATTTGATAACGACATTCCAATCATGGTTTCTGGCGCTTACCTGTTCACCACCGCCGAGCGCGCTAAGGACATGAAGCAGAAGCCCGTTTATATCATCAACCATGCCTCGAGCAGAGGCACCCAGCGCAGCATTCTACCAACCCTGGATGAGGTTGAAGCGGAAACCGCGTCAACAGGTCGCAAGATCTATGAGGGCGCTGGAATCACCGCTGCCGACCTTTCTTTTGAGAATATGTACGACGGCTTCGCACTGTTCCACCAGTTCCATTTGGAAGGCCTCCGCTACCGGGGGATGCAGAACGGAGACGCGCTGGACTTCTACCAGAAAGACATCAGCATCGAGGGGCCAGACCCAGTTCTTCCCAGCGGCGGCAACATTGGCAGTGGCCGCAGCCGGTTCTGGATGCACACAGACTGCATCCAGCAGATACAGGGGAGGGCCGGAGCCCGCACCATAACCGGTGTGAAGCCTGAGATTGGCGTATCGGGTGGTCCCATGCCCATGGGTGGCAACTTCACAGTGTGGAGCGCAACCCCAGACTAACCGAACCCAATCAACCAAGAGCAACTAAAATCCCTTTCCCCTCGCAAGGGGGAAGGTTAGGGTGGGGGCGAGTGCTCACAAAGCATTCACTCCCAAACGCACCAAATTTGAGGAGAGATGAACCCACTTGGCTATACTCATAAGTTTCGATATCGACGGTACTCTGGAGGTGGGTGATCCTCCTGGCGTACTGACCATGGAATTAGTCCGCAAGACCCAAGAGGCAGGGATAATCGTCGGCAGTTGCTCTGACCGTCCCATCAGTGGACAGCGAGCTATTTGGGAAAAGCATGGTATTGCCTATGACTTTGCTGTTTCCAAACACCAACTGTCCGATGTTAAAGCCAAATTCGAGGCCGATGTCTACTACCACATAGGAGACCGAGAAGACCTCGATAAGCAATATGCGTTGGCCGCAGGATTCGAATTCTTCTGGCCCGACGAAGCTGTTTCAGAGCCCTGGCTCAAGTAATACAGCAAAACCCTAAAATATTGATTCAAGGCTGATCGAGGACCATGCAGGCTGACAATCAGAACGGCAAGCGTCGCAAAGACAAACCACTGGAGGGAGTCCGCGTCGTGGACTTCACTTGGGTCCGGGCAGGACCGTGGGCAGCCCGCTGGCTGGCCACCTTGGGCGCGGAAGTAATCAAGGTAGAGTGGCCGGAGAACATGGACATGCTTCGGCTGAACCGGTTCACCGTGCCTCCGGGTGTGGAGCCGGGACCAAACTCCACCGGCCAGTTTGCCGACACCAACGCAGGGAAGTTGGGCCTCTCGATTAACGTCCGCCATCCCAAGGGCCTGGACGCCATCAAGAGTCTGATCTCGGTCTCCGACGTGGTCATCGAGAATTTTAGCTCACGTATCATGTCGCGTTGGGGCTTGGGTTACGAGGAACTGAAGAAACTGCGACCGGACGTCGTCTATGTCTCCATGGCTGGTTTTGGTCAGACGGGACGCCAACACTACTTTGGCACAATGGGGCCGGCCGCTCAGGCGTTGTCTGGGCTTACCCATCTGTCTGGCCTGCCCGGCGAACAACCCGCCGGTTGGGGCTGGTCTTACCTGGATGACACCGGCGGAATGTACGGCGCAATGTGCGCGCTGACCGCCCTCAAGCACCGCAATAACACTGGTCAAGGCCAGCACGTTGACCTGTCCCAAATGATTACCGGCATCACCCTCACCGGCTCGGCGTTCTTGGATAAGTCAATTAACGGCCGGGAGTCACGGCGGAAAGGCTATCCACCCGGTAATCGGACGGTCTGGCCTGGCGCTCCGGTGATGAACAACTACCGCGGCCCCATCGCCGCCCCCCACAACGCTTACCGCACGCTTGGCGGCGGCTACAACGATTGGTGTGTCATCGCCTGCCTTTCTGATGACGAATGGACCACTCTAATTGAAGTCCTAGGCAGCCCAGCTTGGGCCAAAGATAGCAAATTCTCGACCCTGAAAGGTCGTCTGGCCAACCAGGACGAGATGGACAAAGGCATAGAGGAATGGACCAGCACTTTGGCCAAGTACGAACTGGCTGACGTGTGCCAGGCTGCCGGTGTGCGGGCCATGCCGGTGCAGAGCTCTGAAGACCGTGTTGAGAACGACCCTCAGCTTCGCCACCGAGGCATGTTCACCGAGGTGAATCACCCCATGTTGGGTGATTGGAAGTTCCAAGGCGCTCCCTTCCGTCTGGACGGCAATAAAATTGCCGTGAAAGGTCCGCCACCAATGATTGGACAGCACACCACGAGCATCATGGGCGACCTGCTGGGTATGAGTAACGCGGAACTGCTGGAAGGCTACGACGAAGGCGTGTTCTGGCCGGAAACAACTCCCAAGTTCCCCTACGTTGAACAGGCGATTGAAGAGGCGAGAAAATGACCTCGACCAATACTGAAAATAATCTGCCAGGCCCTTTGGCTGGTGTGCGGGTCCTGGAACTGACCGGTGAGCACGCCCAATTCTGCGGCAAGTTAATGGCCGACCTGGGCGCAGATGTGATTAAGATTGAACCGCCGGGCGGACAAGAAACCCGGAAGGTTGGCCCGTTCCTAAAAGACGAAGAACACCTGGAGCGCAGCCTTTACTTCTGGCATTACAACACCTCGAAACGGGGTTTGACCTTGGATATCACCCTGCCCGAGGGACAAGAAGTCTTCAAGAAACTCGCCGCCACAGCGACTCTGATTCTAGAGAGCTTCCCTGCCGGTTACCTACCAAGTATCGGCTTGGGGTACGAGGCGCTATCGGAGAACAACCCGGGACTGATCATGTGTTCGGTTACGCCCTTTGGGCAGGACGGTCCCTGGCGAGACTACAAGACAACCGATCTGTTGCATCTGGGAGCGGGCGGGCAGATGGCATCATCTGGATATGACGTGGAAGACATACCCGACGCTCCGCCCATCGCGCCTGGTGGCGGCAACGCCTGGCATATCGCCAGCCACTACGCGTACATTGGGATTATGGGCGCGCTCTACCACCGGGATTTCACCGGAGAAGGGCAATACATCGATGTTTCAGTCCACGAAGCCTGCTCACTGACCACCGAGGGCGCGATCGCGATCTACCTCTCAACTGGTGACGTGGTGCGTCGACATACCGGTCGGCATGCATCCGTTGACATGTCCCCTGGCATCCAGCATGCCACCAATGACGGCGGCTTTATCAACACCACCCGTTCGGGTAGCAACCTCACCCCGGCCAGAATCAAGGTTCTGGCATCGTGGATGGACGAGCACGGGCTGGCGGATGACCTCTTGGATGACAAGTACCAAGACCTGAAGGTAGTTGAGGAAGCGGGCCAGCATTTCGCTGACGTCCTGAAAAACTTCTTTGCCAACATGCCGCTGGTGGAAGCCTATGAAGGCGGGCAAGAACTGAACTTCCCCTGGGGAGCGGTTCGCACCATGGAAGAGATCATGGGCGACCCGCACCTAGAAGACCGGGAGTTTTTCGTGTCTGTGGAGCACCCAGAGTTGGGCCAGGAGTTTACCTATCCTGGCGGGGCGGCCATCTACAACGCCTCGCCCTGGCGCATAACTCGTCGCGCACCGCTAATTGGCGAGCACAATGAGGAAATACTAGGTGGCGAGTTGGGCATTTCCAAGACCGGTCTGGAAGCGTTGCAGAAGACCGGGGCTATCTAGCGGATCCAAGCGCTGCTGAAGCTACTCGGTCCAGAGGCTGATAAATTCCGTGGCCACAACTTGATCGTAGGTAACGGTCTCCGTTAGAAGTCCTATCTCTTTGGCAAACCCGTTCATGCCGTTTACTTTATCTTCGGAAATCATGGGGTCGTAAAAAGGCAGGTCTCTTTCGATCAGACCGGCAATCATTGACGCCTCCATGGCCGGAAATAGTTTCTCCCCAACTGCGGTCGCCCGGGAAGGGTCTTCCTTGAGAGCCTTTTGAACTTTCACGATTGCCCTGATGGCAGCACGCACGCTCTCCGGGTCTTTTTCGATTACTTTGTCGGATGTGACAAGCGCCGGAAATGTATAGTGCACCGCAGCCGGAGGGCAGATGCCGCGCCTGGCGTCGAGCACTACGGTGCCAATTCCGCTTCGGACGGCCACCTCGCTGCCCATGGCGTTGGCCCAGAATCCGTCGATAACGCCTTCTTCCAAGGCTTTGGCTGCGTTTACTCCAAAAGAAACGCCAGCCCCGGTGGATCCTGGAACAGGACCAACCCACACTTTGTCCTTTTCAAGGTCGATTCCAGATTCAACCAAAAGTTGCCGGATGGTTGAATCCGGACCGGGTGCAGCCCCAATCCTAAGGCCTTTCACCGCTTCCACATCGCCCATCTCTACGTTCAAATCAGATCGGAGCACCAGCATCCAGTAGGTGTTTTGGGCCAAGGTTGCCAGTAGTTTGGCGCCCTTCCAATTGGGAAACGCCTGCAGGGTGGCGTGGGCAGCGCCGGCCACGAAGTCCAACTTGCCGTCCCGCAGGTCTTCCATGGTTTTCGGGACGGGAAATATCAATTCCAGTTCAGCGTCTAAACCCTCCGCTTTGAAAAATCCGAGTTCAACCGCCGCCACTGCAGGGAAATAAGAGTTCGATATCAAGTCCGGAATTGCGATACGCATGGATCAGCCTCCTAAATTTGCTTGAGAAGGGTTTAAGTGATCGGACCACTGAAGGAGTAAAGCGGATCTGCAGTTCGCACGGGCACTTCAGCCAAGCCCAATTCTTTGCGAATTATGTTCGTCCCCAGCACCAATGCCACCATTTTATGGTAGGCGATCCTATGGGAGATTCCTTAACGTCGTTGGGGTGTTTAATTTCCGGGTCCGGGACATTCTCTACGGCGACTTCGAATGGCCGTTTGTAGATAACGGCTTTCATGGCGATGGCTCCTTTAGGAATGGACGAAGAATGAATGGTGCAGAAATGTAATCGCCCACCAGGTTCACACCTGTCGGGCTTAAATAATTGCGTATTGAGTTAGCGCTTCTGGTAGACCTGGAAGCGGTGCCGGTTGGTCTCAACCACGTAGAGTCGGCCTTGATTGTCCAGAGTCAGAGAGACCGGCCCCCAGAAATAAGGCTCTGTCTGGGATGAGGTGTGGTAGGGGGTGTTCAGGTGGGCCGGTAGGTTAGGAGTCAGGTTGGAAACGTCCCGCTCGGCTTTTTCTTCCGGATTGGAGGCCAGGTATTCGTCGGCCCATTTGGAGAGCGTGGCTTCGCCTTTTAGTAGCAACTGGAAGCTGCCGTCGCCGGCCAGCACCTGGACGCGTTCATTGCCCCAGTCGGCCACATAGATGAATCCTTCTAAATCTACGGTGATGCTTGTGGGCCGCTGGAACTGGCCTTCGCCTTGGCCGGAACTGCCAAACACCGCGATGAACTTGCCATCATTGCTGAACTTTTGGATGCGGTCGTTCCGCCAGTCGGCGACGTACACATTGTCGTCGCTGTCCACCGCGATACCCCAGGGCAGGTTGAATTTGCCATCGCCGCTGCCGGAGCTCCCCCATTTGGCGATGAAAGTTCCATCAACTGAAAATTTTTGGACCCTGGAATTATGCTGGTCTACTACAAACAGATTGTCGGCAGAATCAAAGGCTATCCCCGCCGGGCCGTTCAGTTCTCCGTCTTCTGATCCCGGCGTACCCCAGTGGGAAACATATTCGCCCGCTGTGGTGTAGGTCGTTACGCGGTGGTTGTACTCGTCGGTAATGTGCAGGTTTCCTTGGCTATCTAGAGCCATTGCTACGGCCCAGTTAAACTGTCCGTCGCCAGAGCCGTTGCCGCGCCCAAACTCGCCGAGGTATTCGTCATCCAGGTTGCAGATACCGATGCGGATGGCGGAGGCGCGAGCCGGGTCACAGCGGTTCAACACGAAAATTTGGCCGTCATCGTCGGCGATTATGTCATAGGGATTGGCAAAGCCCCGGCCATTGAAGCCGTTATTGACGATGCCAATGGTTTTTACGTAATCCAAGCTGATGCCTGGAGATTTGGTCTGCGTGCTCACATGGGCTCCCTTGGTCAGGAGAGATTAAGCCAGCTGATATTCCCTAGTGGCCGCCACCAGCCGGAGCATATTACCGACCCGTTGCTCGGCAAGGTCGCCCTGTAGATGATCTTTCAGATCCAGGTTACCAAGGCGTGCGGCATATTCCACCAACACAGACCGTGTGGCCTCGGAGACCTCTATAGGGCCGAGCAAGTCCAAGCAACCGTCAGCCAGTTCATCCGGGTCAAGTATCCCGGCGTCTGATCCCGCTTCAAGGCGGTCGATGATGGAGCGCACGCCAGGGCTTTTGACGTTGGACAGCTCTTTTGCGACAAAGTTCACCCGTTCCACCAACGCGCCGCTGTCAATCCATTCGGAGCCCTCATGCCAGCCTTCAACCGTCGGTGGCTGAAGCAGGCCCTGGCCCATGAATAGCATGTTCCGGGACACATTCTCGATGCCAAGGGCTGGATTTTGGTAGCTGCCGGCCATGCGGATGGCGCCGACCACCATCTCCACCGGGTTCTTAACGCGGGCGTAACGGGCTTCCTCCGACTTGAAATAATCGGAGTGGAACAGGGTTCGCAACATATCACGGACCTGGTAGCCGGAGGAGAAATAGGTTTCCATCATGGCCTGGATGGCCTTCTCTCCGTATTCGGTGACTTCATCAGCGGCAAAGAATTGGAACAGCCGGGTTGCCACGAATTGGGCTGTGGATTCTTGCTTGGCGATGATGGCGATTATGTCTTCGCCGTTGAAGTTGCCCGTTTCTCCAAGGAAGGTCTTCTCGCCGTCGTCGTGATCTTCTTCCCGATAGTCAAAGTGCCAGGCGATACGTCCGTAGGGCCAGATGGAGTCCTTGGCAGCTCTGATGGACATATATTCAGCATTGCCCAGGGTCCAACCGGTAAAGGCCCTAGAACATTCCTTGATGTCATCCTCTGTGTAATTCCCGATGCCCATGGAGAAGAGCTCCAGGAGTTCACGTCCGAAATTCTCGTTGATGGCTGAACCATGGTTCTCAATGTTGTCCAACCAAACGATCATGGCCGGGTCTTGAGACAACTCCACCAACAGGTCTTCAAAACTACCCATGCCGGACCGTCGGAACATGTCCACCTGATTGAGCAATGAACGGGCCTGGTTCAACTTGGCGTAGCCGGTGGCGAATAATCCGTGCCAGAAGAGGGCGGTCTTTTCCTCCAGCGGACACGAGGTGCTGATCATGCGGTACATCCAGTAGGCAGCAGAACCGGCTATGTCACGCAACTCTGATTGCTCCACGTGGTAGCGACGGATCAGGTCGTCGGGCATGTTGTTGGGTTCAGAAGGGTTGAGTAGAACTTCTACTGCGCCCTCGTATCCCAGAGCAAGATACTTTTCAAGTTCGTCACGAGTAGCGCCGAAACCGGCGCGCCGAAGCAGATGGGCCATCAGACCTGTGTCGTTACTTATCATCATCATTCCCTATTGGATAAATAATTGGGTAAACGTTGTTTCAGGAACTTACGACTTGAATACGTCGAACTTCTCGAACTGTCCGTTGACGATGGGCGCGGCGTCCAGGCCCATCCAGTCTTCCAGGATGTTGGTGTAGACGGAACGGAAGTCGTTGTTGGAGCGGAGGTCGCCCTCGATCTGTTCCGCCTCGGCCAGGGACGGGTATTCGCCGTACAGCCCGCCGTTCACCGCGCCACCAATCAGAAACGCGCCGCCACCGGAGCCGTGGTCGCTGCCAGAGCCGTTGTCCTTGATGCGGCGGCCAAACTCCGAGAAAACCAAAATCGTAGCGTCATCTTCGGTGCCGTGTTCTTTCAGGTCTTCCATCAGGGAGCCGATCGCGCCGGCAACTTCGTTCCACAACTTGGCGTGGGAGAGGAGTTCTCCAGAGTGTGTGTCAAACGGTCCATGCTGGGTGTAGAGGACCTTGGCGCCCAAGTTTGCGTGGAACACTTGGGAGATACTCTTGACGTTTTGTGCCAGGGCGTCGGGGGCGTATTCTACCGTTGATGAATACATGCCGGGAGCCGTCCGCAGGATGTCTGCACCTTGTAGGGCGTCCTTGCCGGTTTGACCCAGCAGGTCCATCACCGGGTCTCGTCCCGCGGCGCCGCCGTACATCTTGGAGAATGCCTCCAGGGTGAACATACGTAGCTCTTCATCCTGAACGTCGGGAAACAGGCCGTAGGTCGCCAAATCACCAACTGACGCTACAGACACGCCGGGGCAGGCTAGAGCCCGGGGCAGGCCGCGGCCAAAGTTGATGCCGGTGAGCACGTTTTCGCCCAAGGGGTCAATATCGCGAATCGCCCGCCCCAGCCAGCCTTCCTTGCCGATGGTGTCCGGCTCTGCAGTGTGCCATATGTCCATGGAGCGGAAGTGGGAGCGGTTGGGGTTTTGATAGCCGATCCCGTTGATCACGGCGACTTTCCCCTCGTCCCAAAGAGCCTTGATCGGCCCCATGCTGGGGTTGAATCCCAACTGGTCATTGATGGGAATCACCCGATCCTGAGGTATGTTGACCGTGGTGCGGGAGTCGTAATACTTGCCCTCGGCGTACGGGACAATTGTATTCAGATAGTCGTTGCCACCCGAGAGCTGCATGACAATCAGACTCTTTTCACGCTTGTTGGTGGTCATGTGGGCGAACTCCTGTTTTGGGGACGTGGGTATTCGGCTTTCTCTCTGCAAATATGCCTGTTCACATGTCGGCCCATCAGAGGCCAATATTGTACCTTTTGTTAGCAGCGTTTTCGAGGCCTATAAGGGACGCTGACCAGGAATAATTTAAACCAGCGGTAAAATGCAGACGCCACAGCAATTTTGCGGTCTCTTGTATACTGTCGCCAACGAAATTGAAATTCCAGATTTTGACTGCAAGATTCCGAATTATATAGGTGATGCGATGATTAAACCCAAAATGCTAGGTCATTTGGTGATTAGAGTGCGGGACGCGAAGCGCTCTGAAGATTTCTATCACGATGTGTTGGGATTGGAGGTCAAAAACCGCACCCGGGGCGGCAAGATGGTTTTCCTCACCAGCAACCCAGAGATAGACCACGAAATAGCTCTGGCAGAGTTGGGCCCAAACGCCGTTGGACCCTTCCCTGACCAGGTTGGTCTGTACCACATGGCCTGGGAACTGGCAGACATGGATGAACTCAAAGACGCCTACCAGGTTGTGCTGGACAACAAAGTCGATATTGCCGGCTTCGGCGACCACGGCGAGACCAAAGGCCTATACATCCGCGACCCTGATGGCATTGAGATTGAGCTATTTGCCGATGCCCCTGAATTCGAGAAGACCCCCCTTGAGGAAATTCTCACTGGTGGGTCTCGCCAAGGGGCAATAGCCTAAAACATAACGACACCGAACACGTCAACAATTTGGGAGATATAGAATGCTGGACCATGCTTTGAATGATTCCTTGAGCCGGGTTGGCCAGGGAACACCCATGGGCGAAACCATGCGCAGGTATTGGCTACCTGCTCTCCTTTCCACTGAGATACCTGAGCCTGATTGCCCTCCCGTCCGGGTGGCATTGATGGGCGAAAGTTTGCTCGCATTTCGTGACACCAATGGTCTGGTCGGTCTCGTTCAAGAAGCCTGCCCTCACCGCCGCGCCAGCTTGTATTTTGGCCGTAATGAAGAATGCGGAATTCGTTGCGTCTATCACGGCTGGAAATTCGATGTTGACGGAAATTGCGTTGACCAAATGAACGAGCCGCGACAATTCAATGACCAGGTCAAAATAACTGCGTACCCGACGCTGGATATGGGCGGAGTAATCTGGGCTTATCTGGGCCCGCCGGATAAGAAACCAGCCCCACCTGAGTTCGAACTAACAAAAGCGCCGGAGACCCACCGGTACATGACCAAAGTCTGGCAGGAGTGCAACTGGCTTCAGGCAATGGAGGGTGGGATCGACACCTCCCATGCCCCCATCTTGCATCGCAAATTGACCGATGATACCGATGAGCCGGGCATCTCTCCAAATTCCCCATTCCTTCAGGGGGCTGCTCCGGACGTAGAGGTGGAAACCACCGACTATGGCTACCGTTACTTTGGTATAAGGCCAATAGGCGAGGATCAGACATTCGTGCGCGGCTACCAATACGTGATGCCGTTCACCCAACTCAGACCCAGTCGCTATGGGAAAGAGGTAGTCGACGGCCATTTTTGGGTGCCTATGGACGATTACAATGTCATGGTCTACAACTTTGGATACAGTTGGGGCGCCGATCCCCTACCTGAAAACGAGAGCGCACTGAAAGATTCGGGCAACAATTTGGACGAAGACGTGGACCCGGCCAATGGCTTCCGGTCAATACGCAATCGGGACAACAACTACATGCTAGACCGAGATGTCCAAAAGACCCAAACATTCACCGGCATTCATGGCATCAACGCACAAGACCGGGCGATCCAAGAGAGTATGGGCTCGATAGTTGACCGGACGTTGGAGTTCTTGGGGCCGTCAGACATTGCCATTGTCGCAGCTCGTAAGCTCTTGGAGCAGGCCATGGATACAGTCAAAGACGACGGGGAGCCATTGGGGGTCGCGCCGACGTACTACCACGTACGGGCAGCCGAAGGGATGTACTCCAAAGGCGAGGCTTGGAGAGAATCCTTGTTGAGCCGAATGCACCCGTAGACACACCGAAATAACTTAAAAGAGATAACTTAAATTTGATTCAGGAAATAATCCTCGTAATTTGGGAAGATTATTCTGTTGGCCTAAAATGGAGTTCCAATGGCAGAGATTTTCGTACTTGGCGGTGGCACACCAACCCCGACTGCAGAACGTTTTGGCAGTGCCCATGTTTTGAAGATTGGTGAAGAAACATTGATGTTCGATTGCGGTCCGGCAGCGACACACAAGTTGGTGAAGGCCGGTCTATTTCCGACGCAGGTGGATAACCTGTTCTTCACCCACCACCATTTTGACCACAATATCGATTACCCCTGCTTTTTGCTTTGTCGCTGGGATCAAGGTGCGGGCAACATCAATGAGTTGAATGTTTACGGACCATCACTCACAGAAGAAATCACTGATGGCATAATTGGCGAAAATGGCGTGTTCTCGGCAGACTGGCGGGCGCGCGTTGGCCATCCGCTGAGTCAACAGGTCTACCAAAACCGAGGGGGCACGCTTCCCCGGTTACCGCCCAACCCCCAGGCCAAGAATATTGGGCCGGGGGAGGTGGCATCCGGCAAGAACTGGGAGGTGACCGCCGCTCTAGCAGAGCACGTACAACCCTATTTGGATTCCCTGGCCTACCGGGTGGACACCCCGGACGGTAGCGTGGTTTTCACCGGAGACACCCAACCCTGCCAGTCGGTCATCGACTTGGCCAGGGACGCCGACATGATGCTTTGCATGTGCTGGGACGACCAGGATGTTATGAATGCAACCGGGGAGGCCCCTGGCCAATGCGGCACCACCGGAGCAGCCGAGATGGCTCAGGAAGCCGGTGTGAAAAAGCTGGTGCTGGTGCACATGGGCCCTAACCTATCGTCCCAGGCACCTTTCGACCAGACCTACCTGGGAATGCAACGCGTGTACCACGGCGACATAGTGTTCTCCGAAGAACTGTTTAAGATAGACCTGTAACCGACCAAGCCGCTTCGGTCAGGACCTAACGGTGCCAGCCCATGCCCTGGTGATACCCACGCAGATAGGCCACCTGGCCTCCGTGGACGATGTTGTCCCAGAGCAGAATGCCTAAGGCTTCTTCCATGGGCATGGTTACCGTTGGGGCAGTCCACGGAATTTCCCGGCTAAGGTCTGCGTCGGTCAGTGAACTGATGTAGTTGGCGGCCGCGCTGTTCGCCTTGGCGAAATACTCCATCAAGATTTCTTTGGACGGCGATTGCCACGCGGAAACCTGCTCTTTGCTCCAGCCCATGCCCATGTCGTCGGGCTCGTCTGGCATATTGAATTTCGTAAACCAGCCGTCAACTGACCAGATTTGCGGGGCGTCTTGCAGACGCATGTGTATCAAGCGGTCGGTTACTCGCGCCATGTGCCAGACCAGCCAACTCATCGAGTTGGATTCCTCGTTGGGCTGTGCCGACAAGAGCGGTTCATTCACATCCGACACTGCGGAAGTCACCATCTGCCAGTTGCGTTCCAATGCTGATAAGATTGCTCGGTTACCAGACATAACATCTCTCCCTTGGTTGTTGATTTGGTGCCCTAGTCCCGGACGTACTCTTCTTGAAGTTGGATGAACTCATTGGTGCGGTTAACTGCCAGCAGAAGCTCTCTAGGCGCTTGGCTATCTGATAAGTCTTCCATGGCTCCGCCATCTTGCAGATGCTTATAACTGTCGTAGATGGCCTTCACGGCCACGGCGAAGGTCGGGTTGCCCAACATGAGGAGGCGGACCCCGTTGTCGGCCAAGAAGGCTGAGTCATTCCTTGCCTCAATAGGCGGGTTCAAGATTGTGATGGGCAGTGATGTGGCGGCGTGGGCGGCTTTTATCTGTTCGCGGCTCTTCACCCCGGTCAGCATCACAGCCTCGGCGCCGGATTGCGAGTAGGCAGACAGACGATCAACGGCTTCATCCAAGGGGCACAACCCAAAGGCGGCAGAGCGGGCGACGATGACCGTGGTTGGGTCAGTGCGGGCTGCCACGGCTGCTCTGAGCTTACCCATTTGTTCTTCCTTGGTAATTAGACCTGCGTCTTGGACGTTGAACTTTCGGGGCACGAAATTGTCTTCAATCTCGATGCCAGATACGCCCACTGCTTCCAACTCCCGCACCGTGCGCATAACGTTGACTGCGTTGCCAAACCCGTCTTCAGCGTCAACCATCAGGCTCACGTCGGCGATGCGGGTGATGCGTCGGCAGTGGTCTACTACATCAGACATGTTTGTCAGCACACCATCCGGGACGCCCAAGTTTGCTACTTTGCCCACTGAACCAGAGAGGACGCAGACTTCGTATTCCAGCATGTGGGCAATGCGCGCTGACAGCGGGTCAAAGATGTTTGCTGCCAAGGTGCAGGTGCCTTTTGCGAGTACCTGCCGGAACTTTTCGCGGGCTACGGACATGACTGCCACCTAATATTTTCTTGGTTCGGTTTTGGATTCGCTAAATCATACGCTTTGTCGCAGAGATTGCGCACTGGCCAGGCAGATTTGCAATGTCAGCAGGCATGACCGTTTCGTCTTACGTGGGCGGGAAGATGATTGACCGAGTTGGCCGCGGCATTACCACCACCATGGGCCTGGTGATTCTAATAGTAGGGATTATACTCATGGCTCTTGCGGGTCAAGACGTTTCGGTAACGGTTCTAGTATCGGGCTTGTCGTTGGTTGGGGTGGGAATTGGGCTCGTATCGCCGGGCTTGCAGATATCAGCCGTAGCACCTGTAGACAGCAACCAAGCCGGTTCGGCTGCCGGGCTGTAATCAACCAGTCGCTACCTGGGCAGCCTAACCGGGTCTGCGATCATAGCTGGAATCCTGGGAGCTAGTGACGTGGACGTTGATGGCCTGGGACTGGTGTTTATCATGTGCTTGTGAGCGGCAGTGGTGGCCACGGTGGCCAGCCTGGGTCTGAAAGGTCGCACTACGTAGCTGCGGCACAACCTAACTGGATATAAGACAAAGGCCTGGCTAATCAGCCGGGCCTTTGCCTTTGTGACTGTGAGACGACCAAGTTAGTCGTAAGGCCGAAGCTTGATCTCCTTCAACGCGGGGATGACTTCCTTGCCCAGTAGCTCGATGGACCGCATGGAGTCTTCATGCTTCATGGGGCCTTCATTTCCGTAAATAAGCATATAACCAGGGCTGAGGTTCTCAACCACGTATTTCAGCTTTTCAATCACCGAGTCTGGTGTGCCAACGATTACGATACGGGCTTCTTGCTGGTTCTCGTAAGACTGGGCCTGTCCCATGTTTCCGGCGAAAGCGCCGGTGGGACGGGCTCGTTTCACGGCAACGGCCTCCCGTGACTGGTAACCGGGCGGGTCCACGTGTTCCCGGGGTCCTCTCTGTCGGTGTCCTTCCGTCCAAACGAAGTTTCGGCCAATTTCCTGGGCCTTCTCTTCTGTGTCGGCGACCAGAACCTTTAGCAGGTAGCCAAAGTGCTCGGGGCCGGCTTTATATCCGGCTTCCAGGGCAGTGTCGATGTAGATCTGTTTAAGCCACTCGGTGGTATCCATGACCGCGCCGAGGTTCATGTAGGGGTGGCCGTGTTGGGCCGCCCACACCACGCTCTCTGGGCTGCCAGTGCCGGGGAACCAAATATCTGGGCGGGGTTTCTGCATGGGCATAACCCACGGATTGACCACCCGGTACTGGTAGTGCTTTCCCTCGTACCGGAACGGGCCAGGCTCGGTCCAGCATTTGACGATCAGGTCGTGGGCCTCTTCAAACCGTTCCCGATTCTGGGTGGGGTCGATGCCTGCTTGTAAGGTCTCGACCGCGCCACCGCGTACGAAGCCTGAGATGATTCGCCCTCCGGAATAGCAGTCGAGCATCGCAATCTCTTCGGCCATTCTGATGGGGTCATTGACCGCAATGACGTTGCCTAGAATCGCGATTTTGACCTTCTTGGTGATCTTGGTCAGCACGGCAGCGTCCAGGTTGACTGCCGGTTTGCCACACCAATACGCCGAGTGATGTTCGTTGGTCATGATGCCGTCGAACCCTATCTCGTCGGCCAGAGCGTACTGCTCGTGGTATTGGTTGTAGAGGTTGTGCGCTTTTTCAGGATCGAAATGGGAGTTGGGGAACGCTAGACGTCCCGATTCAAATTTTTCCAGCTCACCATCAGATATATACCCTTGGGCCTGCTCAGAAAACCAATAGACGTCCATGGTGTCTTTTGGCCTGCTTAATTGATCAACCATCGTTCCTCCCAAGATTTTTGCTGGGGACACTATAACCGATTGCCAGCAGCCAGGCAGTCAAGAAACTTGACCGGCTCTTGGTTGAACCTGAGACAAGAGATGTAACGTGGATTTTAGGCTCGTTTTGCGAATATCGTCAATAATCCACAGATAGATGATTGATTGCTATCCTTGACACACTATTTCTCCCTCCGTAGCATGTATCCAGTTAAAAAATGAATTATCGTCTCGCAATCCCTTGGCTTAACAATATTTGTTTGCGATTAAAGGAGGGAACCGATGCCAGATAAAGAACAAATTGCTCTTATGGGACATCTCATGCGGCGCGCCGGGTTTGGCGCGGCCAGACAAGAGTTGGAAGAGAGAGCAACCAAAAGCTATGAGGCCACGGTGGAAGAACTTCTCCATCCAGAGGAGAAGCCTCCGATTGACGAAGATATTTTGTACCGGTACATGCCGGGATACGAAGGCGCACTTGGCCCTCCCATCAACCAGGCGGAGTGGGTCTACCGAATGGTGAACACTGAACGCCCTCTGGAAGAGAAGCTGGCGCTTTTCTGGCATCAACTTTTCGCCACCGGTAATTCAAAGGTGGACAACCCCCCAGAGATCACTCAGCAGATAGCGATGTTTCGGCGTCAGGCGTTTGGTGATTTTCGTGACTTGTTGGTTGAGCTGGCCAAGAACCCGGCCATGATCTATTGGCTGGATAACAACGGCAATCACAACGGCGCCATCAACGAAAACTGGGGTCGGGAGTTGTTGGAACTGTTCTCCATGGGCGTTGGTAACTACTCCGAAGACGATATCAAGGATGCCTCCCGTGCCTTTACCGGGTGGACCATTGAGCCCAAGATACCGAGAAACCCCCTGGGCCGGTTCTACTGGAACTTTGAATACCGACCCGAAGACCACGATGATGGCGAAAAGAGTTTCCTGGGCCACGAAGGCCGTTTCAACGGGGAAGACATCATAGACATTGTGGTCAAGCAACCGGCCACCGCCCGTTTCCTGGCGAGGCATCTGTATAACTTCTTCGTTGCCGATGAGCCCCAGGTACCCAGTTGGAACATCAACCCTCCGAACGACCCAGATGCCATCGACCAACTGGTAGCAGCTTACGACGAATCAGATGGCAATTTGCGGGCGATGCTGCGGGTGCTGTTCAATTCTGATTTCTTCAAAAATGCCCGCTTTGCCCACGTGAAAAGCCCGGCAGAACTGGTTGTTAGCACCGTTCGGCTGGCGGGTAATTTCGAGGGGCCACGCCCGGGTTTTAACAGCTTGGCCTTTGAGTGCAATTACCAAGGTCAGGAACTGTTGAACCCGCCCAGCGTGGAAAGCTGGCATACGGGAGGGGAATGGATCGACGGTGGAGCGTTGGTTCGACGGGTGAATTTCGCCGCGGGTCTTATGGGCGACATATCCCTTCCTGGAGTGAAAACCATCATCTCCGACCTCAAGCACCGGGGCGCGACTTCACCCCAGGAGTTTGTGGACGGCTGTCTGGATTTGGTGGGACCGCTGGATTTCAGCGAGGCTACTAAATCCGAACTCCTTGATCAGGCGACCGAAGACGGTGGCCTAAATTGGGAGTCGGAAGCAGAGTCTGAAAAGTCAAAGCAGAAAATTGGCGTGATGCTGGCACTGATCGGGGCATCCAGAGATTTCCAATTCGCTTAAACCCCTTCATCCATCGATATTCCAGGTGGTATTTGAGGATACTCAGGACGAGGTGAGCACATGACTGCAACTAAGAAAGACCCGGTATTGGTGATACTACAACTCACCGGGGCAAACGACTATCTCAACACGATAATCCCGTACACCAACGGCCATTACCACGACAACCGCCCCAAGGTTGGTATCCCACAGGACAAGGTCCTGCCCATAGACGATGAGCTGGCTTTCAATCCCAATATGGCTCCGTTTAAACAGATGTATGACGACGGAAAGGTCGCCATAATTCACGGCATCGGCTTTGAGAACTCGCCGCGGTCGCACTTCAGGGCCATGGACATCTGGCATACCTGCGAACCAGACGTGGTTGGTACAGAAGGATGGGTCGCTAAATTGGTCCGAGACCTGGATCCTCAGGGCGAGAACGTGCTCAAGTGCGTCAACTTTGGTCAGGGTTTACCAAGAGCCTTGGCCCTGCGCGGTGTGCCGATTACATCTGTATCCAACCTTGAGTCATACGGTTTGATGTCCAGCGTGCCAGGTGTTGCCAGTGAGCAAGACCGAACGCGTTTGATGGACCGGTTCGCCAGGATGTATGCCCCGGCCATCGGCACCGGCGCAACCATGGATTACCTGGGCCAGACCGGTCGTGACGCTCTAAAGGGCGCTGACATCATCAAATCGGCCCCCGAGAAATACAGTTCAACCGTGGAGTATGGCGACAACGCCATTGCCAAATACCTGCGAGACGTGGCCAGGGTGCATCTGGCAGACCTGGGCACCCAGGTCTTTTACACCTCCCACGCTCCCTACGACACCCATTTCAACCAGACTCCCATGCACACCAGGTTGTGGACGGAAGTTTCTGCGGCAATCAGCGATTTCTTCGATGACCTGCACGAACATGACGCCGGAGACAATGTGGTCATGATGATCTTCACGGAGTTTGGTCGTCGGGTGCGTGACAATGGCACGGGCACCGATCACGGTGCCGGAGGCGGTGCCTTCATCATCGGGGACCAAGTCAAAGGCGGGATGTATGGCTCATATCCATCACTCAAACCAGAAGACCTGAACCAGGGTGACCTGGACCCGAGCTATGACTTCAGAGGCTTTTATTCCAGCGTCATAGACCAATGGCTAGGACTTGACCCAGTTCCAATCGTCGGCGGCAAATTCGAGCAGATTCAGTTCGTCTAATACGCTCAATCTTCCAACGTCGCCCAACGTTTATCTGGAACCTCAAGAGGAGCACAGAATGTTAACAACCGTCGCCGCTGGGCGTGTATTTGATTACAGTTACTGCATAGGCATGTATGGCATGTCCGGGCAGGGATTCTGGTCGCCCCAAGATTTCGTCTTTGGGGAAGGCGACCTTATTTACGTCATCAGTCGAGGCGTTGAGGAGATTGGCCAGCGCATCACTCGTGTTACCCGTGATCACCAATTCCTGGGTCAGTTTGGCGCATCAGGAAGAGGAGATGGTCAGTTTGTGTGGCCACGGTCAATCGATCTGGACAGTCAGGGCAACGTCTTCGCATCGGACGATTTCTTGAACCGGATATCCATCTTCGACAAAGAGGGAACATTCTTGTCCTCTTGGGGAGAAGTGGGCAGTGGTGAAGGGGAATTGGCTGGGCCGTCTGGCATAGCCTTTGACGGTGACGACAATCTGCTGGTCGTAGATAGCGCCAACAACCGAATCCAAAAGTTCACCAAAGAAGGGGCGTTTCTAGGTGGGTTTGGACAACCAGGCAACGGTGATGGAGAATTCAACCTCCCCTGGGGTATCTGCGTAGACCGGGCAGGTGATGTCTACGTTGCCGATTGGAAAAATAATCGCGTTCAGAGTTTCGATGCCGACGGCAATTTTAAGGTCATGTTCGAAGGGAATGACAACGGTGTTGGGGACCTCCATGGACCGACCGGGGTGGCAGTGGACTCCGAAGGCGACGTGTACATAACAGACTGGGGCAACCATCGGGTGCAGGTGTTTGGCTCCGATGGTCATTTCGTCACCACTTTGGTGGGCGACGCTCAGCAGCCATCTCCGTGGACACAGACCTATATCGATGCCAACCCTGACATTATCAAGGCCCGTCGGCGGGCAAACATGGAACCTGAATGGCGTTTTCGCCGTCCCGTGGCGGTGAATGTGGACCAGAATGACTCAATATTTGTTCTAGAGGCCGGCCGCCACCGACTACAGGTGTACGACAAGGTGAAAGACTACGAAGAGCACTCTCTTAATCTATAGCGAGTGTCCGGTGCAGACGTTAAAGGTGCCCCATTCTGATATCAGAATGGGGCACCTTTCTTGTTTCCCAAAATCTCTGGTTTTACTTAGACCCGACATTGTCGCTCTCTAATCCCATGAAGTCACAACCATTGCTCACACCAATCAAATTGCCTCCCAGCGAATCAACCACACCCATGCAGTCTGGCCCATGATCTGCGGTGTTTCCCGTGATGATGGTGTTGGAGACCACGGCCCCTTTCTCGCGGACGATGAACCTAACCAACAGCCCGCCGCCCTCTTGGGCCGTGTTGCCGCTGACGGTGGTGTTGGATAATGTCAGAGTTCCACTGGTATCGATCCCCGCGCCAAGCCCGGCTGTGTTGTCATCGACGTGGCTGTTGCTCACTTCTAACAGCTCCGAGTTGTTGATGCCGCCTGAGATGGAGGCTCGGTTATTGCTCACCGTGGAAGAGTCCAGGGTCATGGAGCCGACGCTGTGATTCTGAATACCGCCGCCGTAATAATTCGCGTGATTACCGCTGATGGTCGACCCATATAACGTCGCTTGGCCCCAATTGCTTATACCAGCACCGCTGCCGCTGCGGTTATCATTGGCGACCAATCCTGTCGCCTCAAGAATGCCGCCGTTGAAGACACCGCCGCCGAGACCTCGCGATCCATTCCCGCTGACAGAGCTGTTTTTAATGATGATCTTGGCCCCGTTGAAAATTCCGCCGCCGCCGCCGGAGAAATTGTCAGTGACCACGGAATCGACGATGGTGAGTGTTCCTTGGGTGTAGATGCCGCCGCCAAACTCGGCTCCCATCTGCTCAATGCCACTGGAAATCATTCCCACTGCTTCAGAGTGGAAGGGAATCATGCGTAACTCCGTTGATGTCTCGCTGCCGTATCTGACAGTCACGCCGGAGATGGAAACAATTGTGCCTTCAGTGATTCGCATTACTCTGTGGGTTGCCAACTCCAAGGAAACCGCTGCTTGGATTATCGTGGATTCAGAGCCAGCTCCAACAAGAACAAGGTCTTTGTCAATCAGGAGTTCGCCGCCGGATAGCGTGTAGGTGCCGGCAGAGATGTGGATTGTTTCGCCGGGTTGGGCCGCCTCTATCTGGTCCCTGAGCACGCAGCCCACGCAGTCGGCGTCCTGGGGATTCTCCTGACCACAAGCAACCGTCAGAAGTAACCCCGTTAAGGCGATGCCGAGTAGCCTTTGGGCCGACGTAAACATCCGAGAATTTTATCAATTGAGCAGTTTTCCAAC
This sequence comes from Dehalococcoidia bacterium, assembly GCA_012959605.1. Classification (GTDB taxonomy): domain Bacteria; phylum Chloroflexota; class Dehalococcoidia; order Lucifugimonadales; family UBA3495; genus UBA9611. The sequence goes on along the minus strand of DUCU01000006.1, from coordinate 11,572 downwards.
CAGTGATGCAAAGGAATAACCGGTAACCGCCACTATCATAATTGGGCCGGTCTGGCTTCAGCAGTTGCGTAAAATACGAAGAGCCCCGCCCAAATTGATGGGCGGGGCTTTTAATAAACCGGAGACAGGTCTTGTCTGGGTTAGACCAACAGTGGCGCTTCACCGCCAGTCGGTACGTCGACTTCAAATGCATTCACGTTCAGAGCCAACATGGAGTAGTAGCCCATCATCGTGGTCAGTTCGGTCAGTAGCAGGGCACCGAAGTGGTCGATGGCCGTTTTGAAAGTGGCGTCGCTCACCCGGTTGGTGCCAAACAATTCCGTGGCGTAATCAACCACAATTTGCTCAGCTCCTTGCAGCTTGGGCAACGGTTTCTTGTCGCGTAGGGCATCGACAAACGCGTCGCTGATGCCTTCCTTTCGGGCGCGAGCGGCGTGGGCAAACCAGATGTACTGGCAGTCTTTTGCCCGTGCGGTCATGATCATGACCATCTCTTGAATGTTCTGCGGAAGTTCAGACTCTTCTCTGAAATAGAAGACCAGGTGATTGGCCCGTTTGCGCATTTCTGGGCTGTTGATCATCACTGATCCGGGGCCGTTCTCCATGGCGTTCTTGCTGATGGCCACTTCATGGTCAAAGGCCTCTCGGTATTTCTCTGGTATCCGGTCTCTGGTTACTGTTGGTGTTCGTGCCATGTGTTCACTCCTAATTGATGGGCGGTTTAATGACTTTGGCCGCATGATAACCACCAACCACCGGCACGGCAAGATGAATATTGTGGGTAGAATCGGATAAACTACGGCGAATCACCCCGGCCAACAAATTGATTTTGAAGGACTCACAGTTGAATTTCTCTCACGTTTACTCGGGAAACCCGGTCGACCGTGGCGAAACAGTACGCCGCGACGATGAATGGATCTCAGATAAAAGCAAGGACTCAAGCAGCAAATTCCTACCCCTTAGAGACCTAAATATATTGGTAACTGATGGCGCTGCTGAGGGCCTAGGCTGGGTTGGCGCGGCGGACCTAGAACGTTTGGGCATCGATACCACTCCCATATTTCTGGGTCTTTTGAACGACACCGCCCACTTCACCGTCGATATATCCGGCCAGGAAAAAGCGGTGGCGGAATTTAGCGAGGGAAACGGGTTTCGTTTTGTAGACGCCAGGTCGGTGACGGACATTCTCAGCCCGGCCGACTCCGGCATCGTTGCCCAGGCCAGGGCTCAGATAAACTGGCACAACGTGAATGGTTTCTGCGCCATCTGCGGCGGCGAAACCCTGATGGGACGTGGTGGCCAGGTGCGTAAATGCTCCAAGTGCGAGAAAGAAAACTACCCGAGGACCGACCCCGTTATCATCGTGGTGGTATCCGACGGCGACCGTTGTCTGTTGGGGCAGTCCCGCCGTGGTCGTCTGAACCGGACCAACACCTACTCTGCTTTGGCTGGGTTCGTTGACCAGGGTGAGTCCATAGAAGAAGCCGTAGCGCGGGAAGTGATGGAAGAGGCCGGCATTCAGGTTGGCCAAGTGCGTTATCACTCATCCCAACCCTGGCCCTTCCCGTCATCGCTGATGATTGGCTGCCACGCGGACGCTGCGACCACCGAGATCAACTTTGACGCCGATGAGATGAATGATGTCCGCTGGTTCTCCAGGGACGAAGTGGTATCAGCCCTGCAGGGCAAGAACGAGAATCTCAACGTGCCGCAGCCTATTGCCATCGCTCATCACCTGATTACGTCCTGGATCGACGGCGACTAAAGCCAAACCAGCTACTAAGGCGCTGGCCAGATTTCCTCACCCTTAAGGTCGGTCGGGTCGAAGATAGTCACGCCGTCGCCGCGACCGGCGATACCGCCGTCGGGGTGCCCGATGAGTTCGCCGTCGGCGCCCAACAGGTCGCTGAATTGGTCACAGCATTCCTTGACCACGTAGTAGACAGTCTCGCCCTTAGTCTGGTACTTCGTGATAGACCTGGGCGGATTATCCAGAGCTTTGACTTCCAGGTCGGCCAGACATTCCGGAGCAATATCCTCGATGGGTTTGGTCCAGTCCACCAACACTGAGGTGGTCTCCGCGTTGCCCATGACGTCAATGATGTGGATCGAGTGCTGTCCAGCTGGCACAGCTTCGAATACGTAATTCAGGACCGGAATGGCAGTATCGTCGCTCCGGGTAGGCGAGTTACCATCCAGCGTCACGGTGATGACAGCGGTTGAGTGAAGAAACACAGACACGATGACCGTGTCTTGGTTGACTGAGACTTCCTCCAGTGCCCACTCAGCCACCGGGCGAGGCGAGGGCGTAGGTACCTCTGTTTGCGTAACCGGTGTCTAGGTAGGTGCCTTGGTGGCCACCGTTGGAGCGGCTGAGCAGGCGACAGCCAAGGCCACAAAGAGCCCGGCTATGACAAAAATATCTTCTTCATGGATGTTTATCCCGGCGTTTCCACTAGTGACCCACTGGTTCAGTGATTTGTTTCATATCTTCTAGACGGATTAGAACACCGGTTTGTTCCGTACCCGCAGTTAGGGTACCGCTGTATTGAGGATTGCGCTTATAATAGCCCGCGGCCCACCTCCGGTCAGACAGGCTTACTGCCGATTTTAAAGCAGATTCATCAACCAAGAGAGGACCCTTCGCATGACACAGAATCTAAAAATCGACCGCGAAAAAACTGCGGTCTTGATAATGGATTTCCAGCAGAGAATGATCAACAACACTGCCAGTGACCCGGAGGATGTGGTCAAGAAAGCAGCCCAGGTACTGGCCGGCGCGCGCGGCGCTGGTATTCCGGTGATTTATGTGATTCACCGAGGCGGTGGTCTTATCGAATACGCACCGGACGTGGAACTGCACGAAGGTGTATTGCCGGAAGATGGGGAACTGATTCTGACCAAGGTCCGCCCCGGCCCATTCTCCACCACCAAGCTGGACGTAACCCTGCGTGAGATGGGTTGTGAAACCATCGTAATTATGGGCGTATCCACCAGCGGTTGCGTATTGTCCTGTACCCGTTGGGCAGTGGACGTGAATTACAAGTTCGTGGTGGTATCGGACGGCTGTTCCGACCCCGACCCCGAGGTGCACCGCGTACTGACCGAGAAGGTCTATCCCCGATTTGGCACTGTGGTCAACGCCGAGGAATTCCTGAACGCCATTTAACAACCACTTGATCAAGAACTTGTGATTTGGGAGAAAACACATGAAGTACGACGTAATCGTGGTCGGCGGTGGCTCCGCCGGATCAGTAGTTGCTGCCAGAGTGGCTGAAGACCCAAACAAGACGGTATTACTGCTGGAAGCGGGGAACGATTACCCCGATCTAAGCAACCTGCCCTTTGACATCCAGTTTGGCCATACCAAAGGAGCGGAGGACGTAAATTCGCCGCACAACTGGGCGCTGCACGGGACGATTACTGAGGAACAAGGCGAGATTCATGTGGCCCAAGGCAAAGTTATTGGCGGCGGTGGTTCGATCAACGGCCAGGTATTTCTACGAGGCATCCCCCAGGACTTCGACGACTGGCAGTCTTGGGGCAACGAAGAATGGTCCTATACCAAGGTGCTGCCCTACTACCGCAAGATGGAGACCGACCTTGACATCAAGGACGATTTCCACGGGACAGAAGGCCCGCTTCCGATCACCCGGAAGCTTAACGAGACCATCCCGGTTATTCAGTCAGCCTTCCAGACTGCTTGCCTGCAGAACGGTTATGACACTACTGATGACATGAACGGCACCAACCCCACCGGCATTGGTATGGTGCCGATGAACAATCAGAATGGCGTTAGGATGAGCACCGCCATTACGCACCTTGGCCCCATGCGACACCAACTAAACCTGACTATCCGAGGCAACGTCTTTGTCCGTCGGGTACTCATGGAGAACGGCCAGGTCGCTGGCGTTGAGGTTGAGAGCGGCGGAGAGGTATTCACCGTGGAGAGCAACAAGGTTGTCCTCTCTGCTGGTGCGCTAAAATCTCCTCACATTCTGATGCTCTCTGGCATCGGCCCCAAAGATCAACTGGAAGAGTTTGGCGTTACGGTTATCCAGGACACCCCTGGTGTGGGCGCCAACCTCAGGAACCACCCAATTGCCCCCATCTCATACAAGATCAAAGAGGGCATCAAACTGGCCCCAGATGCGGCAGGAGCTAGAGTGGCTCTGCGCTACACGGCCAAGGGTTCCAAAGAATCAAACGACATGATGATGACTACCAGCTCGGTCTTCAACCCCTTCACCGGGGAAGAATTGCCCGATAGGATTGGTCGCATCTCTTGCGTCATCGAGTTACCGGCTGGATCCGGATTCGTCCGTCTTGCGTCGGCGGATCCGGCGGTTCAGCCAGCTTTTGACTACAAGTATTTCAGCCACCCGGAGGACATGCGCCGCATGCGGGACGGCATCCGTCTGGCGGTGAAACTCTTGAACACCGACTCCTACAAAGAGGTCTCAGATGAGAAAGTTGCGCCGTCTGATGACATTTTGGCAGATGACGACAGTCTTGACCTGTGGATCAGGCAGACAGTAGGCACAGCCAGGCACGTGTCCGGTACCTGCAAGATCGGCCCGGACTCAGATCCAATGGCCGTGGTGGATCAAGAGTGTCGTGTAAAGGGTTTCCAGGGATTGTGGATTGCCGATTCGTCGGTGATGCCGCAGGTGCCTAGGGCCAACGCCAACGCCACCGCAATTATGATTGGCGAACGGGTGGCCGACTGGGTGGCTTAGGTTCAAACCAGACAGTGATTGATTCGTGTAACGGGCTGTTAAAAGCGTAACAACCGGAAGGTTGGGAGGGGCCATTGGCGGTAGCTGTCGCCTTTGCTTTCTTAGCAGCGTGCGGGTTCGCCAGCGGAAATGTCCTGGTTAGGGTGGGCACTCAGAAGGTGCCAGCCCCCACGGCAGCCCTACTGACGGTGCTGAGCGGCGTGGTGCTGGTGGGCGGATTGGCCCTGATCCTGAACTTGGAAGACATCAAATCCCTGTCTCTTGAGTCCATCGGTTGGATTGTCTTGTTGGGAATCATGGGGTACCCCATGGCCCGCCTGCTATTGGTTAGCGGGATATCAATGGTTGGAGCTTCGAGGGCGGTTCCCATGTCCGGAATCCAGCCGGTGATCGCTTTCACGCTGGGCGTGATATTACTTGACGAACGACCTAATCTGCTGATCATATTGGGAACGCCAATCATCGTCTCCGGTCTCTTTTTGGTGGTGATGCCCAGGCGCGGAGCAAGCTCAGCGGGGCAGGTTGTACAGATTAGACGACTGGGTTACCTACTGGCCTTAGGCGGTGCGGCAACCTTTGCCACCAGAGACGTGATTAGCCGGCACGTAGTGTCCACTATCTCCGACCCTCTGGTCACATCAGGCCTAGCGCTGGCGGTCGGCGGGGCCATCCTAACCGTGCTGCTCCACCGGCAGGTCATCAGAAGCATCCGGACATTGCCTCGGAATTACCTTCTGATCTGCGCCCTAGCCGGGCTCTTCCAGGGCTTAGCAGTGGCGTCGTTGTTTCAGGCGCTGAGTCGTGCGCCGGTGACTGTGGTCAGCCCGATTTACGCTTGCACACCGGTGATAACCTTGATCTTGGCCCACACCTTCTTGAGACGCATGGAGACCATCGACTTCTTGGTAGTGGCTGGGACCATGCTGAGCGTGGTGGGCGTGATTCTGGTGATATTTGGCGCCACCGGGTAATCCACGCCTAGATAAGCCGGTCTTGGGTATCCTCTAGCCACATTTCGTGCCTACCGTGCAATCGAATATATGTTATACTCGCTCGCGGTGGCAGTATTCTGTGCTCTTCTAAAGGCATAATAGATCGGTCTACGGGTATCCACGGGCAAATACGTCCTTTGGGGTCCTCATCTAACATTCCGGGTCTTTTCGTCTCGATGACCAGACTTTTGCCAACTCTACACGAACAGGGAAGTCATCTATGAGCTACCAGGACAAAAATGTAACATGCGTGGAGTGTGGACAATCGTTCATCTTCTCGGCGGACGACCAGTCGTACCATGCCGAAAAGGGATACACGAACGAGCCGAAGCGGTGCCCCCCTTGCCGACAGTCAAGGCGAGCCAACCGGCCTTCTGACGGCGGCGGCGGATTCGGTTTCGACCGAGGACCTCGCGAGATGCACACGGTAATTTGCGCCGAGTGCGGCAACGAAGCCACAGTACCGTTCCGACCTCGTGGTGACCGACCCGTCTACTGCAGTGACTGCTTCAGCCGCCAGGGTGGCGGAACTGGCGGCGGCGGCGGACGTTACTAAGCTTTTGATCCTGAGGGTTTCACCAACTCTCTAACTCAACAAGCCACAAGTGGATAAAAACATGCCCCTAGCGGAAAACCGCTAGGGGCATGTGCTTTCTAGGCCGCCCTCAGTTTCGTCAAGAGATTCTTAAGTCCCTGGTTTAGCGTCGGTTATCTTTGGCCGACTTTCACCCGATGCTCAGGCGCGAATTAACCCTCTGCGATCTCAATGACGCAGTCTACGATTACGGCTGTGTTCTTTGGTAGCACGGCCATCCCCGGAGCTGACCTACTGTGTTGTCCGGCTTCGCCAAAGAGTTCCACGAACAAGTCTGAGGCTCCATCCACCACTTTCGCTTGCTCTTCAAAGTCAGGGGAGCTGTTGACCATGCCAACCACCTTGAGTATCCCTGTGACACGGTCCAGGTCCCCCAGTTCCACTTTCATCCGAGCCAGCAGGTTCAACGCGCACGATCGAGCGGCCTCGTAGCCTTGCTCCACGGTCAAGTCAGCGCCCAATTTGCCGTTAATCGTTGAACCGTCTGCCCGACGTGATCCCACTCCCGACATCCACATGACTTTGCCACTGCGGGCTGCTGCTCGGTAATTTCCGATGGGCTCAGGAGGAGATGGAAGAGTGTACCCCAATTCCACGAGCTTGGATTCAACTACAGACATGGTTTCTCCGGATTGAGTTCGGTTGGTGCTGGATTATTTCTTGGACTCGTTGATGCATTCAATCAACAGATCGAGTGCTGCCTTGGCGAAGACCCACATGTTCTTTTCCCGGTCAGTGTCGCCGGTCTCGACAGTAAGGGTTTTCTCCGCGGGCCCAGTCACGGCGAAACAGGCGTGCCCGGAAGAGTCACCGTAGCGGTTGCCGGTGGGGCCGCTGGCGCCGGTCTCGGCCAATCCCCAGTCGGTTCCCAAAGCGGCTTTGATGGTCTTGGCGTTGAGTAGGGCGTACGGTTCGCTGCTGGCACGCATGCCAACCATGGTCTCGTCTGGAACTAGCAATAGTCCCTTCTGGGCTACGCGGGTGTAGATGGTGCTCCCGCCGACGTAATAGTCTGACGCGCCCGGAATGGACACTAAAGCGGCTGAGATTAGGCCACCACATGATGAGTCGGCCACGGCGATGCTCTGGCCGCTTTCTTTTAATAATGTTGCCGCCGGCATGGCGAGTGATGTTAGGTCTGGCATGTTTGGACCCTCCGGTTGGAGATTTTAGGTTCTGAAGTGAGCCTCAGTTATTCTACATGAGCAGTTGAAAAACTCACAGGCTGATTTTGTAGCTGCTCGGATTTAGACCTATTAGGCGAATCTAGGCGTAAACACTTGGCAAGTTGGTGTTCTATGTGCTGAGATAGACGGAGTGCTTCAACAACAGATGTTGGGGCGATTTTTTTGCCCAACAAAAACTCATTATGCTAAAATTTTAAAAGGCCTCCTTCTTTAGAAGGAGGCCTTTTTGTTTTGGCGAAACTAGAACTGCTGACGGGTTATTTGACTGCTACTATGAATAACCGCTTGAAGGGCAAGACCGTTTTGCCATCGGCGCTGTGAGGGTAGGCCTTAGCCACCTTCTCCGTGTAAGACTTCAGGAACGCCGCCTCTTCCTCATCATTGAGGTTGTCGAATAAGGGACGGAGCATCGTTGCCTTAGTCCACTCAACCACTGGGTCCTCGCCTTCCAGGATGTGCATGTAGGTTGTCTCCCACATATCTACCGAACTGGACATTTGACTGACCAAGTCGTAGTAAAAAGCAGGTTCAGCTACTGGATGCTCCCGCTGAAACGGTGCCAGTCGTTCGGCCCAAGCACCCTCTCTGACGGTGTCGGCGATGGATGTGTGACTGGGTGCTCCAAAATTCTCTGGCATCTGAACTGCCAGTACCCCGCCGGGTTTTACCGCTTCCATCAATCGGGGGAACAACTGTTCGTGGCCATCCAGCCAGTGCAACGCGGCATTGGAGTAAACAACATCTGCAGCGTTCTCTGGTTGCCAGTGATTAAGGTCGGAGTGCTGCCAGTACACCCCGGTCTCCACGTCTTGAGTGAGTTCTAGCATGCTGGCGGATGAATCTACGCCGGTCACCTTGGCGTCGGGCCACCGTTCTTTCAAGATACCAGTGATAGTTCCGGTGCCGCACCCTAGGTCATACACCGTCTCCGGAGACTCCACCTGGATGCGAGACATCAGGTCTAGGGCGGGTCTGAGTCGCTCGCTGCCGTAGCGTAGGTATTGCGCGGGATTCCAGTCAGTCAATTCATTGCTCCTGCTCGGTCACGGGTTTGGGCAGCCGAGTCGCCTAAGCACTAACACTGCCAACGCAACAGACGTTCAAAAAGGGAAGAGCAGATTGCTGGTGGGTTGGATCGTGCGACGACCATTTGCCTGAGCAATCATAGCTCAGATCAGGTTGAAACTGCCATGCGGACAGTGGCGGAGACAAGGGGCCTATCGGTGCCGTCGGCCTGTCGCTGGACGGCGACCAGCAACATTAGGAGGGCTGGCATCTGAGCTAGGTGATATAGGGAGTTGGGGTTAAACGCTAAACCGCCCATAGTGAAGTGGACGCCGGACGCCTTGAGACCTGCGGCAAGGACGCTAACAATGATGGCGCCTAAGACCAAGCCCATATCGGGTTGGTCTTTTCGCCACGCGTTCAGCTAAAGACTCACAACCAAGGCCATGGCTAGACCGCCCGTCAGTATCACCATGACCACAGAAGAATTGCCAGTCAGCACCAGCGTGAAGAACATTGTCAGGCTGGGCGCTCTGATGACCAATAGTGGGTGCACCCGGTCTCTGCCGAGCATCGAATGGGTCGATGCGGAATCCGGCATGGCAAGAAGCGCGAGTCACCGTTTTAAACCGGCAATAATCCGGCGAGATTTAAGACAAGTTGACACTGATTCGTTGACCCTCTGAAGCCTGCTGTGGGACAATAACACTAGTAAGGGGACGCGCGGGTTCGACAGGGGCGTTCCGTAGCGGATTGCAAGCCGAGGATGCTATCTCCCTCGTAAATCCGGTAGCAAAAACAATTGGCGAACGTGAATTCGCTCTAGCCGCCTAAAGCGGCTTCGTCTGCTCCCCGGTATTCCCGGAGTCGGGGAGGTCAGGCGCCATAAATCTGGGATGCGGACCGCCCGATGCCGGTAACGGCGGCTTAAGAAAAACTGGCTGTCCCTAAAAAGGCTGTGTCGGCAGTGCCTTAATAGGGCGAGGAATAAACCGCCGAATAAGCTTGTAGTATATCCGACCTATGGTCTCTTCTGGACGGGGAGTTCAACTCTCCCCCGTCTCCACCAGAAGCACTTAAAAAGGCGTTTCCAGGCTCAACTGAGCCCGGGGCGCCTCTTTTTTCGTCTTCTGGCCCGGGCTCTCTCCGTTCTGCCAGACCAGGAGAGTGCTCTCCCCCGATCTGCCGCAGCGGGGAGTGATTCTCCAAGAGAGACGGTAGATCTCTCGTAACGTACCTGGACGCCACACCCGGTACCTTGTCCCTGATCAAAGCCATGGAGACCGTGAGATCACCGGCCTTACGCTCCACAAGTGTGGCGAAGGTGTCCCTCATATTGTGGCCGGTGAAGCCGGTCAGACCGGCCTGGGCCAGTAACCGTTTCACCATGACCCTCAGGCCTCCACTGCCGAATCGTTCGTGCCTACCTCGCACACTCCCGATCACCTGCTCGTCATCTTCCAGGTCGTCTATGAGGCTCAGAAGGAGAGCAGCCGTCTCGGGAAGGATCGGTGCGAACTCCTCCCGCTCTTTCCCGTAGCACCAGATCCAACCCCGTTCCATGGAACGAACGTCTCTGGCCTTTATCTCCAACAACTCATGCTGCCGCCAGCCGTGTCCGACTAAAAGGTGGAGTACGGCAAGTTCTCTTGGAGTATGTTCCAGTCCCATCAGATTCTTCACCTAGGGAAGGTCCATGCTGCGTGGTTGCCAACACTCTGGACCCCACACTCAGGGGCTTTTTCTTTTGGCCGAAATTGAACAAATGACTGGAAAAGGGCAAAATTAAAGGGCCACCCGTATTCCAAGTAGCCCCTTGTTCTCTTTCTAACTATTGGGTTTCTTTATAAGATAATAAATTGAACCACCATCTTAGTATCTGGTTCACTTCATTATTAGTAATGGCGAGACCTAGCGGTGACGCTATTTTACGATTAGAAACAAAGGCTAAGTGGTATGGCGGATGTACAGAACTCGAAGGCCAGTCATCGGTTCCAAGCCTTCAGCGCTCTTCGTTACAGCAACTTTCGCTGGTTTTGGTTGAACGGCGCCACCCAGGCCATGGGTCAGGGGATGCAGTTTCTGATCCTGGGTTGGCTGGTGTTGGAAATCACCGGATCTTCCTCTCGGCTGGGATTGGTGATCTTCGCGTTCGGCCTCCCTAACCTGACCTTCGCCATGGTTGGCGGAATCATTGCCGACCGCGCCAGCCGACTTAAGCTGTTGATATCCACGCGGCTGTGTGTGTCAGCCTTAATATTCGCTCTTGCGATTCTGAGAATAACTGATTTTCTGGAGATCTGGCACGTTTACGCCGTTTCGTCCCTATTGGGAACACTTCAAGCGCTGAACGGGCCGGCCCGCATGGCCATAGTTGCGGATCTAGTGGATCGGAATGACCTTATGAACGCCATCACGTTACACGGCATGGTCAATCAGTCGGGCCAAATCTTGGGACCGGCAGCTGCAGGGGGGATTATCGAGTTGGTGGGGATAGGTCCGGCGCTTATAGTCAATGCGGGGCTGTATCTGTCGGGAATCGTCTTCTTGTTATTGATTAGAGCTTTGCCGCCCCGATTCGGTTCCGGGGACGCTACGGTGCTGGAAGATCTCCGAGCAGGATTTCAATGCATTCGGTCGACTCCCATTTTATATACCGTGATAGGGATGACATTGGCTTTTGCTTTCTTCGCTGTGTCATATCGTAACGTTATGCCCGCCTTTACCAAAGAAGTTCTGGAGATTGGAGCGGGTGGGACCGGATTATTGCTGCTGGCAGCGGGATTGGGATCACTGTTCGGCAGTCTAATACTAGCCTCGCTGGGTGACTTTCAAAGCAAGGCGCGACTGCTCTTAGCATCGGTGATTTTTCTTTCCTTGTTCCTGACCCTATTCGCCTGGTCATCATGGTTCTGGGCATCCTGGATAATCTTATTATTCGTGGGAGCGACTAGTTTCGGGTTTTTCACCCCGTTGGCTAACACACTAATCCAGCTTAACGTGCCCCCTGAGCTACGGGGCCGAGTGTTGAGTGTTTTTCAACTGGCCCCGGCC
>DUCU01000005.1 GCA_012959605.1 Dehalococcoidia bacterium | reverse complement strand
AGAAAATACCTATGGACACGCCTGAGCATGATTTCCTACCGACTCTTAATCAGTAAATTCTCGGTTCGACCCCAAGGCGGGTCACCAAAATTTAGGCATACAAAAGCCCTCCAATACTGATTGGAGGGCTTTGATTTTTCGGCGATGTGCACAGACTATTTTTTAGAGAGCTTTGCGTCCAACACCAGAGCCTCCGACTCTTGGAGACCGAGCAAGACGTGGGAATAGATATCCATCGTCGTCGCGATAGCGGTCGAGGCAGTTTTGTTGGGATGTCAGTGACTGGATAGCCCTTGAAGGTAGCGGGCGAATTCGAAGCGGTTTTCCAAGAGCCCTATATCCATGGCAAATGAAGAAGGCCCGACCGCCTCAACCTTAGAAACGATCACAGATAGTCCTTGTCTCTCCGACGCCTCCGCGAACGCATCATCAGCAGCCTCCAGCGTATTGGCCACTATTACGTGCTCTGCCCCAGCCTTCTCAGCTATTCCAGCCAGGTCCGTGCCTGTCCCCGTGGCCGTTGGAAACCCGCCAACGGAAAGCAGGCTCTCATTATCAAAAATCCAGTGGGTCAGGTTGGGCGGGCGGTACCGGGCGAGTGTGCTTAGCGAGCCCAGGTTCATCAACACGGAGCCGTCTCCATCCAGCACCGTTACTTTCTCCTCAGGCAACGACACGGCTAGTCCTAAACCCATGGAGGAGGCCAAACCCATGCCGTGCTCTAAATAGAAAAAGTTGGGCTGATGGCCCAGGTTGTATAACTCAACCGCCACCGCGCCCATGATCGTCACCACAACCTGGTCTTTCAAACGAGGATAGACCTTCTTTAGAGCCTCTTCTCGCAGCATCACTCCTCCCACATAAGGTCTCGGGTGAGTAACAACGCCACCGGGCGTAGTGAACTCTGCGCCAGGGTCTGAGCTTGCTCTAATTCATGGGCCACGGTGGCCGGGTTAGATAGCTTTTTGTAGATGATCCCAAGGGATTTAAGAAGCGGCTCAGTGACCAATCCACCTTCGGTTTGCCAGGGGTCTCTTTCGCCCATTTCGCCCCGGTAGCTGATCACCATCAGCAGCGGAATACGGTAGAGTTGAGCCACGGAGACAATACCGTTGACCGAAGATAGTAGGCCGTGATTCTGCATCAGCATGGCTGATTTCCGGCCTGCCATATGAACCCCTACAGATATTCCGACCCCTTCCTCTTCTTTGTTGAGTCGAATCAACGTCATGTCTGGGTCGTCTTCGGCCATCTGCATCACGTGCACCAGCCAAGTCTCGGGGAGGGCGGACAATAGGCTGATTCCCACGGACTTTAGAGCCGCAAACAGGGCAGCAGAATTTTTGACGGATACTGGCATTTGGAAGCACTCGCAAACAAGTGGGCCAATTGTATGCGCCGTCGCTAGGTCGGTCAAACTTAGGCGTGTTATCCGGCTAATCTGGGGTTTGCTCAGCGCACTTCCAGGCCTTTATACTGCACCCACCAATCAAACACCCGACCTCCGGAGGCACAGTGGCTCCAGCTATTTGGGATCTGGTGGAAATAATTTCGAGGGACGAATTAGAGCGTCTCCAAGTGGAGCGTCTCAAGTACCAACTCGCCAGAGTCAAAAGTCTGGTTCCTTTCTACACCAGCCTATTTGAGGGTATCGATCCAGATACCATCCAGTCTATTTCGGATCTTGCCAGCCTCCCCTTCACCAACAAACAAGACCTGCGCGATAACTACCCATTTGGTCTCTTCGCAACACCAATGGACGAAGTCGTGCGTATTCACGCTTCCAGCGGAACGACGGGGAAACCAACAGTGGTCGGGTATACGGCCAAAGACATTCAGATGTGGGCTGGACTGGTGGCACGCGCCCTGACGCTTGCTGGCGTCACCAAGAACGACATTGTCCAGAACGCCTACGGCTACGGATTGTTCACCGGTGGTCTGGGCTTGCACTACGGGGTAGAGAAGTTGGGGGCTGCGGTGGTGCCGACATCCTCTGGCAACACCGCTCGTCAGGTCATGCTGATGCAAGATTTCGGCACTACAGTACTCTGCGCAACGCCCTCATATGCTTTGGTTCTAGCCGAAAATGCCGCCAAGTCCGAGGTTAATCTGCCGGCTAGCCCATTACGAGTAGGCATTTTTGGGGCCGAACCATGGTCGGAACAGATGCGAATGGAGATTGAATCTCGACTCGGCATCACTGCGTTGGATATCTATGGGTTGTCGGAAATCATCGGGCCGGCGGTTGCCATGGAATGCGTCCACAAAACGGGGATGCACATAGCCGAAGATCACTTCATTCCGGAGATCATCGATTCAGACACACTAAAACCACTTCCGTTGGGTCAGAGCGGGGAGTTGGTCTTCACCTGCATAACAAAAGAAGCCCTGCCGTTGATTCGCTACCGCACCCACGACTTGGCCCGCTTATTAGCCGACAAGTGCCTGTGTGGCCGTTCGACTGTCCGGATGGAGAAGGTGTTGGGCCGCAATGACGATATGCTAATCATCCGGGGCGTGAACGTATTCCCTTCTCAAATAGAGTCGGTGCTCCTGGCAATGGGGCAAATTGAGCCGCACTATCAGTTGATAGTTGACCGAGGGGATGACCAGATGGACAACCTTGAGGTTCGGATCGAGTCTAGCAGTGCAACCAATCAGCACCAGGAGTTGGAAGGCGGCATAAAAGCAAATCTGCAAAACGCCCTCGGAATTGGTTGTTCTGTGACCGTACTGCCTCCTGGAGAGATTGCCCGAAGCGAAGGAAAAGCGGTTCGGGTAATCGACAACCGGCACATCTAGAAGAAATCCGCCCACCGGAGGCAATCGTTGACTCTAAATCCTATTTTGAGAACCATGAAATACGAAACAGACGGCGACCTGATCCGCTTGACTCTAGATCGGCCGGAAGTACTGAATGCCGTCAATTACCAGGTAACCCTCGACCTGCACCGAGCGGCCCAGGCAATCCACGACGATCCCAAGGCCAGAGTCGTACTTATACGAGGTAACGGCCGGGCTTTCTGTACCGGCATTGACCTAAAAGAACTGGCGGCTGAAGAAACGCCCCATGATTATTTTTACCAGTGGGACCACGCACTGCGCCTACTGGAGTTGTCCGATAAATTGGTGGTCTGCGCCATCCATGGGTACGCACTGGGTGGGGGACTGCAACTACCATTGGCTTCCGATATTCGCATCGCCACGGAGGATGCGGTGTTGGGGTTGCCGGCGGCAAAAGAGGGGTTTATTCCTGGATTGGGTACCCACCGGCTACCACGCTACATCGGATTGGGCCGGGCCAAACGGATGGCGCTATCCGGGGAATCCATCGATGGGTTGGAGTCTCTCCGGATTGGTTTGGTGGACTACGCCGTAAAACCGCAGGAATTTGATCAAGAGGTGGAGGCTCTCACTCAGAGATATCTGAGTCTTAGCTCCGAAGGCGCCAGGCAGACCAAGCTCATGATGTCAGCCTATCAGGACTTGCCCCACGGCCAGTTTTTTGAAGAGTACTTGCACCGCCAATCCATTTCCATTGCGTCTCCAGATCATGACGAAGCGATGAACGCCTTCCGTGAGAAACGGGACCCCAACTACAATTCACGAGCTTAAATCAACCGTGGCGTAAGCGAAGGGTTGGTTAGCACAAAAAGTCCGGATTCGAGTAATCCGGGCTTTCTTTGTGAAGTGATTACCCCAAATGGTCCCAGTGTTTTCAAATGGTCTGTCCCGATTCACTCAATTCTCATTTATCTGAACTTTAACTGGCGGCCGTCAAACCTGGAACCCCTGATGCCGCCCCAAGGCACGCCCGCCAGAATCCATGCGGTTTTCCGGCATATAGGCGGCGCTACCCCACCACGCTGATCTAGATGCGCGTACCCTACACAGATGGAGCGCAGTACGTACTCGGTAATCAGGAATAAGGCGGAAATGTTAATTGCTCCTAGACTATTAACACCAAAACAGATAGAGTTTAAGCTTTCTATAATTACTGTTTATGCATAAATACTGGCAGGTATGGTTTGTTTGGGACTCCACTGCCCACGTGATGCTTTTCAGGATTAGGCGTCATTGATAACTCCGCATTGACTCGCAGCGGTTGTCCCATCTAACTCATAGATTGCCCCTAAGCTGCTTATTCAGGAGGAATAACTATGGATGATAAAGTGTTGGAAAAACTGGCGCGCGAAATTCTAATGGTCGATGAAAACGGCACCTCAGTGGTTTCGAAATACGAAAAGATCATCAAGGATGGTCTGCCTGGTCCATTGAACGGTGAAGACGGGAAAAAAGACGTGTTGATCATCGGAGCTGGAATCGCCGGATTGGTGTCAGGCAGGTTGCTCAAACAAGCAGGTCATAACGTCACGATTATTGAAGCCAATGATGACCGCATCGGTGGGCGGGTGAAAACTTTGACTCCTGATCTCGGCGGCCCCACTCCATTCAAAGACCCTTTGCTCTACGCAGAGGCTGGGGCCATGCGCATACCGAAGGTTCATCCATTGGTGAACAAATATATCGAAATCCTGGACCTCAGCGATAAAGTCCAATCCTTCTACAACGTAGATGTGGCCAAAGGCAAAAAACCGGAGGCGAAAACATTTCGCACCTGGCTAAAGACGAATGGAATCAGTGTGCGCCGTTTGGATAATAGTAAAGATAGCCATCCGGGCAGATCTCTGGGATTCGACATCCCAACGAAATACGATGGTAAGACTGCCAACGAGTTGGTTAATGATGCTTTTAAGGATCCAAAGGACTCTGTTGATGAAACCCTTCCGATTGACGAACGAATCGAAGGATGGAAGAAAATAATCAGCCTTTACGGCGATCTCAACATGCGCCAATACCTCATGGATATTGCCGGCTATCCTGACGTTGTGCTCGACTATATCGGGACGTTGGAAAACCTGACATCTCGGATGTCCTACTCCTTTATCCAGAGCTTTATCGAATCTACCTACATAAATACGGAAGAATCGTATATCGAGCTATCCGGTGGAAACTGGATTTTGCCTTACGCCTTCTTGGACGGTCTTAGCGAAGATATTGTCATGGATGCGCGCGCCATTGAGATAGAGTGGTCCGGGCCAGGCGAAACACCCAGCCAAGGTAGCAAAGCCGTGCACAAGGGCCGCGCAGGCGTTTACGTGAAAACCATTAACGAGCCGCCGGTCAAACGCGGCGTGATGCGTGCAAATCGCACACCGATGGAACGGGAATTCACTGCCGATTACCTGATCGTAACGATACCGTTCTCAGCGCTTCGGTTCGTAACAGTCAGCCCAATGTTCAGTTACCACAAGCGTCGCGCCATCGCAGAGCTACACTACGATTCTGCCACCAAAGTGCTGCTGGAATTTAGTCAACGATTCTGGGAGTGGGATGAGAAGGAATGGAGCGATAAGCTGGGCGACGAATACCGAGGACATGATTCGATCGGTGGCGGCTCGATTACGGACTCCCCGAACCGATTCATGTCCTTCCCGAGCCATCAGATTGAAAATTGCTCGGGAGGGGTAGTCCTAGCAAGCTATTCTTGGGCCGACGACGCCCGAAAATGGGAATCCATCCCTGACCAAGACCGCTATGGCTTTGCGCTCAAAGGATTAACCGATATCTACGGACCAGGCATCAAGCGCTATTTCACTGGCATAGGTCAAACTGAAAGCTGGATGCAGAATTTCTATGCATTCGGTGAAGCAGCCATCTTTCTGCCCGGCCAACTTCGCCGCCTGCATCCTCACATTCTTGAACCGGAGGGTAAAGTCCACTTCGCCGGAGAACATGCCTCGTTGAAGCACGCCTGGATAGAAGGCGCCATTGAGTCTGCCGTAAGGGCGTCGATCGAAGTCCACGACAAGTAGGTTTCTTGGAACGAAGCTATTATGAAGCCGTTAGACGGAAGTCACGGTGGCCACAATATTTGAAACAGCGACTCGAGGAACAGGGTCTGGGCCGACTGTTCGGTATAGCAGGTACCTACTCCGCGCCGTTTTTGGATACCATAGGTGGAGACGCCTCTGAACGACCGTGGCGGGCCGTGTCCATGCTAAAAATTTGGCCCGGAATTCCTCGAAAATTACTACTTGAATAGACCTGGTGTCGAGCGCCAATTGTAAGGAACTGAACGACGATGAATACCGCTAACCAGAATGAATACCAAGGAATAGACGACCTAATCAATCAGAATCTATTCGATATGATGTCCGAATTTGTGGAGATACAAACTTTTAGGACCGGCTTGTTGGACGAAACCACAGTAGTCGCCAACCTAGAAAAAATCCAACAAATCTTGTTAAGAGACACTGAAGAATTTAATAAGAACCAAAAAATGCACCGGCTGGAGTCATTTGATTGGAAAGAAACAATAACGAAAACCGAGAATGGCGAAGAAAAAAAGACGACACACTGGCTATTCGGCCTGCGGTTGGGTGCTGGCAAACACAAAATAACAGTGTGCAGCCACTTGGACACCGTCCCGCCAGGGAGTATAGACGACTGGGACGATGACCCCTTCCGTCTTTTAAAAAAGATGCGATCTTACCCAGAGGGACCTGAACAGGAATTCTATGTTGGGCGCGGATCGATCGATGATAAAGGACCAGCAATAGTCGCCTTCAATGTCTTGAAAGCGGTCGCCAAACGATATGACGGAAGCCCCAAGCTGGATAACATCACGGTCGAGCTACTCTTCGATACTTCGGAAGAGACCGAAATGTCCATGCCCCACTACTTGAATAACAATCCGGACGACCGCCCGGACTTCGGCCTGATTTACGACGGGGTTTGGACTGTCCGGGCGGAAAAGGGAATCGAACGCCCATTTTTCTCCATCACCGGAAACTCTGAAGTAACCGAAGGGGCGTGGATTGACCAAATGCTTACGCCTCTCGGCCCCTCAAACCAGATCCCGGGATCAGCCACGGTAACGATTAAAAGCACCTCGCCTGACCAACTCCAAGAAATCGCGGATAACGTCAAACAATGGTACGAAGAGTATGCATTTGATGATGAAACCTATCGCCGCGCTGATATGACCTCTCACCTCGACGGAATAAAAAACGAACTCAAGATCGAGACCAAGGTAAAGGGTGCCCAGCATGGATCCGCGCCTAATGAAAACCGAGAAATTGGGGCAAACCCGCTGGTTTCTCTGGCCAATTTCTTAGGTGGTCTAGTCGACAATGGAATATTGGTATCGAATGAAACCGGGGTAATGTGTCAGTTCATTTCGTGGGCTTGGGGCACTACAGTTTACGGAGAACACCATTCCCAACTTCTCGAGAAAAATGACGATGTGTTCAAGAAGGGTAACGGCACCACCTACGCCGTGACCAGATTTCATACGAAACCGAAATCGGTCCAACTAGAACTTGATGTCCGCTATGCCATCGGACACCACAGCATTACCTGGGACGGAAAAACAGAAGGGATGTTGGAGGGGATTAGTAACTTCCCAGAAGTATTTAATGAATTGACCGAAGAGTTCAATAAAAATGCCGCCCATCAGGTGATGATTACAACAAAAACTGCGGTCGCCCCTGATATACGCCTAACAGAAGGCGATACCTTCCGCAAGATCGCTAATGCTTTCGAGAAAGTCATGAATGTGGCCACCCCTGCTCTGGCCATAGGCGGAGGCACAGACGCCAAAGGTGATAACAATCTGATGGCCGGAGGGGCTCTTTTTATAAACCGGCTTGGGCCGCCGATAAACTTCCACGGCTTCAATGAGGGTGTACCGGTTGGAGACCTCAAGAACGGCGCGCGAATAATTTATCGCTTATTCGTCGATGAGATAGAGACTTCAAGTTAGGACACCGAGCTTGAGTACTAGGAATACGCCATTCCAGCACACAACTGTAAAACGGGACCAAACCAATGGGGGAAAAGCGATGCTTAATGTTGGAGATCCGGCGCCGGATTTTAACGCGCTAAACCACGCAGGCAATGAAGTTAGATTGTCTGATCTCAGAGGAAGTAAGGTCTGGCTTTGGTTCTTTTCGTCTCCGGGTGGGGGAAATTGAACCCGGCACAGCCACGGGTACCGTGACAATTATTCAAAATTTGTGGACAAGGGGATTCAGGTCTTCGGTGTCAACGACCGGGATCAGGAATCTGTGCAAGCTTGGGTAGAGCAAGAAGACCTCCCGTTCCCGGTTATTCTCGACGACGAAAGATCCATCGCCATCGCATATGGCATGTCGGAGGTTGGAACTGAAGGCTACTTGGCAAACCCAGCCGAGGGCAGGCGACCTGGGGTTGTGATCAATGAGGAGGGGCTAGTACTGGTGCTGCTTCCGGACCTGGCGACGGTTGAAGGGCAGTTGGAGGCCTTACCCTCTTTAACTTAAACCTCTAAGCCAAATCCGGGGTGGTATGCCTGCTTCGAGTTGTGAAAGCACTTTTAGACGGTTGGTTTGAACACCACAATCCTATGATTGCCTTGATCTGACACGTAGATGCTGCCTTCACTGTCGATCGCTAGACTCTGAGGCTGGCTGAATTCCCCGTCCCCGCTGCCCTCGCTACCCCATGTGCGCAAGAACCTACCTTGTGGGTCGAAGACTTGGATCCTTTGATTACCATATTCTGATACGTAGACGTTGCCGTCACTGTCTATCGCCAGACCCTGAGGCTGGCTGAACTCCCCGTCTCCGCTGCCTCTGATTCCCCATTTGCGCAGGAATCCGCCCTGTCGATCGAATATCTGGAGCCTGTTGTTGCCTTGATCTGATACATAGACGTCGCCGTTACTGTCTATCGTCAGACCTTGGGGCCGGATGAACTCCCCGTCTTCACTGCCCC
>DUCU01000004.1:1237-1534 GCA_012959605.1 Dehalococcoidia bacterium | reverse complement strand
AATACGATTCGTTGCCCAATATCGTTCCACTACAAACCACTGGCACCGTAACCGCGGAGTCGACCTGAAAAGAAACTGATTGGCGCAGGATCAAATACCCCAGTAAGAGGTAAACATGGAGACCGCTCAAAAAATGCTAGATGTTTCAGAGATGGGGGCTAAGTCCAAGGAAGAACTTCTGGACCTGGCCGGTGACGTTGGATTAAACGACACCACCGCTCTGGCCAGTTTGCATAAAGAAGACCTACTCAGCCGGCTGTTTCAAGTGGTCTCAGCCCAGCAATCCCTGGTATCTAC
>DUCU01000004.1:0-1174 GCA_012959605.1 Dehalococcoidia bacterium | reverse complement strand
TCGGGTGACGTTTACATCTCCCAGTCCCAGATTCGCCGGTTCAACCTTCGCAACGGAGATACCGTCACCGGACAGGTGAGACCCCCCAAAGAGGGCGAACGCTACTTTGGACTGGTGCGGGTTGAACTAATCAACGGCATGGAAACAGACCAGGTCCAGAGTCGCTATCGACCAACCTTTGAACACATGACACCCATCTTCCCCGAGAAGCAGGTGATCTTGGAAACTGAAGGGGCTGAACTCTCCACCAGAATGGTCGACCTGTTTGCCCCAATCGGCCTGGGTCAGCGCGGATTGATCGTCTCGCCGCCAAAAGCTGGCAAGACCACCATGTTGAAACAGATCGCCCACGGCGTTCAAAAAAACACCCCAAACGCTACATTGATGGTCGCCCTCATCGGCGAGCGTCCTGAAGAAGTAACCGACATGCGGCGCGCAGTAGACGGTGACGTCTTTGCTTCCACATTCGACGAATCGGTGGAAGAACAATGCCGAGTAGCTGAACTCTGCCTGGAAAAGGCCAAACGCTTGGTGGAGATGGGTCAGGATGTGATTATCCTGTTGGATAGCATCACCCGTCTCACCCGCGCTTACAACTTGGCCGTTCCAACCAGTGGACGGACACTCTCCGGAGGCATAGACCCGGCGGCCCTCTACCCGCCCAAAAAATTCTTTGGCGGCGCCCGCAACATTGAAGAAGGCGGCAGCTTGACCATTATTGCCACCTGTCTCGTAGATACCGGCAGCCGGATGGACGAGGTCATCTACGAAGAATTCAAGGGTACCGGCAACATGGAACTGCACCTAGACCGGAAACTGGCAGAACGACGATACTTCCCGGCCATTGACATCGTCCGCAGCGGCACCAGGCGTGAAGAACTGTTGTTTGGCGAAGAAACGCTGAAGCAGATAGTCCTGCTCCGCCGGATGATTAGTCTCATAGCCAACGACGGCTCGGTAAATGCCACGGAACGTGTGTTAGAGCGGTTGGCGAAATCTGATAACAACGAAGAATTCTTGGCCAACTTGAATAAAGACGCCTAATAACCGTCCACGTCAGACCTGATGGGATACCATTGGGTAACGAAAGTCGATATTGAATAGAAATTGCCCCACTAGATGGCTTGCGCTTTAAGTCAATCACTCTCACAATGATTAATGCGTAAATGACTAG
>DUCU01000003.1:30070-50006 GCA_012959605.1 Dehalococcoidia bacterium | reverse complement strand
TACAAGTTCCAAAAATCCCTTATGCGCGCCCTTCGACTAGCTCAGGACGAACGGGTTTGGGGGCGGGTAGTTCGGCGACGAGCCTATTTAGGGCTGCTCTGCAGCTTGGCCCGCTGAGTATAGCGGTTTTCGGGCTTGGGTAGTCCGAGGTTGCCGCGCAGCGTGTCTGCTTCATACTCGGTACGGAAGAGCCCCCGTTCTTTTAAGATAGGCAATACCTGGTCAACAAAATCGTTGAACCCCTGGGGCAGCACGCTGTTGTTCAGCATGAAGCCGTCAGCCGCGCCATTTTCGAACCAGGCCTGCATGGAGTCGGCCACCTGGGTGGGGGTGCCAATGAACTCGTTTCGCGGAGTGGTCGATCTTAATGCCATCTCCCGCAGGGTCAGGTTCTCGTCCTTAGCCGTCTGCTTAATTTTATCGGTGGTGCTCTCCCATCCGTTGCGACCAAAGTCCCCTAGGTCAGGGAACGGAGCGTCTAAGTTGTAGGCCGAGAAATCCATGTCGTTGAAGTAACGCCCCAGATAATTGAGCGCGTCATCAATGACCACCAGATTGGCGATCTCCTGATACTTGGCCTCGGCCTCTTCCGGAGTGTCACCGACGATGGGTCCACAGCCCGGCATGATCAGGACTTCGTTAGGGTTGCGGCCAACTGCTTCTGCCCGCTGCTTCACGTCTTTATAGAAGTCTACGGCGTCGGCTCTGGCTGCCTGTCCGGTGAAGATGGCATCAGCAACCGTGGCCGCGAACCCGCGTCCTGCCTCCGATGAACCGGCCTGGATTAGTACCGGGCTACCCTGCTTAGAACGGGATATATTCAGCGGTCCTTGAACATTGAAGAACTCGCCCTGATGGTCTAGACGGTGCATCTTGGTGGGGTCAATGAATACCCCAGATTCCTTGTCCCGCACGAATGCGTCGTCTTCCCAGGAATCCCACAGCCCCTTGGTTATCTCAACAAACTCAGTGGCCATGCGGTAGCGCAGGTCGTGTTGGGGGTGCTCGGGTTTGTTGAAGTTTGCTGCGGAGCCTTCCAGAGGAGAGGTCACAATGTTCCAGCCCGCCCGACCATTGCTCAGATGGTCGATGGACGAAAACTGCCGCGCCACGGTGTAGGGGTCGCTGTAGGTGGTGGACAGAGTGGCCGCCAAGCCGATCTTGGTAGTGACCATAGACAATGCGGCCAGCAGGGTCAGCGGCTCAAATCGCACCAAAAAGTTAGGGTGAGATTTTTCGCTGATGTAGAGTCCGTCGCCAAAGAAAACAAAGTCCAACTTTGCGTCTTCGGCCTTGTGGGTGAGGCCTTGGTAATAGGCCAGGTTCACTGCCCCGTCTGGCACTGCGCTTGGGTGACGCCACGAAGCCATATTGCCGCCGCTGCCGGAGAGGAAAACACCCAATCGCATCATTTTTTTGTCGGTCATGTATTTACCTGCCCTGTAATGTTCCAGACATGTTTGCCTCTGTGGCAACCTTGCTCAACAGCTCGTAAGAACGTAGACGCTTCTGAAAATCGTTGATGGCGGTCACGGCCATTATCTCTACCACGTTATGTAATCTCTGGATGTCCAACAGTTTTTGTAACGCCAGTTCCGGGGAGCCATGTACCACTGGCGCGTCATAGACATTGATCTCGAATTTCTCCCCGCACTGCGCGCCAAAGTCTTCGGCCCCCTTCAGCGTTGCCGTAGTCAGTGTGCGACCACTTTCCAGACTGATACGAATCACCGTAATTTTTGAGGCCAACTCAGCGGCTTCATCTTCGGATTCGGCCACCACCACCGGCAGGGCAAGCATGGCCCGCTTTTTAGTGATTTTGCCCGGGTCAAACAGACGATGATAATCCACCATGGCCTTGGTCATTACGTCTTGGTCGCTGTTCAAGAAGAGGGCGAATACGTAGGGCAGGGCCAACTCAGCGGCCATCTTAGCGCTGGATGCGGAAGTGCCTAGTAGGTAGATGTCGGCAGATTCGGGTGGCCGGGGGCTGGCCTTCAGCCCATGAAGGGCGTGGTTCTCTGGCAGGTCACCCTGGAGAAACTCACGTAGCTCTGAAATCTTGTCGCTGATGGATCGTTCTCCAGCCACTGCCTGCTGCAGGGCCATAGTCGACTGGGGCAGCCCTCCCGGTCCACGGCCGATGCCCAGATCGACTCGGCCGGGTGCCAGGGACGCCAGCACGTTGAAGTTCTCGGCCACTTTGTAGGGGCTGTAATGCTGGAGCATCACCCCGCCGGAGCCAACTCGAATGCGGTTGGTTTTGGCGAGCAGGTGGGAGATCAAGACCTCCGGGGAGGAACCCATTACGCGGTCTGAGCTGTGATGCTCGGCCACCCAATAACGATGATAGACCCAGCCGTCGGCCTTGGTGGCCAATTCGATGGTCCGTTGGAAAGACTGGGCGGCGTCCTCGCCCCCGTGGGATGGGCTCTGGTCCAAGATGCTCAGTTGCAGGCTGGGTTGTTGACCGTTGGTACTCATTCTCTCTCAGTGATAGGTTGCCAATCGCTGGCTTTTATTAATCGGCTTCTGCGTTAGGTGCAGCAATATTAACCCTTTTCTTATTGTTGGTGGTAAATAATTTTGCTATTCCCAAGCTGGCCCAGCTACGGTTACAATCCTATGCTGTCAGGTAGGGTCAGTCTGGCTACGGTTAGATTTATTTCTGCCTCAAATTGCCTTCACCATTTAGGATTGTCTTTTACCAAAATGCGGATGCGCCGTCCAAAAATTCATTACGCCTGGATCATAATCGGACTTTCCGTCCTGTTGTACCTGGGCGGTGGTTCAATACCTCAAGCCTTTGGCGTGGTGATCCTTCCGTTACAGGACGAGTACGGGTGGAGCCAGGGCTCAATAACGCTGGCTTACGGCATATCCGCCATTATGAGCGCCGTGCTGGCCCCGATAATCGGGATTGCCACAGACAGGTACGGCGGTCGTCCGGTATTGATTATCGGGGTAGTGTGCTTCTTCATTGGCACGGCTATCTCGGCTATGGCAACGGACGTTTGGCACATCTGGGTGGCTTACGGAATATTCCTTGGCACCACCCAGAGCTGCCTCAACGTAGCATTGATCACCACAGCCACCTACTGGTTCAGAGAAAAGCTGGGCGTTGGGGTTGGGCTGCTGCAGTGCGCTCAGGGAATAGGGCCCGCCGGTACTACTTTGCTCATTGGTATTTTGCTGGCGAATTACGACTGGAGAGTGGCCTTCTGGACCTTGGGAATCGGTTGCGGCATCGTCATGTCCATCACCGTATATTTCTTCCGTAGCAGACCCTCTGACATCGGCATAGACCCGTTTGGTGGGGCCTTTACTGGCACGCGGAACGAGCAGTTCAGCCGTGAGATTCGCATGGTCAGGGATAAGGTCCGGGCGGCGTCAATCCAATCCACCGCCGCATTCTGGAAATTGGTGATGATCCATTACCTGGGCTGTGCCTCTCACGCGATAGTGATTGTCTACATCGTCCCAATCGCTGTTCTTGCTGGGGTTGGCCCAGTGGCGGCGGCGGGGGTTCTCAGCACGTTGGCCTTGGTGAGTGGGCTGACCAGATTCCTGACTCCGGTATTGGCCGATTCCCTGGGCCCACGGGGCACCATGGCAGTCATGTACGTCCTACAGGGGTTGCCGGTGTTGATGCTGTTTTGGACCCATGACACCTGGACTTTCTATTTATTCGCGGTGGTCTTTGGGATTGGCTACGGGGGAGAGGGATCGGCATTTCCCATCATCAACCGACGCTATTACGGCGAGGGCTCACTGGGCCGATCATTTGGCTGGCAGCTCTCCGGTGCAATGTTGGGCATGGCCACCGGAGGCTGGATCGGCGGCGTGCTGTTCGGGTTCTTTGGCGATTATGTTCTGACGATCAGCCTGTCCGTTGCCACCAGTCTGGTCGGAGCGATCATCATCATGTCCATGGACAACACCGACCGGGTGTTGATTCTAGACTGGGAAGAAAATCTTCCCCCCGAAGCCAGGTCAACACCCCTGCCAAGTCTCGCAGACGATTAGCTGCCTAGATATTTGGTCTCTGCTCGTACCAACGGGCGTGCTGCTGGTAGGTGTAGGCAGCCTGGATTACGCCGGGTTCGTCAAAGGCTTTTCCTGCAATCTGGAGCCCCACGGGCAATCCTGTTTGCGTGAAGCCGCAGGGCACTGAGATAGCCGGCAGCCCAGTGACGTTGAACGGCGCGGTAAAGCTTTTACCCTGGATGGTGGCGATGGGGTCGTAGCCGTCAAACGCTGCTGCTGGTTGGGTCATAGTAGGTGTCACGAAGAAGTCGACCTTGGTCAGCGCCTGTGCGAACTCCCGTTTACTCCACTGTCGGCATCGCTGGGCCTGCAGGTAATCACCGGCACTGAGCATGCCGCCAATCCGGAACCTGGCGCGGACAATCTCGCCGAAGTCTTGGGGTCTGGTTTTGAGATTGGGCTCATGGAAGGCAAATGCCTCACTGACCATGATTATGGTATTGGCCGCCCGAACGTATTCCAAGCTGGGCAGTTCTATCTCTTCTATCTTAGCGCCCAGGCTTTCAAGCTCGGCCACGGCCTTTTCAACCACGGCAACCACCTCTGCATTCACGCTGGGGTCGTCATCGAAGAAATAATGCCTCGGCAGACCAAATACCTTGCCCTTGATGTCTTCACGAAGTGACAACGAGTAGTCGGGAACTATCGAGCGGCTGCTGGTCGGGTCTTTGGGGTCGTGGCCCGCGATGGCCTGGAGCATGTAGGCGCTATCTTCAACGGTGTAGGTCAAAGGGCCAACGTGGTCCTGAGACCAGCTCAATGTCACAACACCGGCGCGGCTGACCCGCCCGTAAGTTGGTTTTAAACCCACGATGCCACAGAGGGATGCCGGACCCCGAATCGACCCTCCGGTGCAAGACCCGAGGCCGCCCATCGCCTGTCCTGATGAAACGGCAGAAGCTGTACCACTGCTGGAGCCGCCGGTGATGTGGGCCAAGTTCCAGGGATTGCACGCCGGCTCAAACGGGGTAGTCCAATCCGGGCCTCCCAGAGCGAACTCGTGCATAGTCACCTTGCCCAGGAGGATTGCGCCGGCCTCAGCCAATCGCGATGTCGCAGTTGAGTCCTCAGTGGGCACTCGGTCAAAATCCACCTGGGAGCCCGAGGTGGTCCGGATTCCCGCTGTGTCGTATAGGTCTTTAAGCACGATGGGTATCCCGTGCATGTGCCCCTTGTAATTGCCGCTGCGAATCTCGGCTTCAGCGGCACGGGCCTCACCCATGGCCCGGTCCTTCAACAGGGTGATGAAAGAATGCAGCCGGTCTTCAGTCTCGTCGATCCGGTTGAAAAATGCCTGGGTCAATTCCACGGGCGAAAGTTCGCCGTTTTTGAGCATTTTCCCGGCTTCGTGGATTGTCAGTTCGTGTAGTTTCTTATTTGTTTGGGTCATATCTCCACCGCAATTAGCAGATTAAAAATGCCGGGGAAAATTAGTCGATAATGCCGGTTAATCGGGATGAAATTCCACAACCATTTCTTCCGGCCCAAATTCTATGGAATGCATCATGGCCGTGTATTCCATATAGAGCTCATAGATGGGCTTTAGATGGTCCAGTTCTGCTTGGTCCATTCCAAGACCTGCCCGGTCTGCCCTTAACTTGAACTCTTCCATTGATATTTGAGGTTTATTCTCGCTAGCCATAGGGTTTACTCCTATTCGCTTCGTGTTCACTTCGTAGAGGCTTAAATGGAGGCTTAAAAAGATAGGTGATCATACAACTGGCTTGCTGGTAAAACGCCAGAGGGTTGAAAACAAAAATCCCCCGCTGTGTGGCAGGGGGGATTTTTATTTAAAGCGAATGGTGACTTAGGAGTATTTGCCGCCAACCTGGGGCGTTGTTCCCTCTTTGCCCTGATCGGCCATCTCCAAGCGGGTGGTCCGTTGCCAGGTGCGCTTCAAGTCGTCTTGGATGTCGAAATGCAGCGTGCCCAGTCCCTGAACTTCCAGGTCCACAGTGTCGCCGTCCATCAGTGCGCTCAGTCCACGGTGGTTGGTTCCGGTTGCAACGACGTCACCGGGTTCCAGTTCGTGGATGGACGTGACCCATTCCATGATTCTGGGAATCTTGTGAGCCATATCGTCGGTATTGAAAGACTGTTTCAAGTCCTCATTGACCCACAATTTGATGTCGAGATTCTGGGCGTCTTCAATCTCATCAGCGGTGACTAGATAGGGGCCCATCGGAGCAAAAGTGTCCCTGGACTTCATCTGATAGAAGGTGTTGCCGCCGGCCTGTAGGCCGCGCGCGGAACCATCGATGAAGTTGATGTAACCGAAGATATAGTCGTAGGCATCTTCTGGTTTAACGTTCTTGGCTTTTTTGCCAATGACCAAGGCGATCTCAGCCTCGCCTTCAAAGATAGAGGCGGGGATATCCGGGAGAATCATTGTGTCGCCGTTGCCGATGACCGAGTTTGGCGACTTCTGGAAGGCGTTGATTGGGGCCGGTTCTGCCCTGGTGCCGTCCTCCATATAGTTCACTGCCATACAGATGATGTTGGGGGGCTTAGGCAGCGGAGACCGCAACCGCACTTCGCTCACAGGCTTGCCCTGACCGCTGTCTGCTGCCTGTTGCAGCGCGGCGCGGTGCTGGGAGAAGTCCTCAATTATCTTGTTGATCAGGTCCTGGGGTGAGGTGTGTTCGATGCCACTGACGGCTCCGGAAACGTCGACCACGGTGTCGTCTTTCACTACACCTAAAATAAAATCGTCAAAGAATACCAGTTTCATAGCTCTCCTTAAAGGTCCCCTCAATAAAGGTCCCCTCTATTTTCTTATGGGTTGGTGTTTTTACGGGCCGGTGCCGGTGGGGATGAGCCGCACGGTCCATCTAGCGGGCATATTACTCAACCCTTGGCCTTGTGGCAAGTTTGGCAGCGCAGCTGCGTTTCTCTGAAAATCTAACGGAAAGATTATCTAAACAGACTTTCCGCAGGTGCTACCCCGTGGGGTATAGTAGGGGCAATCTGGACAGAACAACAACTTTGCAACGAGCTAGGTCTGCGGTTCG
Source organism: Dehalococcoidia bacterium (assembly GCA_012959605.1). Taxonomy (GTDB): domain Bacteria; phylum Chloroflexota; class Dehalococcoidia; order Lucifugimonadales; family UBA3495; genus UBA9611. Next base: position 42,948 of record DUCU01000003.1, on the reverse strand, counting down.
CAGGCCCGTACTTCGCAATACCATATTTCGCGAGCCCGTACTAAAAAGGAGATTAGCCACCACATGACCAGCTATATCAGCCACCTGGAATGCACTGTCTGCGGCAAGAGTTACCCTCACAATCAACTGATGGGCATCAGCCCTTGCTGTGAGAAAGTATTGTTCGCCCGCTACGACTTGGCCAAGTTGGGACGCGAGGTTGACCGCGACAGTCTGGTCACCCGCCCCGACACAATGTGGCGGTATGCTGAATTGCTTCCGGTGAATGACCCCAACGACATTGTCACTCTAGGCGAAGGTGGCACGCCATTGATTAAGACCAACAACCTGGCAAAGCAGTTGGGCATGCGCAATCTCTATGTGAAAGAAGAGGGTCTGAATCCCACCGGCACTTTCAAGGCCCGGGGGATTTCTGCCGCGGTCTCAAAGGCCATGGAATTAAATGTGAGCGGGTTCACCATGCCCTCTGCCGGTAACGCGGCCGGTGCCGCAGCAGCTTACGGGGCTCGGTCTGGCATGGAGACTAAGGTATTTATGCCTCAAGACGCTCCGGATGCCAATAAAAAAGAGACTCTGGTGGCCGGGTCTGAACTAAATCTTGTGAAGGGCTTGATCAATGATGCCGGGCGGGAAGCCGTGGCAGTGGCCAAGGAACTGGGATTCTTTGACCTCTCGACGCTAAAAGAGCCGTACCGCGCGGAAGGCAAGAAATCCATGGGCCTGGAAATGGTCCAGCAACTGGGTTGGAAAATGCCGGACGCTGTGATTTATCCCACCGGCGGCGGCACCGGGATCATTGGCATGTATAAGGGGTTCAAAGAACTGCTGGAGTTGGGTTGGATAGAAGGCAAGCAGCCCAAGTTCATATCAGTGCAGGCAGACGGCTGCCAACCCGTGGTGCGGGCCTTTAATGCAGGCGCTGACACTTCTCAGATGTGGGAGAATGCCACCACCAAAGCTGATGGACTGCGGGTACCCCATCCCTTTGCCGACTACTTGATTCTAGAAGCCATCAGGGCAACAGGCGGCACCGCATTGGCAGTCTCCGACGAAGAGATGATCGATGCCATGTATGAGATGGCCACTGCGGAAGGCATCTTCCCCGCTCCGGAAGGAGCAGCGACGCTGGTGTGTTTGAAGAAACTTCTGGACCAAAAATTCTTGGATCCTGACGAGTCGGTGGTGTTGTTCAACACAGGATCCGGATACAAGTACCTGGACCTCATCAGCGGTGTCAAACGCGGGTAATTTCCCCTTGAAGGGACCGATTGAACCATTTAGCCATAATTGAGGCTTTATCTTATTGCTCAAATAGGGCTAACACTAACCTTTGCGCCTGGCTTCTGCTGACAGATCCTGGTTGCCCGGCTCATTACGCGGGCGGTACGATAAATACCCCAAACCCCTCAAAAAAGGGCCGCCGTCTTTCTTAGTGTAGAGACCCGGCCTTTTCCATTTAACCGGCAAGATAACCCCAGAAATCGGCTCTTGACCACTGCATTATTTCGACCTCAAATTAAATGCGATTAATACAGCCGTAATACTTTAAGTAGCATTATGTCTATTAACGGTCTAATGGCCACTGGGGCTAAACCACTCCCCCCGGACTAGGGAAGTAACAACAGGAACAACAGATGAACTGGGTGGATATCGTCCTCATCGGAACTCTGGTGACCGGCGGACTGATGGGCATGCGGATTGGCATTATACGTGCCTCATTCGCAGTCATTGGGGTACTTTCCGGAATCTTGGCAGTTGCCCAATTCAAGGGCGGAGCAGAAACTTGGTTAGCAGGTTATTTACCAAATGGCGCTCTCACAGTTGTCCTGTCCTCCGCAGCCATAATCTCCGCAATTTTTGCCGCTACTTGGTTGGCTTCAAAGATCACCCGTAATATGGTTTACGGTATGTTCATGGGCTGGACGGACCGGTTTGGCGGCATGGCTGCAGGGCTGGTGGTGGGAGCAGTTCTGGCTGCGGCTGTGATTCTCAGCGTAACTGGGTTATTAAACACTCAAAAGTCTCTAGAAGACGAGATCCCCGGAAAAATACTCAATCACACACCTTTGAGCACCGACGATATATCTGACTTAGAAGCGAAATTTACCGAGTCGTCAGTAGCTTCTTTCTTATTGTCCGCAGCCGACATGATACCGGACAAAGCCCGTGAACTGGCTCCGGTGGGTTGGCGAGACGCCCTCGAAAACTTGGAAGACCGATTAGAGGGAGTCGAAACCGCCCGAAGGTAGAAATAGAACGAAACCCTTCCGGCATCCCAAATAAAAAGGGACGGCGGGTGCATCGCTGTCCCTTTTTGACTGCCCAAAATCATTTGCCCAAATACGCCACTTGATTCGTTGACCGACACGTCGGGAGCATTCGACACACCTACGCCAAAAACGTTATTATTACGGGAACTATTTTCATGGGCATTTTAGGAGTAAATTATGCGACGCGTAGCCATCGTTTCACCGGTCCGCACCGCTGTGGGCAATTTTGGCGGTGCTCTAAAAGACATACCAGCTGAAGAGCTGGCTTCCACTGTAATCAAAGAGACCCTGCAACGCAGCGGGCTGGACCCGGCCAAGGTTGATGACGTGATCCTAGGCCACGGGTATCCCAGCGGAGAGAACCCGGCCATTGGCCGCTTGGCTCTGCTCAAAGCTGGCCTCCCAATAGAAGTGCCCGGCTATCAGCTGGACCGTCGCTGCTCCTCCGGCCTGCAGGCTATCCTGAACGCCTGCATGATGGTCCAAACCGAAAACGCAGATGTGGTCATTGCCGGCGGCGTAGAGAGCATGAGCAACGCCGAGTACTACGTGAATGAGTCACGGTGGGGCGCACGCTTCGGATCCGTAACTCTGCATGACCGTTTGGCCCGCGCACGGGAGACCATCTCCCCTGAAGACCGGTTCGGCGTTATCAGCGGCATGGTTGAGACCGCCGAGAACCTGGCCAAACAATATGAGATATCCCGGGAGGAACAGGACGAGTACTCTCTGCGCAGCCACCAACGAGCTGTGGCCGCCCAAGAGTCCGGTAAGTTCGACTCTCAGATTGTTCCCATTGAGATTCCTCAGCGCCGGGGCGACCCAAAAATATTCGACAAGGACGAGGGACCACGAGGCGATAGTTCCATGGAAGTTCTCGGTCGCCTGCGCCCCGTTATGAAAGACGGCACCGTCTCTGCAGGCAACGCCAGCAGCCAGAACGACGCCGCATCCGTCTGCTTGTTGGTGGCCGAAGACAAATTAGAGGAGCTAGGCCTTGAGGCCATGGGCTTCCTAAAGGGTTGGGTCGTAACTGGCTGCCACCCCGCCACGATGGGTATCGGCCCGGTTCCCGCCGTCAGCAAACTGATGAGCAAGCTAGGCATGTCGATCACGGACATGGATGTGATCGAACTCAACGAAGCCTTCGCCGCCCAGGTGTTGGCAGTGCTCCGTGAGTGGAAACTCCCCAATGAAGACAACCTGAACGTCAATGGGTCTGGTATCTCATTGGGCCATCCCATCGCGGCTACCGGCGCCCGAATCTTGACCACACTGCTAAACGAGATGGAAACCAGGGACGCCCAGTTTGGTCTGGAGACCATGTGCGTGGGTGGTGGCCAGGGTGTTGCTGCCGTGTTCGAGCGGCGCTAAAGAGCCATTAGGTGACAGCTTTCAGCGGTCAGCGGCGGGCAACAATCTGAATTAGTGAGAGGGGCACGGTTTTGCCGTGTGCCTCTCTATGTAAGGAACCAACATGGCCAAGGACAACAATCAGGAAATAGCCGACGTAGTAGTCATTGGAGCCGGGGCTTCAGGCGCAGCATGCACCTGGAGTCTGGCCCAAGCAGGCATCAACGTTGTCTGTTTGGAGCAGGGCGGGTGGGTACCAACTGACGCTTTTCCAGTTTCCGAGGCCGATTCCCAGCTTCATTGGCAGACGGATTTCCACCCTGACCCTGGCTTTCGCGGGCTTCCAGAAGACTACCCAATCAACGAGGATGACACACCGATCGCTCCGCTGATGTACAACGCCGTTGGTGGCAGCTTGATTCACTGGGGTGCACATTTCCCTCGTTTCCATCCTTCAGACTTCAAGGTTAAGACCCTGGAGGGCGTCGCCGACGACTGGCCCGTTTCTTACGAAGAACTGGAACCCTACTACGACGAGAATGACCGAATGATGGGGGTTTCCGGTCTCAAGGGTGATCCAGCCTACCCGGAAAAACCTGAACGACCCTGCCCGCCGCTTTCCATTCGCAAAAGTGGGAAATTGTTGGCCAAAGCATTCGAAAAGCTGGGCTGGCACTGGTGGGCTTCAGACACCGCTATATCCTCAGTCCATCACCACGACCGAGACCCTGATGTTGGTGGCTATCTCCGTTCGTTCGCTTCCACAGACTTAACCTATTGGCCGTCGGCACTCAAAGCGGGGGCACGCCTGGAGACCTACGCCAGGGTGCGCGAGATCACGATCGACGAATCCGGAAACGCCACCGGGGTGCTTTACTACCAGGACGGAGAACTGAAAGAACAAAATGCCAAGGCAGTCGTTTTAGCCTGTAACGGCGTAGGCACTGCAAGATTGCTGCTCAATTCAAAGTCGGCCTTATTCCCGAATGGCCTGGCCAATAACAGCGGCCTGGTTGGCAAATGCCTGATGCACCACCCGGTAGGTTCGGTGCTGGGTGTCTTTGAGGATGACCTGGGCACTGAGGAAGGCAATCCCAGGGGAAGCACCATGCTGAGCCAAGAATTCTACGAGACCAACCCAGACAACGATTTCATCCGTGGTTACGACCTTCAAGTCTTGGCCTACACCGATGCACCCCTTGCCGCGGCTATTGGCAGTCTACTGGGAGAGAAAGTTGCATGGGGTGAAGGGCATCACGACGAGTTCAAAGAGCGCTTTGGTCACATGATCGGCATCACCATCATGGCTGAAGACCTGCCTGAAGAACACAACACAGTAACCCTGGACCCGGAACTGACCGACAGCGATGGCATACCCGCGCCCAAGCTGAACTACACAGTAAGCGAGAACTCAACAAAAATGCTGGCGCACGCAGTTGCTAGGGCCACCGAGGTTCTGGAAGCCGCCGGTGCCAAGAAGACCATCGCCTCTCCCCTGCGCCGCAACGCCGGTTGGCATTTGTTGGGAACGGCCCGCATGGGTGAAGACCCAGAAAAGTCGGTGGTGGATCGCTGGGGTCGCACCCATGATGTTTCAAACCTGTTCATTATTGACGGCAGCATTTTCACCACCAGCGCCTGCGTTAACCCCACACCAACAATTCAAGCTCTGGCTCTGCGCACCGCCGACTACCTAAAAGGAGAGGGTGGCCAGGTCTTAAAGTAGCGGCAGCGTTAGACAATTTGTCCTCGCGAAATAACAGGCAAACATTGTCATTCTGAGGAGCGCCGCAGGCCGACGAAGAATCTGCCGAGCACTACTTTGGCAGACCCTTCGCTTCGCTCAGGGAGACATTTGGACTGCGGGATTATGCGTCTCCAGACCGTACTTAGTTCTATAATTACCCAGGCATAATCGCCCGACCACATCACGCCCATTGACACCTGTATCGGCCACACTTAGGATTACTATGCCTGTCCATGAACCGCGTTTCGCGCTTACCGCAGAGTCGTGTTTCACAGTCGGGAAAAAACTAAAAATGAATACAGAAGGTGCACACATGCCAGAGGTCTACGGTATCGGCGATTTCCGCTATAACTTTGTTGAGAACTGGGCTAAGTTGCCCGCCGGCATGTCCTTCAAGGAATGCCCAGGGGTTGCCATCGACTCCAATGACAACGTGTTTGTCCTAACCCGTGGCGAAGAGCCCATCATCGTATTGGACCGGGACGGCAACTACATCCGTTCCTTCGGAAAAGGTGATTTCAGCGCCGACCGTACCCACGGCCTGTACATTGCCCATGACGACTCCCTGCTCTGCTCCGATGACGGCATCCACACCATTCAGAAGTTCAGCCCCGACGGCACCAAGTTGCTTGAAATCGGCGAGCGGAACAACCCGTCTCCCCGCTGGAGCGGAGAACCCTTCAACCGTCCCACATCCGCCGCCATCCACCCAGAAAACGGCGACATATACGTTTCAGACGGCTACGGCAACTCCCGCATCCACGTCTACACCGGTGCTGGTGAGTACAAGTTCTCCTGGGGCGAACCCGGCATCGATGCCGGACAGTTCATCCGCCCCCACAACATCGCCATCGACAGTGAAGCCAATGTCTACGTTGTTGACCGTGAAGCTCACCGAATCCAGATCTTTGACACCGATGGCAAGTTCCAGACCATGTGGAGCAACATCCACCGTCCTGACTCCATGGTTCTTTGGGGCGAGCACATCTACGTTGGTGAACTGAACGGCATGGGTGGCGTGGATGATGCCCCCGGCTTGGGACACCGCGTTTCCATCTTCGACCTGAAGGGCAATCTGGTCAGCCAGTTTGGCGACAAGAATGAGGGTGAAGGCCCCGGGCAGTTCATCGCCCCCCACGGCATCGCCGTTGACTCCCAGGGTTCCATCTACGTCGCAGAGGTGTCCTTCACCATCCGCGGCTCCCACATGAACCCACCCAAGGAACTGCGTTCCCTATCCAAGTACACCCTAGCCAAGTAGCTAAAAGCTGACAGCTGGTGGCTGGTGGCTGTCAGCTTTTCAAATAGTCCCTTCCGCCTCGCAAGTGGGAAGGTTAGGTCCGACGTAGTCGAGACTCTCGACCTCGTCGGAAATGGGGGCCACGTCTCATTGGAGTCATGGCCTCCAGAACTAACAACTCCTTTCCGCCTGTCACCGCGAGCGAAGAGCAGGGTCTCAATTCCCAGCGTCGAGATTCTTCGCTACTGCTCAGAATGACAAGGTTAAGCACTTTTAAACCGATTGAACCACAACAATTTATTGGAGGTCACCAACCTTGCCTGATTCCGGTGATACAACAACAGTCCAATGGGACTCGGCCTTAGAGGCCATCGAACGCTGCTATGACCTGGGTTGGACCGACGGTCTGCCCGTGGTCCCACCGACAGAACAACGGGTCGGTGAATTCATCGAGCGTTCAGGCCGCCCTGCCGATGAAGTGGTCGGCGAGATTCCGGAGCGCCGCCGCGAGATAACAGTGGCCAAAGTGGCCGCCAACTCCGTCATGGCCGGTTGCCTGCCCGAATACATGCCGGTGATACTCACCGCAACCGAGGCCATGCTTGACCCGGTCTTCAACCTGGTGGGCCCGTCTTCCAGCATGGGTGGCTCGGCGATCCTGTCAATCGTGAACGGCCCCATCTGCAAAGAACTAAACATCAACTCGCGCAACAATCTGTTCGGCCCCGGAAACCGGGCCAACGCCACCATTGGCCGCGCCGTGCGGTTGATTCTGATGAACGCCTGCGCCGCCATACCCGGCGTCTTTGACCGCAGCGTCATTGGCCACCCCGGCAAGTACACCTACTGCATCGCAGAGGCCGAAAACGACACTCACTGGACGCCGCTGCACGTGGAACGCGGTTTCTCCGCCGACCAGAGCACCGTAACGGTCTTCGCTGGAGAGTCGCCTCGCCAGGTTCGGGCCGTTGGCCACCCCGAGCCCATCCTGCACGCACTGTCAGACGTTGCATCTAGCTTGGGCAGCAACATGTCCACCTCCGGTTCCGTTGGCAACACGGGGATTGGGGTGAGACAAGGCCAGATTGTCGTCACCATCGCCGGCAACTCCCAATTATGGAAAGATTGGACCAAAGCCCAGATAAGAGAATATTTACACGCTAGAATCCAACGCTCCGTAGCCGACCTCAAGGCCGCTACCGTAATGAAGGGCGACGTTGAGCCGGGCGATAGCGATACCATGATATCGCTCATCCCGGAGCCTGACGATATCCTGTTGATCTTCGCCGGTGGCGAGGAATCCAACATGTCTTCGGTAATCCCCAGTTGGGGCCCCAAGGTTGGCAGCACCGCCGTGACCAAGGTCATAAGATAGGCGAGGGACAACAAGAATGACCGCCAACGGGAGTTATCATCTGAAAGGACACTTGTTGGGCGCGTGTAATTGCGATTGGGGCTGCCCATGCAATTTCGAACGAACGCCCAACTATGGCTCTTGTGAAGGTGTCTACCTTTGGCAGGTGGACGAAGGTCATTACAACGGCGTCGATCTATCAGGAATCGGCATCTCAGAGGCCTCGATATTTCCGGCTGCGATTCATCTGGGAAACGGTACGAGCGTTTACTTGATCGACGAACGGGCCAGCGAAGACCAGCGTCCAGCCTTAGAGAATATGATTCAAAATGAAGCGCCGTTCAGGGTCTTTCTTGACCTTACGACCAAGTTCATCGGGTTTAGATACGTGCCCTTTGAGGTGAAGATCGACGGCATCAACAGTTATGCCAAGATTCCGGGAAAACTAGACTTTCAGCTAACGGCGATGAAGAACCCGGTGACTGGAGAAGACGAGATGGCCGTTTTGACTAAGCCAACCGGATTCACCTCTCAGATTCAAGAACTGTGCACGACCAGCGCCTTCTCCTATGATGGCGATGACCTGTCCATTCAATACCCAGGCAAATACGCGGAATTCTGCCCGTTCGAATATTCCAGCTGACTAACACCCAAGTGATTAACGATTATCCCGTTGCTTTTTCAATCCGAGATTGCGACAATCCAAGTAGCTACTCATTGAGCGCCATTGATGAGCGCAGAGAGAGGGAACCAAATGGCCCAGAGCGAACATGTACTGGTAAACCCAGTCACCCAACCAGTGATTGCACCCTTTGACGGTGCGCCGAGACTGGCCAGCCTAGCTGGAACCCGACTGGGAATTATTGACGACAGCAAGCGCAACGCCGATGTCCTGCTTGAGGAACTGGCAGAGGTGCTTAAGACCCGCTACGAGATAACCGAGGTCCACTGGCATAGAAAGCCCAGCGCCTCCAAGGCCGCCGACCCGGCAGCCCTGAAGGAATTGGTCTCTAAAGTAGATGCAGTGGTAATTGCGATAGGTGATTGAGGCTCCTGCAGTGCGTGCAGTGTGCACGACGGGATTCACGTGGAGAACGCTGGTATACCTTCCGCAACGATCTGTACCGACCGTTTCATTCCAACGGCCCAAGGAATGGCCAAGATGTGGGGAGCGCCCGACTACCCAACGATTTTCACTTCGCATCCAATAGAGAACATGGATCGACCCGCCCTGAAAGCCAGAGCAGAAGAACTGGCACCAATGGTGGTCCGAGTCCTAACCGGCGAGGGCTAACCGCAAGCTCTCAATCAGGAAAACAAAAGGCGCCCGGAACTATTTGTTCCGGGCGCCTTTTATTTTTCAACACACGACTTAGAAAATGACATCCCACCCTAATTCAGGATCTTCAGATAAAGAGCTTCTGTTTCAGGCTCAGGGTCAGTACCAACGTCATTAAGCACCGGTGGTTCCTTTCCCGGTAGGGGTCCAACCTGATGCCTTCCAAAGCCGACTCCAAAGCGGTTTGCGGCTCGCCAATCTCTAATTGCATCTCAGCCAAGCAATTCAAGGCTCTGGCCAACTGACCGTTCAACTTGCCTTGCAAACTCTCCCGCCAAAAACCGTCCACTCCGGGCAGAAATGGCCGCCGGGCGATGGAAGCCGCTACTGCACCCGGTCCCAGGGCTTTTCTTGCTTCACCGTTTCTCACTGCCGCCTCTGCCCGGTCCAATGCGGAATTACCCGCTTCAATGTCGACCCAGGCATCACTGGGCAAACGGAGTTGGTACTGCCCCTACTGGCGGGAGAAGGACATACCCAGGTCTCCAAGCCCTTCTGAAGAAAGCATCCCAGCCAGGCGGCTGGTCAATGCGCTGATTGTGGCTTCCCAAGCATCCGACTGGTCTTCGAGCCACAAGACTGACGCTAACTCTTCTTTGGCTACCGAACGGCTTCGTTCGCACACCAGGTATACAAAAAACAGCCGGTCTTGCTTTCCCCGAAACCGGCGCTCATTGATTACAACTTGGCCGTCCACTTCAACGTCAGCCCTGCCTGTGACATAAACCCTTATGCCCATCTTCCGCCAAACGTTTGCCAAGATTTTGCCAAAATCAATTTCGTATAATAGCGAGGTATCCCAATCCGAATTCAAACCCCTGAGGAGGTATTATCATGGCTAAAGTAGTTAATTGTCCGTGCGGAGAGAAGATTACCGGCGAAAACGATGATGAGTTGGTCAGATTAGTCCAAGAACACGGCAAGGCAGTCCACCGACAAGACGTCAGCCGGGGCGATCCTCTGGCGATGGCCCAACCTGCCGACTAATTCGGCAGATTCCCGGTAATCAAAAAACCTGTCTTTCTGATTGTATTGTGGCTCTACGCCAGTTCTCGGCGGAGGTCCGGCGGCAGAAGATTGGGAATCGATTCTTCAATGGGGTATGACTCATTGCAGGCAGCACAGTGCAAGCTGCCGGTTATCACATCGTCGCCCTCTTCTGACTCAGCGCGTAATTTCAATTCGCCCTTGCACACGGGGCAGGCCAGTATCTGCATCAGGTCTTTCTTCATCAATACTCCAATCCATAGTCCACCGAGTCAACCCTTAGGCCGCTATGCCAAAGCGTTCTCCAGCAACCCGTCCAACACGTCTGATAATCCTATCACCAACACCCCGATGACCAAAAGCGCCGTTGTTCCAGTAATCCGGCTCGTTAGCCGCTGCCATCGTGAATCGGGCAATTCTGGCTCTTCAGGGTAAGGGTAACTGTCCTGCCGCATGAAACGCACAACATAAAACATATAGAGCGCCAGAACAATTTTGACCACCAACACTGCTACGTAAGGACTGGTGACAACATCTTCAGTGAGCCTTGATGCTGACAATATCACTCCGGTGAGCAGCAACACGGCGATGGCAGTGCTGACCAAACCCCGGAACTCTACGCCAATGGCCCGGTTGGTTTCCGGTGGGAGTCCCCTAGCCTGTTGAATGGCCGGCCGCAGCACCATGAGGTAGAAGATGCCGCCGCCAACCCAGGAAACCGCTGCCAATGCGTGTCCCCAGCGGATGGCCAATAATATCCAGTCTAAAACGTCCATGGGGTTTTGAGATACAGCGTCAGTCCACCGGAACGGCAGGCTAGGACGTTGTGTCTCCAAGCAGCGCCCGGACCTGGGTAATGATTTCCTCGGTCTTCAGGGTACTGATATGGGAGGCGACTACTTCTCCATCTTTGTTTATAAAGTAGGTCTTGGGGAAATATTGCAACTCGTAAGCCTCGGCGATCCGCGCCAAACGGTCGGTGGCGAAATTAAAGGTCAGGCCAAATTCTTCAATGAAATCCCGTGCGTCTTCCTCAGTATCAATGCCCTGCGGAACGTAAAGGCCTAAGAAACGCACCGGTTCGTCTTTGAGTTCTTGCCAAGCCGCCTCAAAAGCGGGCATCTCCTCCCGGCATGGCGGGCAACTAGGGTACCAGAAGTTCAGTACCACCGCCTGAGTCTTGACCTCCTCTGACAGCCGGAAGGTGCCGCCGTTGAACTGGACAACTTCAAAGTCTCTGGCTACCTGTCCGGAGCTACCGCAAGCAACCAGAAAGACCAAGCCAATCAGAGCCAATGTGATTACGATATTGCGCCCGAGAATAGATGGCACGAGCTCGGTTGGAATGCGTGTGGCTGTGGGGAGATTCATAAACCGTAAATCCATTCTATCGACGGCCCAAAGTCCGGTCAATCTAAGAGTGAACCTTAAAGTAATGTGATCTATCAAACAGTTAATTCGAACCGCACGTCACAGAACCAACGGAATGGTTCCGGTAGATTGGGGTCAGGAAGAAATGATGGTCGGATCCACTAGCATCGGCCAGACTCACAGGTTTACTCCGTTTCTACCTACTTAGCAAATCCGGCGGGGCATCCATACCCTTTCCATCAAGATAAATTCCGATAGTCTACCCCCTTTATTGATAGGCTCGAGAAAGCACCGAAACTTTCTCGGGCCTATCTTTTTGTTGCCAACGGGTCTTGCCTTCAGGCTATTTCAGGGTCAAAGTTAAGCGGGCATGAAACCGGCCCGTTCTTATAATTGAACCGGCAACAAAAAAGATAGGAGCAATCGCAATGCGTCTGGAAAACAAAGTGGCCCTAATCAGCGGCGGCGCCCGCGGGATGGGCGCAGTTGAAGCCATGTTATTCGCCAAAGAGGGTGCCAAGGTGGTCATAGGCGACATGCTGGAAGATGAGGGCCGCAAGACAGAGGCTGAGATCAATGAGTCCGGCGGCGAATGTGTATTCGTGAGCTTAGATGTGAGTGATGAATCCGCCTGGGAAAAGGCTGTCGGAGAGGCTGTGTCCCGCTTTGGCAAGCTGGATATCCTGGTCAATAACGCTGGAATTTACCGGGCCCACAACGTTGAAGAGACTTCTTCAGAGGAATGGGACCAAATCATGGACATCAACGCCAAAGGGGTGTTCTTAGGAACCAAGTGCGCCATCCCTGCCATGCGAAAAGCCGGTGGCGGTTCCATAGTTAATATCTCATCAGTGGCCGGTCTGGTGGGAAGCCGTGTGACATCGGCCTACAACGCCTCTAAGGGCGCGGTGCGGCTCCTGACCAAGTCAACCGCCATCCAATACGCATCAGAGGGAATACGAGCCAACTCCGTCCACCCTGGGACTATAGAAACGCCCATGACTGAGGGTTTCCTGGCCGATGAGACTAAGCGGGCAGACCGCCTGAACCGCACCCCGCTAAAGCGATTGGGTCGGCCAGAAGACGTGGCCTACGGCGCCCTATACCTGGCCTCAGACGAATCATCATTCGTCACCGGCTCCGAGTTAGTCATAGACGGAGGACGAACAGCGGAGTAGGCTTAGCTTTCAGCTGTCAGATAATTGTCCCCTCCCCCT
>DUCU01000003.1:0-29991 GCA_012959605.1 Dehalococcoidia bacterium | reverse complement strand
GTAATGGACCGGGGCTTTTTGTTGCTTGTTGAGTTTGCGGTTAGCGGCCCATAGCGTAGGCGTCGCGTCGTGGGTCGGCGCCTCCGTTGCGGCTGCCAGTTTCCTGATCTACGTGGATGGCACACACGCAACCCATGCGGTACGTAAAGTCTTCCCAGACCTCTACGTTGTGTCCTCGTCCGCGGAGTTCCTCAATAACATCGGGGTCGATGCGACCTTCCAGTCCTACGAATCCTGGGTTATAGGCATGGGGCCAGAAGGAGTTGGGGAAACCCCAGGTTGATACGCGGGGAGCCTCGATGGCTTCCTGAGCTTCCATTCCGAACTCAATGACGTTCAGGAACAACTGGACCATGGACTGGGGTTGAACATCACCGCCCGGCGTGCCAAAGGGTAGCAACACTTTGCCGTCCTTCATAGCTAATGCCGGGTTGGGGGTCAGCCTGGGGCGTTTGCCCGGCTCCATGGAGCTGGGATGATCCTTGTCCAACCATGACTGGGAACCGCGTCCGGAGACTATGAAGCCCAGGCCCGGCACGATTGGGTTGTAGGCAATGGTGTCACTGGGCGTGGCCGAGAAGGCGTTGCCCCAACGGTCAACAACAGCCGTGTAGCTGGTGTCAGCCTGCATACCGCCGCCCACGGGCTCGGGGCGGGCAGGTGTGCCGTTGGGAGATTCCATGCCCTGGTGTTTCCAAGGGTCACCGGCCACCGGCATTTCCGGAAATGCTTTCTTCATATCGATTGTCGACCGGCGTTCTTCGGCGAAGGACTTGGACAGCAGACCCTCGATGGGAACCTTCACGAAGTCAGGGTCACCGTAGAAAGCTTCTCGGTCGCTGAGGGCCAGGTTGAAGGCCGCCAGCAGAGAGTGGATGTAGTCGGCGCTGTTGTGGCCCATGCCTTTCAGGTCTAAGCCTTCAAGTATCTGCAACGCCTGGATACTGACCGGGCCCTGGCACCAGGGGCCACAGGTGTAGACATCAATTCCCTTGTAGGTGCCGTGAGCTGGCGGATTAACGCCCACGTGGAAATCAGCCAAATCTTCCATGGTCAGCAGACCGCCGTTTTCCTGGTGGAATTTCACCATCTCCTCGGCAATCTCACCCTTGTAGAAGAAATCTCGGGCCGCTTGAATCGCTTCTTCTCGGCCTTTGGAGGAGTTCTTCTGTTCGACTTCAATCAAGCGCCTAAAGCTGCGGGCCAGGTCTTTCTGGACCAGAATCTCGCCCTCTTTGAAGGGACGGCCACCGGGGTAGAAGATCTCAGCGGTGGAAGGCCACATGGTCTGTTCATCGGACTCGTGGGTAATCCCGTCGCCAGCGGACTTGGCAAAATACGCAGCCAGGGTCGCGGGAACGGGGAAGCCGCCCTCCGCCAGTTCCATGGCGGGGGTGACGACCTGCTCAAAGGTCATGGTTCCGTAGAGTTTCAGGGCGGTCAGCCAAGCGTCGGCTCCCGCGGGGGTCACGGTGCGGGGGATACCGGCTGGCAGGTCGCCGCCATATTTGGCCAGGTAGTCGTCAATGTTGGCTGCCTTGGGCCAACGACCCAGACCGCTAATCTCCATGGTCTCGTTCTTCTGGGCATCATGGACGATGATGGGGGCCACGCCGCCAAAGTTGGTCCATTGGGGCAGCACTACGTTGAGCGTGATACCCGCAGCGACACCGGCATCGGTGGCGTTACCACCCTGCTCCAGAATACGGTATCCGGATGCTGTGGCCAGATAGTGACCGGCCGTGACCATGTGGGTCGACCCGGAAACTGTGGGACGGTAAGACTTTATTCCAATTGCCACGTTGTACCCCCTGAGCGATTATAAAATTTCTCTGGGAAACCCGTGCCTAAGTACAGGGGTTCTCATTTGAAGGAATGATACGGAGAGGCAAAAGGGGTGTCAATACGAGAGCCTATCTGTCAGCTTTCAGCAATCAGGAAAGAGTGAAATGGGGAAATAACCAAAGAACCCCTTTATGAAAGGGGGTTGGGGGATTTTGATTCTCAAGTGCCCATAACGTCAGACAAGCGAGCCTGGCAAGTGTATCTCTCCACCGATAGCTGACCGCTGTTTGCTGAAAGCTGTCAGCTATCTGCAGCCTACACGAACCCGAGAAGCTCCACTGCCCTAGCCACCCTTTGGACTCCGATCTCAAACGATGCTTGGCAGTGGGTGGTCTTTTCTTTGATGCTCCGGGTCCAAATCTCGTTATAGGCCTGGAGAATTGTCTTCTTGAGTTCTTCGTTGACCCGGCTCTCTTCCCAGCAAAATTCCTGCAGGTTCTGAGTCCACTCGGAATAGGACACAATCACCCCACCGGCATTAACTAGGATATCCTGCAGAATCGTCACATCGCCCTCGCTCAAGATGCGGTCGGCCTCCGGAGTGATTGGATGATTGGCCGCCTTCAATATCAGGTGGGCTTTGATGTTTTTGGAATTCTCATCAGTGATCACGTTGTCGATGGCCGCCGGGATTAGCATCTCGCACTCCAGCTCCAAAAATTCATTGTTGGAGATTGGTTCGGCTCCGGGGAATCCTTCGAACATCCCGGTTTTATCTTGGTACTTGAACAATCTGGGTATATTTAGGCCGTCAGAGTTATAGACCCCGCCGTCAACACTGCTAACCGCGATCACGCAATAGCCAATTTCATGGATGATCGGCCCACGAACCAACGTTGCCGAAGCCCTGAATCACAACCCTGGCGTCACGAGGATTGAGGCCAAGGTCTTTCACGGCCTCTTAGAGTAAATATGCGACGCCGCGTCCGGTAGCCGAATCACGTCCATAGGAACCGCCCATCTCAACGGGTTTTCCGGTGACGATGGCCGGAGAATGTCCGTGCAGTTGTCCGTAAGCGTCCATCATCCAGGCCATGGTTTGAGAGTTGGTGCCCATGTCAGAGGCGGGATATCACGGTTGGGCCCGATCAAATGCTCAATATTGAGGATGTAGCGGTGAGTGAGCCGGTTCAGCTCTGTTAGGGAAAGCTGCCCCGGGTCCACCTGAACTCCGCCCTTGGCGCCGCCGTACGGTATGTTCACCAGCGCTGTTTTCCAGGTCATCAGCGACGCCAGCGCGCGAACTTCTTCAAGGTCAGCCTGCAGGTGATAACGGACTCCTCCCTTATATGGGCCGCGGGCCGCGTTGTGTTGCGCTCTGGAGCCGCTGAAACCTGCACATCGCCGTTGTCCATCCGCACCAGGACTTGGACTAGCAATTCTCGCAAGGGTCGTTTCAGCATTTCCCGTAGGCCAGGTTTTAGTCAAGTCGATTGGCAGCGTTATCGAAAAAAAGGTTAACCTCATCAAAGATACTCAGTTCTATAGTCTTTAGCATTTGCCATCTCCGGCGTTATTCATCGCCAATCGTATTGAAGTAATTGATTGAAGGAATCGGTCGATAGGCCTTTTTCAATAGTTATATCCTTGGTATATCTCAGCCAGCGCTTAACATCTGACTATCACGGTCCATTCTGGTGGTCTTTTGGTACCGTCTTTATGACCTTAGCGTTTCAATTTTTATTCCTTGCTAATTGAGATGCGGCGGGAACGTTATAGTCGCGTATTGTCGGGGCTAGCGGCAGTCCAGATGATAATATGGGGAAGATTTCAAAAACGCTGATGGGAGCCAAGATAGATGCTGGTTGAAGTGAAAGTGGTCAGCGGCGAGAACAGCCCTCTGGATCTGCACCGGATGTTTGATCTGTTAACTGACCCAATAGAAGTCATGCGCGTATTCGCTACCAACCCGATGGGGGAAGACCTGTGGTGCCGAGTAACTGGTTGGAGTTCTGAAGGCGAGTGTGTGGCCATGTCGGCGCTGGCCGAGGATTCAGGCGAGGGAGTTGTGTTGCTGATATACGGAGGCAACGAAGGGCTCAGAATGCAGCCAGCCGGGTCTGGAGACGCGTGGGAACTGGGCAACTCAGTCCAGTGGGGCGAGGCCTGCTTGATGTTGGCAAAAGGGACGCCGGTAGAATAACACGGACTAATTAGCCATTGGGCTTTTGAGATAGATTGCTAGAAGTTAAAGGGCGAATCCTCAAACTGCTTGATCAAATCCGCGAGGGCTTCCCCAAATCGGGCTTCATCCTCTGAACCGCGGAAATCAACCACCGCGCCCTCGCGCAGCCCCGAACACAGACGGTCTTCACGTTTGTAGAAGAGATCGTCGGTTGCCACTGCAATAATCGATTCTTTTAGTGTTGGCCCTGGACTGCTGGCCAAGCCGGCGAATTGACGGCTGGTGAGCGGGTTCTCCAATGACCCAGCCGTGCAGAGAAGAATCACCCGGTCATAAACAACGGCATCGTCTAGGTTGGTCGCCCCGGAGGTCAGCGATGCTTCATCGTCGACGCAAATGATCCAACTTGGCACATTTGCTTCTGCCAAGCCTGCTCTGAGCTTATCGGCGAACTCACTGTCACTCCTCGAACCGAGCAGCAGCGCCCGCTTAAAGGTCATTCCAGAGTCTCTAAGTGCGTCTTGGGCGGAGATCAACAATGGCGGAACTCCGGCACCCTGAAGGAATTTGACGTTGACCTGCCCTTTAGACTGGGAGATGGTATCCAACCCGATTATGCTGGGCCCAACATGACGCGCGTCGCCAAGGCCAATCACACCAGTGAGGTCACAATTAGAGATGGTTGTCAGCCCGAAGGTTGCCTGACTGACGCTGGTGCTGCTCATCTTGGCGTTGATGAAGATAGCGCCCTGCAGATCGGCTCCCGTGAGGTCAGCCATGTCCAGGTTCGCGCCAACTAAACGAGCGTTACGCAAATTGGCCCCGCTTAGGTTGGCCCAAGAAAGGTCTGTTTGGCTGAGATCAGTTCCAGAGAGATCTGCCCGCTCCAAGTCGGTGTAGGACAGATTCGAGAAGGAGATATCAGACCCCTTTAGGTCCACTCCCTTCATCACGCTGTTGGAAAGGTTTGTCCGACCAAGGGTGCAACCGGCCATGAAGGCTTCATTGAAATTGGACCGAGCCATGTTGGAGCGCCAAAGGTGCGCCCCTTGGAGGTTGGCCCCGGAAAGGTCCGCTTGGCGGAGGTCGGAGCCAGTCAGATCAGCCCGACTCAGGTCATCATGGGAGAGGTCGGCCCCCATCAGCTTGGCCGCGTTCAACATAGCTCTAGACAGATCAAGGGACGGACGCCCATAGAGGTAATCCGGGGCGAATGTTTCACCGGCACCCCGGTCCTCAAGGCGGTAGCCAAGGCTGAAACGGGGTAGCTCAGTGTTGGGCCTTCGCCAGGTCGCCTCTCGCCACCTAGATATGGCACTGGCTCCGGATCTGACCAGGGTTACGTGTTCTGGGTCCGCCAATGGCCGCTCCTGTTTTGGGCAAGTCGCAAAATCTAAGGCGACGCATCCCGGGTTATTATTTAGGGATTTACTTGGGCTTATTCTTCCGAATTAACCGCGACCGTTGAACACGGGGATGACCTCTTTGGAGAATATCTCCAATTGGTCGCTCATTTCGCTCCAGGGCATACCCTCTGGCCACTGAAGGAATACGTCCTCCAGTCCGGGGTATTTCTCTTCCATTTCCTTGAGTGTCTCAATGAAATACTCTGGCGACCCGCAGAGCCAAGCCTTCTGTTGCACGCCGTCTTCCACCATGGGAGTTCGGGCTGGCGCGCCGGGGCTGCCCCACATCCGACCTTCTTCGTCTACGTAGCGGACCAAGCCAAAGGGTGAGAACCACTTGTAGCGCTCGTCATGGTAGGGCCGGACTTTTTCGATGGCTTCTTTTTGGGTGTCTGCTAGGTAAAAACCAAAGCCAAGGGACATATCCTGTCCTAAGGTCACCGAGCGGCCCGCTTCTGCGGCGGAATCTTTATAGGTGGTGAAGAACTGCTCCACAACCTTCTCTCCGCTGAGGGCGGTCATGCCCTTGATGCCCTTCTTAGCGATGAAATCAATGCTGCGACCGCTGGACATGGGCTGCCAAATCTCAACGGGCAGGTTGATGGGCCGAGGAACCAGGGTAATTTCCTCTAGCTGATAGCCCCGGTAAGGAACGTCTGGGGGTATGTCATAGTGCTTGCCGTGGTGGCTGAAGGACTCTTGGTTGAAGGCCTTTAGAATGATCTCCACCTGTTCTTCAAAAAGCTCACGGTTGGCATCCTGGTCGATGAGCGGCGATCCAAAGGTTTCAACCTCTCTGGCTTGATAGCCCCGGCCAATACCAAATATCAGCCGTCCGCCCGTGAGAATGTCTCCTAGGGAGAAGTCTTCAGCTAAGCGAAGCGGGTGCCACATGGGTAGGATATTGAACGCCGCGCCAAACTTGAGGTTCTTGGTATGGGCGGCCAGGTGAGTGCCCAGCAAAGTGAGGTTGGGAATGCACTCGTAGCCTTCCCGTTGGAAATGGTGTTCCGCAGTCCACAGACAGTAAAACCCGGAGTCATCCATCTGTTTGGCCAAGGCCATGGCATTGCTGTAGGTCTGGGTTAGCTGTTCGTTGGTGTAACGGCGGTCATCGGGTGGGGTGCCATTGACTCCCACGTTATCTAGGTCAATCTGACCAACGTACAGGACTGAAAATCTCTTAATCAACTGCTGTTCCCCGTAAACCAAAATTTACTTAATTCTAATAGTGATAAGCCTGCATTATTAGAGGAACATCCAATTGTCGGACGCAATCAGGTGCGATTCAAGTCCTCTTCGGGGCGGGCATAGTATAGCACGGCTTGAGCCTGACTTTGCTTTGGCCCGGGTCCGCTCCAACAGGTTATTGCACAACCTGACGGCGTATCAAATCAGCCACCGTAGCCGAGTCGAATCCCAACCACTCCAGGACGGTGGAAGTGTGCTGACCGGTGACTGAACCCAGGTGTCTCACCTCTCCAGGGGTCTCAGACAGATGGATGGAAGTAGCCACCTGACGTACTTTACCCTCAGGGATATTGGGCGCTTCAATCTCCAGCACCATCCCTCGCTGCTGCGCGTGGGTGTCATCAAGGGCTTCTTCCAATGAATAGACCTTGCCAACTGAGATGTTTGCGTCTTTCAATGTCTCAAACCACTCGTCCCGGGTCTTGGTCAAAAAGGCCTGGGCCAAGGCCTGCTCAACCTCGGTTTTCTTCTCTCCAGCGGCATCTTGATGGGGCAGCAGATCGTCCCGGTCTATGGCGTGGCAGAGGTTCTCCCAGAACCAAGGCTCAATGGCTGCGACAGAGAAGTACGTGGCATCTTTGGTCTCGTATACATTGTAGTAGGGAGCGCCACCGTTCAGGCGGTTTCCGCCACGTTCGGCTGATATCCCTCGAGACAAGACATCAGAAATCAGGCCGGAGAGCATGTAGAGCACCCCTTCGCTCATGGCGATGTCCACGTACTGCCCTGCGCCGGTCTTCTCCCTGGCCATCAGGGCCGCCAGTATGCCAACCGCCCCGCAGAGGCCGCCGCCGGCATAATCGGCGATCAAGTTCAACGGGATGGAAGGCTTGCCATCATGGGGACCGATCAGGCCCAGAGCGCCGGCAAACGAGATGTAGTTTATATCGTGCCCGGCCAACTGAGAGTAGGGGCCGTCCTGCCCATAACCAGAGACTGAGCAGTAGATTGCCCTGGGGTTGATGGACCGGACCTTCTCATAACCGGCGCCCAAGCGGTCCATCACTCCGGGCCTAAACCCTTCAACCACCACATCGGCAGTCTCAGCCAGTTGCTGAAAAATCATCTGGGCTTCGGGTTCTTTCAGGTTCAGGGCAATGCTGCGCTTATTGCGTTGCAACGCGTTGAAAGAGGCGTGACGACGGGCGTCATCTTCGCCGCCGATACCGGCAACCAGCTTCTCGTAGGCAGAACGTGTTTCGTCCATGGGCCGCTCAATCATCAGGACATCAGCGCCCAGGTCGGCCAGCACCGTGGTGCAGAACATGCCGGGTGCGTTGCGGCAGAAATCCAGTACCTTGATTCCCTCTAATGCTTGCATAGCCCACCTACCCGTATGATTTTCAGGCCAAGATTCACTTGGTCAGCCGGGCACAATTATAACTGACGTGCGCTCCGCAAATGCCACTGCTCTGACATGTGGTGCAACCGGCCCGACTGCATCTATAATCTCAGCAATCAATTTCAGCAAAATAATTACTAGGGCAGGAGGCGAAAATGGATCTGTCGCTGCAAGGCAAAGTGGCAATGATTACCGGGGGCAGTCACGGACTGGGGAAACAGGCGGCCGACTCTCTGGCCAGAGAGGGCTGCAAGGTCGCGATCTGCGCCCGTGGTCAGGAGAACCTGGATTCAACCGTGGCCGAGCTCAAGGCCAAGGGGTACGAGATCATGGCCGTGCAGGCCGACGTGATGAAGCAAGTGGACCTTAAGAATTTCCATGACGAGACGATCAAGGCCTTTGGTGAAGTGGACATATTGGTAAATAACGCCGGTGGCAGGAAGGGCACGGCGGATTTTCAAGAGACCGGGGTTGAGACCTTCCGTGAGGGCATGGAATTCAACTTTATGAGCGCCGTTGAGCTCATCTCACTGGTGATACCGCACATGCGAGAGCAGAAATGGGGCCGGGTCATTAGCATCTCGTCCATCTATGGCCGGGAATACGGCGGCTCAATAGACTATATGACCGGCAAAGCTGCCCTCATCGCCTTCTCCAAGCACCTGGCGCTGAACCTTATGAAGGAAAACGTGCTAGTCAACTGCATTGCCCCGGGATCGATCGACTTTCCTGGCAGCAGTTGGGACCGGTTCCAGCAGAACAGCACTCCGGAACAGGTGGCCGATTTCATCGACCGGAACCTACCGGCCGGGAAGTTCGGCTGGCCGGAGCCTATCGGCGACACTGTGGCTTTCCTGGCTTCTAAGAATGCCAGCATGATCACCGGCACCTGCCTCAATGTGGACGGAGGCCAATCCCGGTCTCTGCTCTAGGCCATATTCTGGAAGCAAAATAAAAAGTCCCCTCACCCAAGCATGGGTGAGGGGACTTTTTGTCTTCAAGAACTGCGAGTCACTTGGCGCTGATCTCGCCTATGAACTGCCGCCAGGCTAGCACGCAGGCCCCCGGGGCAGAGTGTTGTACATAGCCGGTGGTGCCGGGAATTGCCACCAGCCGACCATTGCCCAGTTTCTCGGCAAAGACTGTTGTGCGGTCAGGGTTGTCCTTGGCGTTTTGCTCCGAGACCAGCACCATGGTTGGTGTCTTAATCTGGGGCAGGATGTCGGTCAGGTCCTGGGTTGCCAGGTAAGCCAATGACTCCAGCACCACTCTCTGGGAGGTTTGCGACATCTGGTCGATGTACCACTGGTGATGCGCTGGATCCGACTTCCCAGGCTCCAACCGCCTCTCGGCAGTTTTCTGCACCCAGGCGGCCACGCCCTCTTCACTGACCAGTTTGTAATACCCCTGGTACATCTCCACCCCGGAAAACTTGTAGGGTGAGGTGCAAGTGGTCAGTGTGTGCAACCGCTCCGGGTGGTCATAGGCAAACTGCAGGGCGATGGTGCCGCCAACGGTCTCGCCAATGAGATGCACTTTGTCTATCTTCAGTTGATCCAACAACTTGAGCAGGTCGGTGCCCCAGTTGCTGAGCGACCAGTCATATCCCTCCGGCGGGACCGATGATTGGCCAAACCCACGGGCGTCCATCCGAATCACCCGGTACTGGCGAGCCAGCAGCGGCACCCAGGCGTACCAAAGTTTGGTGTTCTTGGAATTGCCGTGGTGCAGGACGATGGTCTCTGGCTCACCGCGCCACGGGTCGGTGAATTGATCGTCCTCGTAGTACATCTCAAGGGTGTCGTCAATCTCGGCGAAGGGCATTTGTATCTCCGATATGTTCTGTTATAAGGCTTGAAGCCAGCTATTAATCGATTACGGGAATGGCGACTGAAATACGGACTTTGTCGCCGTAGACTGTGGTGGTATGCCCCCGGCCAGTCAAATCGTCTGCCAGCAGCACGTCGCCAACTCCGAAGACCCGTTTGGTGCCGTCGCCCAAGCCAACCTCTACTTGTCCTTCCAGCGTAATCACATACTGGCGAAGCGGAGCCGGGTGCCAATCGAGGAAGCCACCGGGCTGATAGCGGCGAAAGTGAATGTTCTCAGCGTTCTCAACTGCCGTCCGCTCAGAGTTTTCCAACTGCTCGTATGGCAGGTCTATGTCTTCAAAATGAGACTCGCCGTCATCTCCGGTATAGATGCGAACAACTTGCATGGTGCCTCCATAGCTGGGGAGTTGGGATAATAGCCGCATCATAACCACGAGCGTGGCAAGCGTCAATTTAGCTGTTACACCTAGACCACCCTTTGTTTGATAACTAAGTTTTAACTGATGCCAAGCGTCTCTGAGTTATATACTTTGCGGATGCGACCTCCAATGCATCCCGACGACTACCGAGACCACTTGGAAAAGACACGTCAAAGATCACTGGACTCCAAGCCTGGCCGAATGTGGGCACGCGCTAGCCTCGTGTGCGCTGCCTGGTCTTTGTTTCTGGCACCTGGGATATTCGGGCCGGTTGGTTTTGCTGCGGGGATGGTTGCGGTTTGAAGAGGGGACAAATTGTAGGGAGCCGCTGGCGTTTCGGCGAGCGCCGTGGCGGCAGTCACTGGTCATCTCTGGATGTGATCTTCCGGTAGCCAGACCCAGTCCATTGACAGTTTTTGGCGTGTTTCAAGGAAACCTGGCTCCTCAGAACCTAGCCAAATACGAAATCCATTGGACCGCTCGCTGCTGAATCATATGAAACCGCGCCACTGAGAATCACGAAAGACCCCAAAGTTGCCTGCAAAATAACCCAAGGTCCGATTAACTACCAGCAGTAAGCTGTTTACCGGTGGGGCAGATGTCCAGCAGGCAGCAATCGTTACAGGTGGGATTGGTTTTAGCGCAGGCCATCTTGGCGTGGTGGTCCCAAAGGGCGTGGAACTCGTTGTATAACGGCACGTCGGTTTTGATGTGCTCGTGGAACATGGCCTGGTAATCGAGGTACTTGGGATGAGGCACATCAGGGGTCATTTCCAGCCGGTCCATTATTCGGCGGGTGTAGGTGTCAATCACGAATGAAGGCTTAGAGGCGACGTAGACCATAATGTCATCGGCGGTCTCTTCGCCGATGCCGTGGATGGAGAGCAGTTCTTTCCGCAGTGGATTGGTCTGCTGGTTAAACAGTCGGTCCAGGTCTCCGTGATAGTTGACCATCACGTGGGTGGCAAAGGCTTTGAGTTTTCTGGCTTTGGCGTTGAAGTAGCCGGACGAACGCACCAGTTCCGCCAGCTCTGGTTCTGGCATCTGATGCACGGCTTCAAACGACCAGCAATCGGCATCGCGCATCTTAGTCAGGGCCATCATCACGTTGGTCCAGGCAGCCGATTGGGTCAAGATCGCTCCGGCGATGACCTCAAATGGCCCGTCTCCCGGCCACCAATGCTGCGGGCCATAGGCTTCATAGAAACGTTGGTAGACATCCATCAACCGGGTGCCCATCGGCGTCACTTTAGGCATTGCCCACAGCTTCAACGTAGGGGCGGATAGGAAGTGACTGATCCAGACGTATCTCCCGTTCAGTCACCACGCAGTTGTAGGCGTAGGCTTCCACGCCGGCCGCCACCGCAGATATCAGGGCAGCGGTCAAGACTGGATCTGACGGGTCACTGGTGGCGAATGCGCTGGCGTCTGGTCTTTGGACCACAAAGATCACGGCCGCCCGGTGACCAGCTTCAATCACGGTCTCCAGCGTCCGCAGATGCTTGGACCCCCGGACGGTCGGAGCATCTGGAAAGAGGCCAACGCCGTTTTTCACCAGCGTGACCGATTTAGCTTCTATGTAACAACGGCCCTTTGGTCCCTCCAGCATCAAGTCTAAACGGCTGTCCCCAAAGGTCACCTCGCGGCGTACGTCTGGGTAATCGGCAAACTGACTCAGATGCCCGGTTTCCACACCCTCGGCCACCAGTGCGTTGGGCGCCCTGGAGTCGGCGGAAGCCAGAGCGGTGCCCATGTCCACCAGCACCAGGTCAAACTTGGTCTTGCGGTGCTCGCCGGCAACAGGACGTACCAGCACCCGCCAGCCAGGGACAAACAACTCTTTCATGCGGCCCGAGTTGGCAACGTGTACTCCGACTTTCTTGCCGTCTACCTCAACCATCGCCAAAAATCGATTGACCCGTTCCAGAAATATTCCCTCAACCAAGTCGTCGCCCAAGTCCAAATTCGGCCTCCTAAACCAAGCTACGTTATGGTAACAATCCAATTTGATTCCAGGCAATACGACAACTTATCAGATGGCCCAAATGTGGCTTGGCACAGTGTGGGTTCGTGTATACTTTTTGCACTCGCAAACACAGCAACAAGGGAGAACGATGAGCGGCTTTACCGATAGGTTGGACCAGGCAGCAGCGGCAACTAAGAGTTTGGTCTGTGTGGGCCTAGACCCGGACCCTGCCCGGATGCCGGTATCTGACGTTTTTGAGTTCAACCGCGCGATTGTGGATACCACCGCCGAACTCGTCTGCGCCTTCAAGCCGAACCTGGCTTTTTATGAGGCCATGGGTCTTCCTGGCCTGCGTGACCTGGAAAAGACCATCAGCCACATCCGCAACGTCGCACCGTCTGCGATCATCTTAGGCGACGCCAAACGCGGCGATATTGGACCTTCAGCCCAGGCTTACGCCAAGGCCATGTTCCAGGTTTGGGGATTCGACGCCCTGACCATCAACGCCTGGGGCGGCGAGGATACCGTACTGCCATTCTTGGAAGATGTGTCCAAAGGGGTGTTTGTCTGGTGCCGAGGTTCCAACCCTGGCTCCGCCGATTTTCAAGACGTACAGATCACCACTGATGATGGAGTAATGCCGCTCTACCGGAACGTGGCGCTGTCGTGCCAGCGGTGGAACACCAAGGGAAACCTAGGGTTGGTTGCCGGAGCAACGGTGCCGGAGCAACTGGCTGAGATCAGGGCCGCTTGCCCGACGATGCCACTGTTGATTCCTGGAGTTGGAGCGCAGGGTGGCGACTTGGAAGCAGCGGTTCGGCAGGGCACTGACAGCCGGGGCCGCTCAGCATTGATTAACTCGTCTCGGGGGATTATCTACGCATCGACAGGGGACGATTTTGCGGAGGCCGCAGCCAGGGAGGCCAACAAATTGCGCGAGAGCATCAACAAGGTGCTTGAAGCCGACGGAAAGGGATGGCCCTAGAGCTAAAGATTGGCGACGTGCTCCAGATGAAAAAAGCCCACCCCTGTGGCGGGTCGCTCTGGACTGTCACCAGACTGGGCGCCGACATTGGAATGAGCTGCCAGGAATGCGGCCGTTACCTTCTGCTGGCCCGGTCACAATTGGCGCGGCGTCTCAAACAAGTCTTGCCGCCGTCTACAAATGCTCCGGTCGACTGATTACTCGTTTTTGGCTGGCGCAACTTCGCCTGGGTGCTCTTCTTCCCAAGACCAAAGGTCCGCATGGAAGCCTTTGATCTGGTCAGACATCATCTCAATAAAGTTTCTGACCGCCTGACCGACAAACTTGCCCTTCAGGGTGCAAACTCCGATAACCGACCCGGGGAACAGGTGATCCAAACGCACGACGCCAAACCGGTTGTGGTCTTCTGAGTGCAGGGTAAAGTCACTGCCGACTGCGATTCCCATGCCAATCTCAACGTAACGCTTCATGGACTCGGTGTCGTCCAGAGCTAATACAACGTCTGGCGTGAGACCATGGTTCTTGAAAGCCTGTTCCACTCGCTGGCGCAACTGGCTATCCGGTGCGGTCAAAATCAGGGGGAATGACGCAATGTCTTCGAGTTTGACCGGCTGACCGTGAAGTAGTTCGTGGCCGGGAGGGGTCAGCAGCACCGTGTTGTAACTGAACAGTTCTTTAAACTCTAAAGACGCGTCGTCTGCCGGTGGTGTGGAACAAAAGGCCAGGTCTATTTCGCCGGAGCGGACGAGGGCGATCAACGGGCTGTAAGACCGGGCCAATAACCGGATACGGACATCGGGGTAATCTTCACGGAACTTTTGAATCCCAGTCGGAAGGTGGTGGGTTACCAAGTCTGGGTAAGCTCCGACGACAAAGGAACCGCGCCGTTCGGAGTAGTCCATCTGGGTCTTAAGCGCGTCCACTGAAATTACAACAGGGGTTACCAATTCAAGGAGGGTAACTCCCTCTGATGTCAGTTGTATGGGGCGCTTGATACGGTCAAAGAGGGTGATCCCGAACTCGTTTTCCAGTTTACGCAAATGCGTGGTCACCGTTGGTTGCCCAAGCTCTAATGTGCGAGCTGCTTTGGAAACGCTACGCACCCTGGCAACATGGTAAAAGCTGATGAGTTCCCTGAGTTCCAATTCATCCCCCTATGAAGCACCATCAATCGACAAATATAATATATCATATACTATCCCTTGACAAAATAAGTTTCCGATTTGAAAATGTAGGTGTTCATGGGTCTATTTTGGGATATCATCGTGTCAGATGACGAAAATAAATCCTCGAATTTTAAAGCCAAGAGATTGGAATGCCCTACGTAATAACAGAACCATGTACCGGGGTTAAAGATGCTTCCTGCGTGGAAGTCTGCCCGGTTGATTGTATTTCCACAACCGACGCTGTAGAGCAGTATTTCATCGATCCAGCCACCTGTATCGACTGCTCGTATTGTGTGTCGGTCTGCCCGGTCAGCGCGATTTTCGACGAGTTCAATATCCCCTCTAAGTGGCGTCACTACATTCAGAAGAACCGGCAATTCTACCGGTAATTCTCGCCCGCTTTCTCGCCTGAATCGTATAGTTCCGGAGCATGGAGTTTCGCCTCTTCCCTACAGTGAAGCCAGGCCTTTACGCATGGCGTTCAAGCATTTCCCGTAGCTGATTAAGCCCAAATTCACCCCGCCCCTATGTAGCCACATCCTCCGTCCAGTCGTATACTACCCTCCAATATCCGGCCAATGGCGTATCTACGCTCAGGCTGACACCGGAGGAACCTTTTAATGACCCTTTTTCTTAAAGATGAAGACGTGGCCCAGTGCGTGACCATGGACGGCATGCTTGAAGCCATAGAATCCATGCAGCAGCATTACGGTGACGGACAGGCCCATAACATGACCCGCCGCAAGATAATCGCCGACAGCGGAATGCTATCCGTTATGGGCGGTGGTCTGTTCCATATGGGCCTGCTGGGGGTCAAGACCTACACAGTGGTCAAAGGCTCCTACTCCTTCCAGGTTAGCCTCTATGACGCCAACACCGGAGAGCTGCTTCTCTACACTCAAGCCAACCGGCTGGGACAGCTGCGCACCGGCGCGTCCACTGGCGTCACCGTAAAACACCTGGCTAACGCCGAGGATGTGACCGTAGGTATCATTGGCACCGGCGGGCAGGCACCCACCCAATTGGAAGCGGTATCCAAGGTGCGGAACATCAAGAGCATCAAAGCCTTCAGCCGCACCCTGGACCGACGGGAAGCATTTGCCAGCAAGATGACCGAGACCATGGGCATCGACGTCTCTGCGGCAGCCACCAACGAGGAGGCCGTGCGCGATTGCGACATTGTTCTCTGCGTTGCCGCAACTATGGACCCCGTAGTGGAGGGAGGCTGGCTGAAAGACGGCAGCACCGTCATTGGCGCCGGACCAACCACCTGGCGCGCCCGAGAAGTTGATGAGGCCACCATTGCCCGGGCCGACAAGATAATCGTGGACTCCACTGAGCAAGCGGCCATCGAGGCGGGTGACATCTGCAACGCCGTGGACAAGGGGCTAATTCAGTGGAGCAAGGTACACGAGCTGAGGCACGTTGTCTCCGGCGCTGTGAGCGGCCGTGACAATGAAGGCCAGATAGTCTACGCCAAGATCATGGGCTCTGGAGTGGCTGACGTAGCCGCTGCCAAACTAGCCTATGACTGTGCCAAAGCCCAGGGCCTGGGCCGAGAGATGGACTGGTAGCGGCGACTGGCGCCCATTTAGCGAGCTTCTAGGTACTCACCGATGGTCGCTATGTCGTAGGACGCCGGTTCCGACGGTAGGCTCTCTGCGGCAGCTCTGGCAGTGTCCATTGAGGTGAAGCACGGTATGTGCTTTTCCACGGCCGCGCGGCGGATGTAGAACCCGTCCCGCATGACCTCAGGCGAACCAGAGATGGTGTTGACAACTGCGCTCACGCTGCCGTCTTCAATCACATCAACCACGTTGGGGTGGCCTTCGCTGAGTTTCTTGGTGGTCATATTCACCGGCAGACCCATGGCAGATATCATCGCTGCCGTGCCTTCTGTGGCGTAGAGCAGGCAACCGGCATCGGCCAAGTTACGCACCAGAGACACCGCTTCTGCTTTGTGCTGGTCCGCGATGCTGAGCAGTACACCGGTGCCCGGTTTCAGGTTCAGGTTTGCCGCCAATAGCGCCTTGGTCAGCGCCTTCTGAAAGTCTCGATCGACCCCCATTACTTCGCCGGTGGATTTCATCTCTGGCCCCAGATGCCAGTCAACGCCCACTAGTTTGGCCATCGAAAACACAGGGGCTTTGACTCCAACCAAGTCCTGTTCCGGCCACAGCCCGCCGGGATACCCTTGGTCTTTCAGCGCCTCTCCCAGCATCACCCTGGTGGCCAATTTTGCCACCGGAACACCGGTCAGTTTGGATATGAACGGGATGGTCCGGCTTCCTCTGGGGTTTACTTCGATTATGTAAACCGTGGTCGGCTCACTGTTATCTTGAGGCGTGTTTGGACTTCGGTAGGCTGCGCCGCCGTGGATGACGAACTGTACGTTCATCAGGCCCCGCACTCCGAGGGCCAAGCCGATTCGAGTTGTGTAGTCGACTATGGTCTCAATCTCTCGGGCGCTGAGATTCAGGCTGGGGTAGATGGCCATGGAATCGCCGCTGTGCACCCCGGCACGCTCAATGTGTTCCATGATTCCAGGTATCAACACCTCAACGCCGTCACAGATGGCGTCAACCTCACATTCTTTGCCTTCCAGATACCGGTCAATGAGTACCGGTTTGTCTGGGGCCAGTTCAACCGCGGCTGTAAGGTACTGAATCAACTCAGTGGCGTTTTGGACGATCTCCATGGAACGGCCACCGATGACGTAGCTGGGGCGAACCACCGATGGGTAGCCAATGTTCTGGGCCACCTTCAATGCCTCTTCAACTGAAGTTACGGCGGCACCGGGCGGTTGGGGGATACCCAGCCGTGACAGGAAATCTTCAAACTTTTCTCGGTCGGCAGCAATGTCGATAGCTTCGGCGCTGGAACCTAGGATGGGCATTCCGGCCCTAGCCAAAGACTGGGAAAGGTCAATCGCGGTCTGACCGCCAAACTGTACGACTGAAGGTGGAAATACGTTGTCCACCTCTTCGTTCTCCAGAATGTCCAGAACCGATTCTTCGTCCAGCGGCTCAAAATACAACCGATCGCTGGCATCAAAGTCTGTAGAGACTGTTTCTGGGTTGGAGTTGATCATGATACTGCGAACCCCAGCCTCGGAGAGGGCCGTGGCAGCATGCACGCTGCAGTAATCAAATTCGATACCCTGGCCAATGCGGATGGGGCCACTGCCAATCACCAGAGCCTTCTTCCCTTCCAGAGGAAGAGCTTCGTTCTCTTGGTCGTAGGTGCTGTAGTAATAGGGCGTGACGGCCTCAAACTCGGCTGCACAGGTGTCCACGGTCTTGTAAACCGGTCTTAGCCCCCACTCATGGCGGAGATCCCGCACCTGTTCCGGCAGCATGTCTGACAGCGTGCCAACTTGATTGTCAGAGAAACCCATACGTTTTGCGGCCTTGAGTAGGGTGGGCGTGAGTTCTTCACCCAGCAGCCGTCGCTCCATCTTTACGATGCGTTCAAAGGCATTCAAGAACCAGGGTTCTATGTAGGTGTGATTGACCAGGTCATCGACCGTTGCACCTTGCCTAAGGGCCGACATCAATCCCCACATCCGTTCGTCATTGGGGCCCAGTGGAAGGCGGTCCAGGGACAAATTCCCTTCGGAGCGCCATTCTGGTTTCTCCCAGAGCAAATTGTGACCGCTCAATTCCAAAGCGCGGGCACCCTTTTGCAACGCCGCCTCAAACGATCGCTCAATGACCATGACCTCGCCGGTGGCCTTCATCTGGGTGGTGGTGCGGCGGTCTCCGTGGGGGAACTTGTCAAAGGGCCACCGCGGAATCTTGAGTACGCAATAGTCTAGGGCCGGTTCAAATGCGGCGGTGGTCTGTTTCGTCACCGCGTTTTCTATTTCGTCCAGCTTCTTGCCCACCGCGATCTTGGCAGCAACTCGGGCAATGGGGTAGCCGGTGGCTTTGCTGGCCAGCGCGGAGCTACGGCTAACTCTGGGGTTGACCTCAATTACGTAATAAGGCGACTCAGGGAACCATTCCTGTCCCAGGGACTTGGAGATTCTTGGATGGGGTTGCAAGGCAAACTGAACGTTGCAGCCGCCCTCAATTCCTAGACCTCGAATGATCTTGAGGCTAGCGGTGCGTAGCATCTGGTATTCATGGTCGCTCAGGGTCTGGCTGGGGGCCACCACTATGCTGTCGCCGGTGTGGACGCCCATTGGATCCAGGTTTTCCATGTTGCAGATGGTGATGCAATTGTCGGCACCGTCGCGCATCACCTCATATTCGATCTCTTTCCAGCCGACCAGGGAGCGTTCCAGCAGGACCTGGGAGATGGGGCTGGCCGCTAGACCGGTACGGGCGAAGGTCTCAAATTCTTCCTGAGTATTGGCTATGCCGCCGCCGCTGCCGCCCAGGGTATAGGCAGGACGGACCACCAGAGGAAGTCCCATAGTTTCAGCCGCAGCCAAGGCTTCTTCCATGGTGTTTACGCTGAGGTTTTCAGGTTCTGGCTCGCCGATCTCATGGAGAAAAGTGCGGAAGTAGTCTCGGTCCTCGGAGCGCCGAATGGTCTCCAAGGGTGTGCCCAACAAACCCACATTGTGGCGTTCTAGGACGCCGGCATCTGCCAGCGCCACAGCAAGGTTCAATCCGGTTTGACCGCCCAGTGTGGGCAGGATGCCGTCGGGCTTCTCCCGTTCGATGATCCTCTCCAGGACCTCAACGGTGAGCGGCTCAATGTAGACGCGATCCGCAACGCCCTGGTCGGTCATTATCGTGGCCGGATTGGAGTTAACCAGGATGGTGGTCACGCCCTCTTCTCGGAGGGACTTGCAAGCCTGAGTGCCTGCGTAATCAAACTCTGCTGCTTGGCCGATAACAATAGGGCCGGAACCGATTACGAGCACTTTTTTTGGCTTGTCCGGAATGATAGCCATCCTTCCCGCAGTGCTGTGCGGCCACGGCCCCAATTGGGCTCAAAAATATACGCCTTTCGATGTTATACCCGGCCACGCCTTTTGGCTATACAGCCAATTGGTGGGGCCGGGTATTGTTGCAAATTACGCTGCATTCAACTTGGATTAGTTGTCCGCGATATTCCCAACGACTTAGATCGTTGGCAGCAAACAGGGTAGCTCTATCAACTGCCTTGTGTGCAATGAATTTAATAGTTGCGAGACAAATGAGCCGAAGAGTTTGCCATCCCAGTCTGCAGCATCCTCTCCATGAACCGTCTGCTCCATGCGGGGTGGAACCTTAAGGTTCACCACCCCGGGGCCGTCGGGTTCGACCTCGATTCGTCCTAGGGGAAAAAGGGGCTGGCCTTCCATGTTTGGGTCCACGGCGTTTATAACCAGGTCCCAGTGCTTGCCCAGCGTCCCTTTGCCCGCTCTAATCTTATAAATGTACTCACCACAGGTATATTGAGAAATTTCCTCTTCTAGAAAAGGGGCTATCTTCTCAATATCCACCGCCACCGCCACATCCACACCCCCCTCCAGCAAAAACATGGCGAATGAAGACATAGAATAATCCTCCATAAATATCACGCCTGTTGGGGTCGGAATTAGTAGTTTGGGCTTTTTGGTATTGCCCTAATAATGGATTGCCGTTGGGTCAGTGGCATCCTCCTTGGTAAATGGGACGGGGTTTGGTTTCCGTCGTCGCACCCCGATATTGCGCTTTGGCTTCTCGGCGACCCGGTGTTCAGTAGACAGGTTTCAAGGGATTAACCCTTGAAACCTTCAACCATTTTTATGAACTGATCAAAGATATATTCATTGTCCCTGGGCCCGGGTGAAGCCTCAGAGTGATATTGTATTGTAAAAAGCGGGAGGTCTTTATGGCGAAATCCTTCCACAGTTTGGTCATTTAAGTTGATATGTGAGACTTCCAAGCCTGAGGGCAATTTGTCGGGGCTCACAGCATAACCATGGTTCTGCGAAGTTATGTAAACGCGCCCATCAGCCAGGTCTTTCACTGGGTGATTTCCGCCGCGGTGACCAAACTTTAGCTTGAAAGTATCAGCGCCAAGGGCCCGGGCGATTATCTGGTGTCCCAGACATATTCCCATCACCGGCACACGGCCCAGTATCTGCCGGGTGTTATCCACCACATAGTCCAATTGCTTGGGGTCTCCGGGTCCGGGGGAGAAAAGCATCCCGGAGGGGTTCATGGCCAGCAGTACCTCGGCTGGGGTGGCCGCCGGCATGATGGTCACTCGGCAGCCGCGCCGACGCAGTTGCCGCAGGATGTTGTACTTGAGACCACAGTCAGTGACCACTATGTGGTGTTTGATCTCAGGCAGTTCTTCTTCCGTGGGATTCCAGTCGTATTCCTCTCCGGTGGTGACGGTCGCTACGTAATCTTTCTCGTCGTAGGACGGGGAGTCCTGCAGCCGTTTTAGAGCCACGTCTGGATCTCCGCTGGTGATTACCCCCAACATCACACCCTGAGATCGAAGGCGTTTTGTAACCGCCCTTGTGTCGATCTCCGAGATGCCAGGTATCCCTTCGGAGGCCAGGAACTCGTGCAGACTCTGAGTGCTGCGCCCGTGGCTGGGTTGGTCACAATTCTCGCGGACGATGAGCCCACCGACCTGTATCCGGGACGATTCAAAGTCCTGTGGGTTGATACCGTAGTTGCCGACTAGTGGATAGGTGAGTGTCACCAATTGTCCGGCGTAAGACGGATCAGTCAAAACTTCTTGATAACCGGTCATGCTCGTGTTGAACACAACTTCGCCGAGGCCTTCGACCTCAGCGCCAAAACCAATACCCTGGTGTACTGAGCCGTCTTCCAAGACCAGATAGGCTGGCTCGTGCAATGTAGCGCCCCCGTCCATTTTTAGATTTTTATTTGCTGTTTAGTTTGTCATCGACCCGCGGCGAATTAAGCGTGGATGACTAAGTCCGGCCACGGGCTTCCTGAATCTTCAGACCTGGCCCTTCATAGACCAGGTTTCCGGCAACGATGGTAGCCACCACGCGTCCCTTTAGAGTTGTCCCCTCAAGCGGCGTGTTCTTGCCCTTGGATGCAAACTCCGATGTGTCCACCGTCCACTCTTGGTCCGGATCAAAGATCACAATGTCTGCTGGAGTGCCCGGTTGGAGTGATGCCAGGTCGGCATATTTTTCGCCAAGTACATTAGCCGGGCCAACGGTCAGCCGGTCAATCATGGCAGCCATACTCAATTTGCTGGAATGGACCAATTGCAGCATGGAACCCAGGGCCGTTTCCAAGACACTGATGCCAAATGCTGCCTCCTGGTAGGTGACCTGTTTGCTGGTCAGGTCATGGGGAGCGTGGTCGGTGGCGATACAGTCGATCACTCCATCAGCCAGGCCAACAATCAACGCTTCAACGTCACTCTGAGCACGCAGCGGCGGATAGACCTTGGTGCTGGTGTCATAGGCCAGACCACCGGCAGCAACGGAGGCTGCGCCTTTGGCGCCCAGCACCCACTGGTCGGTAACTGTGAGGTGATGGGGGCAAACTTCCGCCGTCACCAACAGACCTCGGTCTTTGGCCTCACGCACCAATGGCACACTGCCGACGGTGCTGAGATGAGCCACGTGGAGGCGACCGCCGGTGGCTTCGGCCAAGGCGATGTCTCGGGCGATCATTGCCTCTTCCGCTGCGGCTGGTATGCCGTCCAATCCCAGGTGGGTAGCCACGGGGCCTTCAGCCATCACACCGTTGCAGGAAAGCGATCTCTCCTGGCAATGGTTGCTGATAACCAGGCCAAGGTCAGAGCTATAGGTCAGCGCAAGTTTCATCAGGTTGGCATCGTAAACCGGGTCGCCGTCATCGCTGAACGCAGCAACTCCGGCGGTGGCCAGTTCTTCCATCTCTGAAAGTTCGTGGCCCTTTCGCCCCTTGGTTACGCAGCCGATGGGAAGGATGCGCACCGCGGATTCCTTTCGTGCTTTCTGATGGATGAACTCAACCATCGCAGCGTTATCTATAGGAGGATCGGTGTTTGGCATGGCACACAGGGTGGTGAACCCGCCCTTGGCGGCCGCCTTAGCGCCGGCGGCGATGGTCTCTTTGTATTCAAAGCCTGGTTCTCGCAGGTGGCAGTGCAGGTCAATGAAGCCGGGTGCAACAACCAAACCGGTGCCGTCGATGACACGCGCGCCCTCCGGTATGCGGTCCAGTCCCAGCCGACCAGCGGCTACGATCTCTCCGTTGCCAAGTAAAATATCGCCCACCCGGTCCAGTTGACGGCTGGGGTCGATTATCCTGGCATGGCGAATCACTATGCTTTCCGTTTCCAAACACGTCTCCCGCGTTTTAATCTTGTTCTTGCCCGTCTTTTTATTGCCGGTTTTGATCTGGTTCTAAAGCTGCTGGGCTGGCCCGATGGTTACTTTGTAAAGCAGGGCCATACGTATTGCTACGCCGTTGGTCACTTGTTCTTCAATGACTGAAGAGCCACCGTGGGCGATGCTGTT
Organism: Dehalococcoidia bacterium; assembly: GCA_012959605.1. GTDB lineage: Bacteria > Chloroflexota > Dehalococcoidia > Lucifugimonadales > UBA3495 > UBA9611. The sequence continues at coordinate 7,229 of DUCU01000003.1, read as the reverse complement.
GCTGATTTCTATGCCCTCGTTCATGGGCCCAGGGTGCATCACCATGGCACCTGGATTGGCTCTGGCCATCCGTTCATCGGTAACCTGCCAGCGCCGGATGTATTCCCGCAAGCTGGGCAAGAACCCGGCGTGCTGTCTTTCTTGTTGTAGTCTCAGGGCCATGACCACGTCCGCCCCTTCTATGGCCCGATCCAAGTTGGTATCGACTTCTACCAGGGACGCAAACGCGGAGCGGGCGATGTTGTTGTTGCTGCGTATCAGGTCGGGCGGCATCAGCGTGTTGGGGCCTGATAGGACCACTTTGGCTCCCATCTTGGCAAAGCCCCAGATGTCTGAGCGGGCAACACGGCTGTGGAGCACATCGCCGACGATCACTATCTTGCACCCTTCCAGGCTGCCCAGTTTGTCCCGAACGGTATACAGGTCCAACAGGGCCTGGGTGGGGTGGGCATGGAGTCCGTCACCGGCGTTGATTATGCTGACTTTATCCAATTGCTGGGCCAGCAGGTAGGGCGCACCCGAGTGGGGGTGGCGTATCACTATGGTGTCCACGCCCATGGCCTGGATGGTAAGCCCGGTGTTGAGGAGCGACTCACCTTTCTCGGCGCTGCTTCCCGATGACGACATGTTTATGACGTCGGCGCTCAGCACTTTGCCCGCTTCTTCAAATGAAATCCTGGTGCGGGTACTGGCTTCGTAGAACAGTGTTACCACTACTTTTCCGCGCAGCGCCGGGACTTTTTTGATGTCCCTGCCCAGCACTTCTTTCATGCTACGGGCCGAGTCCAAGACGGCGGAGATTTCTTCCTGAGAGAAATCGTCCAGGTCTAATACGTGTTTACGGGATGCCGGCTCAGAGGCTGACGAACCCTCAATATCTGGTGTGTCTATCGTTCGGGAGCGGCTCATATCAGTAATTCCTAATTCTCTCCATATATAAATTTGCGACGACGTGTCGACCGGGCATAATCACGCTATTCATTTGACTCTGGCTCCGACTCTGAGTCTGAGTCTTCGCTGTATATCTCTTCGAATATCAAGGCCACTTCATCAGTGCCATCGGTTTCCACCAAACGGACTTTCACCCGCTCGCTGATGGCTGTGGGCAGGTTCTGGCCAACGTAATCAGCCCTGATGGGCAATTCTCGGTGGCCCCGGTCCAGCAGGATGGCCAGTTGAATCTGCTGGGGTCGGCCAAAGTCGACCAGAGCATCCATAGCAGCCCGGATGGTGCGTCCGGTGTAAAGCACATCATCTACCAGCACCACACGCTTGCCCTGGATACCAGATGGAATGTCGGTGGGTTGGAGCTTGGTTTGGGTCTGGCTGCGAGTTCCAAGGTCGTCCCGGTAGAGGCTTACGTCCAGAGTCGCCACGGGCACTTCAATGCCCTCAAACTCCACCAGGCTGGCGGCGATGCGGCGGGCCAGATGCACTCCCCTGGTGTGGATACCCACGATCACCAGGTCTTCCGCGCCTCGGTTGTGTTCAAGAATCTCGTGGGCCACCCTGGTTAGGGCGCGGCGCACATCCTCTTGATTCATAATTTGTCTTTCTTGCATCTGTTTACCTAGCGGTTTTTGACCAGTTGGCCAATAAAAAAACCCTTACCAACAACTGGCAAGGGTACGAGCGCTCACGCAAGTGGTGCAATGATGCACTATGCGGAGTTTGGGACGCTCTACTTTGCCAGCCTCTCTGGACCGTCTTAAAAGTGCGACCACGTCTGCTTCAGACCGGCCGTACGACCCGTTTGTTTATTCTATTGTCTGTTTATCTTAACAGAGAGAACACCTCCGCAGTCGGGAATGCACTCCCAATTCAGGAACCGGTTTTTATACGAAGGTTTACCCTAGGCGGAGACCCGCTTCCGGCGATTGGTGACGTAGTCCACCAGCAGGTATTCGCCCAGATTGGCGGCGCTGCTGTAGAAGGCCCGGCCACTATTTATGCGGGTCATGCGTTCCACAAAGTTGACCAGCTGGTAGTTATTCTCCAGCATGAAGGTGTTGATCACAATGTCTTCTTGGGTACACTTACGGACCTCTTTCAAGGTCTCCAACTCTGTGCGGTGGCTAGGCGGGTAGGCAAAGAAAGCCTGGTCGCCCTCTAAGTGGGCGGTGGGCTCGCCGTCGGTTACGACCAATATTTGCCGAGTGCCGCCCTTCTCTTTGGATAGCAGTTTCCGAGCCAGCAACAGGGCGTGATGCAGGTTGGTCCCAGACACCCAGGCGTTCCAGGTGCACTTGGCCATGTCCTCTTCTTTAATCTCGCGGGCGTAGTCAGAAAACCCAACGATATGGAGGCTGTCTCTGGGATATTGGCTGCGCATCAAGGCCATCAGGGCCAGCGTTACTTTCTTGGCTGCCTGCCAGTTATTGAACAAACCCATTGAACGGCTTTGGTCTAGGAGCAGCACGGTGGACGTCCGGGTCATCTGCTCGTTTCGGAAGACTTCAAAGTCCTCTGCTTTCAGTCGCACAGGCACCTGGGGTCCGCCTCGCAGCACTGCGTTCTTGACGGTGGCCTGAAGATCGACTTGGAATGGGTCGCCGAACTCGTATGGTTTGGTATCTCCCAGAAGGTCTCCATTGGCGCCGCGAGCGTGCATCTGGTGGTTGCCCATGCGGTCTTTCTTCAGGTGCGCGAAGACTTCTTTCAGCGCCTTTTGACCGATGCGGCGGATGCCCCGGGCGGTTAGGTCCATCTTGTCGTTGCCAGTGACGTAGCCGGAGTCTTGCAGCATCTTTCTGAGTTTATCTAGTTCGTCGTAGATCTGGCGGGCATCATCGCCCAATAACTCGGAGAGTTTCTCAGGGTCGATGTCGTCCATGTTGCCAGTGCGCATGGCCTCTTGGAGGGATTGTTCCAGTTGGTCCAACTCCTGAAGGTCGCGCATCATGTTCATGGCCTGCTCCATGGTCAAGCTGTCATCACCCAAGAATGGGTACTGACGGCGCAGGTCGTCCATGGGCATCATCTGTTCCATCAGGGATGCAAACTCCGCCATCTCCCGCTGAGTCTCGGGGTCTAAAGCCTGGGCCAGCGCATCTTCCATCTCGCGGCGGGCTTCAGGAGACATGCTATCCAGCATGGACTGCATCTGGGCCAACTGTTGCTGCAACTGCTCCATCAGTTCTTCAAACCTCTGGGGCGGGTTGTCGCCAAACATCTGGCCGAACTGCTGCATGAAGCCGTCAAAGTCGGGTTCTTGGGCAGCCATCTTGTCGCGAATCATCTCGTTCAGGGCGCGCATCATGTCGCGGGTGGCAGCCTGATCTTCTTCCGACATGCTTTTGACCTGATCCATCATCTGCTGGCCCATGTTCTGGGACATCTGATTTTTCAGGGTATCCAGCAATTCTTGGAACTTCTGATGGGCGTCGGGGTCCATAAAGTCATATTCCATCAGGTCTTTAATCTGACCGGCAAGTCCTTCCGGGAGGGCATCCAATTTCTCTTGGTTGTGTTCGGCGCGCTTCTTTAAGAGATCGAGCAGCCCTTCTTGTTGTTCTTTATCCTCGCCTTCGTTTGCCTCAACCTGCTCTGTCGCCTCGTCCACACGGCGTTTGATACCGTCACGCTCTGTTTGGACTATCTCATCCAAACGTTCTTTAAGGTCATCAACCACGGAGTCCATATTGTGCTGTTGTAGTTGTTGGCGGCGTTGATTCTTGAGCTGTTCCATCAATTCCCGCAGGCCCGGCATCTGCTGGCCGTCGCGGTCTTGCATCCCTTTGCGTAACAGATCACGGAGCGCCTGCATCACGTCGCCGTCCTTGAGGATGTCTTCAGAAAGAAGGTCCATCAACTGATCAGCATCGAGTTCAAATATCCGCTGGGTGCCGTCCCATTGGGAGTACTTATATGAGCGGTAGAGCATTGCGCTTCCCTCGCTATTCAGCCGGGCGCAAACCCAGCCGTGTTACATCCAAATTTTAAGCAAATTGTTAGGCTCATGATACCTGGGGTTTTCGAGCAATAGCAAGAATAACGGTGTTCTCCTAAACAGCTATGAAGAACTCCTACGGGGTTCCTTTTTGCGTGCTATAATCGGCCATTCTTCGCCGGACCCTAGCCGAAAGAGGTGGGGGAAATGCTCAGCCCTTATACCGTGTTGGACTTGACCGGAGGCCGGGGCGACCTGGCCAGCATGCTCCTAGGTGACATGGGAGCCAATGTCATCAAGATAGAGCCACCCGGCGGCTCAGCCGGACGCAGGGAACCGCCCTTCATGGAAGGCGGGCTGGAGGCTGAACGCAGCCTGAATTTCTTTGCCTTCAACCGCAACAAGCAGGGAATTACCCTGGACTTGGAAAGCAAAGCTGGCCGAAACGCCCTGAGAGCCTTGGTAAAAGAGGCCGACTTCTTATTTGAGTCGGGTCAGCCAAAAACCCTAGATAGTATCGGTCTAGGATTTGATGTGCTCAAAAATATCAATCCCAAGGTCATCCACGTTGCTATTTCTCCCTACGGGTGGGACGGCCCTCATTCCGACTACGCCGCCAGCGACCTGACAATTGCGGCCATGGGCGGTCCCATGAGCGTTCAAGGTGTTCGTGAACGCGCTCCATTACGGATCTCCGTGCCCCAAGTTTGGTTGCATACGGGCGCTGAAGCAGCAACGGCGGCATTGACGGCCCATGCCCTGATGATTCAGACGGGGGAGGCACAATTCGTTGATGTCTCCGCCCAGACCGCGATGATCGCAACCATGCTGTCCGCGACCTCCGCCCATGCCATTCAGGGGACGGACTACCAACGGGCCGGAGCCCTGCTCCAACTTGGCCAAGCCAGTATCCCCTTGGTGTTCCAATGTGCCGACGGATATGTGGTAATCGCCCCCACCGGCCCAACATTGGCGGTGATCGTCCACTGGTTTGTGGAAGAGGGACTCGTTCCAGAGAGCTGGATTTCCGGAGAAGATTGGCCAACCTACCATTTCCGTTTGCTACAAGGCCAACCGATATCCTATCCACTGGACGAAGTTCTGGAGGCCGTCACCAAACTTGCTATCAGGTACACCAAGAGCCAACTACTGGAAAGAGGATTAGCCGAAGGCGTATCTCTGGCACCGGTGAATAGCGTTGGGGATTTGGCTGGGTTCAAGCAGTTGGAAGAACGTGGTTACTGGCTGACGGCGCCTCTGCCAAACGGCCAGGAAGCCCAGGTACCGGGCCTGGTTGTCCGGATGACAGAAACCCCGATGAGTGTCAGAAGTTGGACACCGACCCTGCATGAGCACAACAACGACGTACTGGGGTCCGTGTTGGGGATGAGCAAAGAAGAAATATCGCTGGCTTCTGGCGTAGACGCCGGTTAGTGAAGGAACGTATGACAACACCATTGCCATTTGAAGGACTGAAAGTACTTGATCTTTCCTGGGTTGTCGTTGGGCCAACCACCGCCAAGTACCTGGGAGACCACGGTGCCACTGTGGTGCGGGTTGAAGCCACAACCCCATTGGACATACTACGGACTGCTGGCCCGTTCAAAGACAATGTGCCCGGGTTTGATCGCTCCCAATTCTTCGGGGAATACAACACATCCAAGTTGGGAATCTCCCTCAACCTCAAGAACCCCGCTGGGAAGGAAATAGCCAAACGACTCATAGAGTGGGCGGATGTTTTCATTGAGAGCTTTACTGCGGGCACCGTGGATTCCTTGGGTATCGGTTACGAGACCGCCCGGGAGCTGAACCCGTCAATCATCATGGTGAGTACCTGTCTGATGGGTCAGACCGGCTCTGCTGCTGCGTTCTCTGGTTTTGGGTTCCACGCCGGGTCGATTGCGGGATTCTATGAAACCACCGGCTGGTCCGATCTACCGCCTGATGGCCCGTGGGTGGCCTACACGGATACCGTAGCCCCGCATATCTTGTCGGCCTCGATCATGGCCGCGCTGGACCACCGCCGCCGGACCGGCCAAGGGCAGTTCATTGACGCATCGCAACTTGAGATGTCACTCCATTTTCTGTCGCCGCAGATCATGGACTACAGCACGACGGGCAAAACCGTCACTAGAATCGGCAACCGGTCCGAGTTTTTTGCCCCCCAAGGTGCTTATCCCTGCGCTGGAGATGACCGCTGGTGCGCCATTGCAGTCGAGTCTGAAGAACACTGGGAAGGTCTCAAGTCGGCAATGGGCGGCCCGGACTGGGCGCTAGATGGCAAGTTGGATTCCATGGAAGCTCGGCTGGAGAACCATGACGCCATCGACCAGCACATCAGCGAGTGGACCAAGGACCAAGACGCCAAGGCATTGATGCAATTGCTGTTGTCGCACGGGGTACCAGCCGGGGTGGTGCAGCGGAGCAGCGACTTAGAGACTGACCCGCAGCTTTCCCACCGGAGCTACTTCAGGCACCTGGAGCATCAGGAGATGGGGACGGTGCCCTACGCCGGCCACCAGTTCCGTATCAAAGGGTATGACAGCGGCCCGCGCTTCGCTTCGCCAGTATTGGGCCAGCACAATGAACAGGTGCTGCGCGATGTGTTGGGGATGACCGACGATGAGATTACTGAGGCGATCATTGCCGAAGCAATCATGTAGGTTTTCTACAGGACAGTTGCGCCCAGTATGTCCTTCAAATGAGAGAGTGCCCATTCATGAGCGTCCTGTTTGAAGCTGGCCACACAGTCTGACGGCACTTCCACTGCGTAGTCTCGGTTGCGGGCGTCGGAGGCGGTGTGCATGACACAGATGTCGGTGCAAACGCCGCAGATGATTATTTTTTTGGGGGCGCTGGCAGCCAGCAGGGACTCCAGCGGCGTGTTGAAGAAACCGCTGTACCGGTTCTTGGGTATGACGTTGGTCTCCGTCACAAACTCGGCGAGCTCCGGTATCACGTTTGGCTCTTCAGTACCCTTCACGCAGTGGACTGGAAACATTTCAAATTCCAGGTCGTCCGGGTCGTGGTGGTCAGATATGAATAGAATCTCGGAGCCAGCGGCCTGCTCGCGGGTTAGCAGATCATGGACTCTGGGGATGATGTCCCTGGACTCGTCACCGCAGTAGAGATTGTGGCCCGGTTCCAAGAACCCTTTAACCATGTCTATTACCAGCACTACGTTTGGCATATGGTTCCCTTATTTTCTGATCGGGCTAACCGGCGGAAATTCCGGTTCGGACGTTTCTGTTATCTCAGGAGGCTCGGTCACAGGTTGGTTTGGAATGGGCGGTGGGGGCTTTTGAGATATGGTCTTTGCAGGAAGGGTTGGGTCAAAGGG
>DUCU01000002.1 GCA_012959605.1 Dehalococcoidia bacterium | reverse complement strand
TAGTGTGCAATACCAGAGCAACGTCGTCTCCGGTGCTGCCTTCTCGAGTCCCTGGCAGACCCAGGGGCAGGTCACAGGTGAAGCGGATCTTTTCATCGGCGTTAAGACCAACGCTGACGTTGATCATCGAGGCCGGAATGGCCTCGTTTATGGCGTCGCTTGCTGCGCTGGAGGTGATGATGGCCTTGGCGTTGGCGTCTTCCAGACAGAAGACAAATTCTTCTTTCGTGTAGGCGGGGTTGAGGGGAGCGGCAGTGGCACCTGATGCTGTGACCGCCAGGAATGAAACAATGTTCTCGACGCCATTTGGCAAGACGATTGCAATGCGATCGCCGCGACCAATTCCAAAGGAATTCAGTTGGTTGGCCAGGGAATCAACCTGACATTTGAAGGAGCCGTAGGTGAGCACGGGGCCATCGGGAGCAACGATGGCAATATTGGTCGGCACACCGGAGTTTAGGATACCGGTAATAGTGGTTGGCAACTGAAAAGTTTCAAGGGCTCGAACATCAAGTGTCATTCTTTACGCTCTTTTCCTTTTGTCCAAAAACGGACTTTTACTCTAAGCTGCCGAATCACTATTATGAATAATAATAGCGATATACTATTGGTACTTCACTAGTATAGGCTGTTTTTGTGGCAGGACTAGAGGTATATTTCCTGTCAGTGTGATAGACATTGACTATCACGCAGGATTTAGGTAATCGGAGCGAAGAGTTTTTTGGGGACGCGTATCCACTGTGATGAGGCGTGGTTATATTCAATTTGACAAGGCGCAGAACAAATCAGGAAAAAAATCACGACGAAAAGAGGATGTCTGTAGTAGGCCGAGAAAATGAAAACGCAGCTATGCTGCCTGTGCCGCCTATTTGAACATTTTCATCATGGCCATGGGGTTGCGGGACTTGGACATCTGCTTCATCAACTTCTGCGTTTGTTTGAACTGGTTCAGCAGTTGGTTAACGTCCGCAGGGGTGGTGCCGCTGCCCTTGGATATGCGGCGACGTCGGCTACCATTGAGAATCTCAGGTCGTTGACGCTCCTGCTTGGTCATGGATCTGATGATGGCTTCGATGCGGTCGATACGGCCGTCGTCCAAGTCTCCGGTGGGCATTTTTTTACTGAGTTGGCCCATCCCCGGAATCATCTCCATGACGGAAGACAGGGAACCCATCTTCCGCACGCTTTGCAGTTGGGTGAGGAAATCTTCCAAGTCAAAGTTGGACTGGCGGAATTTCTTCTCCATTTCCGCAGCCTGTTTCTCGTCCACTGCGCCCTGGGCCTTCTCAATGAGCGTGAGAATGTCGCCCATGGCCAGGATGCGGGAGGCTAGACGGTCGGGGTGGAACGCTTCCAGGCCGTCGGGACGCTCGCCGACGCCCATGAACTTTATGGGTACTCCAGTCACGCGGGTGATAGAGAGGGCAGCGCCGCCACGGGCATCGCCGTCCATCTTGGACATGATCAGGCCGGTCAGCTCCACCTGAGCGTGGAAACCCTCAGCGGCGTTCACCGCTTCCTGCCCGGTCATAGCATCTACAACCAGGAGTACTTCATCGGGTTTAATCTCTTTCTTGACGTCCCCGAGTTCCTTCATCAATTCTTCGTCGATTTGGAGGCGTCCGCCGGTGTCGACGATGGCCCAGTTCACGCCCAGTTGTTTGGCCTTTTCCAAGCCGTTCTTGGCAACTTTGACCACGGTGGTGGACTTGGGGTCTTCTGAGTACACCGGAATGTCCAACTGCTTGCCCAGGGTTTCAAGCTGTTGGATGGCAGCGGGGCGGCGCAAGTCGGCGGCGATCAGTAGCGTCTTGTGGCCTTGTTGGCGCAAGTGCAGGGCTAGTTTGGCGGCAGTGGTCGTCTTACCGGAGCCCTGCAGGCCAACCAGCATGATGGTGGTTACGGCCTGACTGGAAAGGGTCAGGGAGTTGTCGCCGCCGCTGAGGAGGTTTGTTAGCTCCTCCTGCACAATCTTAATTACCTGCTGGCCGGGGGAGAGGCTCTCCAGAATGTCTGAGCCCATGGACCGCTCTTTCACAGCGGCCACAAAGTCTCTGGCGACCCGAAAATTAACGTCGGCTTCTAGCAGGGAGCGCCGTACCAGGCTCAACGCCTCGTCAACGTCCGCTTCGGTCAAGCGGCCCTTGCTGGTGAGCTTGTTTAGTATCCCGGTCAACTTGTCTGTTAGGTTCTCAAACATATCTGCTCTTTTTACTTTATTAGCGGGTAATTAAATCGAATTGTAGGCTCGGCCGAGTTTCAGGGTCAAGGCTGTAGGCGTTGTTTTACTCCCACCGAAAGAGACGTACGGCAATGAAAAAGGTCACCGCCAGCCAGCCCATCGAACCCAGGATATCATCCCACTGTGACCAAAGCGATTGGCCGTCTACTGCCACGCTACGCAAGGCGTCAGCCAGGAAACTTAAGGGCAGGTAGTCGGCCACCACACGCAGGGGCTCGGGCATCGCTTCCCGGGGGAAAAACACCCCGGACAAAAACATCATGGGCAGGGCGATGGCGTTGGCTATTGGAGCGGCCACGTCTTCGGTGCGGGCGAACCCCGACACGGCGAACCCCATGCTCACGAAAACTGCGCCGCCCAAAAGGGCCAGCAGCAGCATCGAAAATAGGTTGCCCTGCAGGTTCACGTCAAATGCCACCACGGCTAGGCCCACCAACACGAGGGTCTGCACTATGGAGACTGTTAGGCGGGTGAAAACCTGGGCGAATATGAAGCTGGCTGGCAGGACCGGTGTGGCCTGCAGCCGCCGCAGAATGCCCCGGCTTTTTAACTGCACAAACGAGAATGCGACGCTGAACAGGCCCATCTGCATGATGGACATGGCCACCACACCCGGCATCAGAAAATCGATGAACCGCAGGTTGCGGCTGTCCGCAGCCCTGGCATCGATATGGTAACGGTCTGTTATCTGCCCTTCGGCGAAGGTAATCTCGTCTAGCACGCTTTGGATGATCGACTGCCCGGTGGCCGACGCCTGGGGTTGACCCTGGTTGAAAATCACCGTGACCTGACGCTGCTCCGGGGCTCCGTTCTCGCCAAACCCTGGTGGGATGATTAGGAGTAAGTTTCGGTCGCCGTCCAGGAGGGCTTCAAGTTCTTCTGCTTCGGTCGTTGTGTCTGCAATATCAAATGCGTCCAGGGCGCGTACATTTGCCTCCAACTTCTGTGAGGTTTCGTTATTAGCCCGGTCCACAATGCCCAGGTCCACGGTGCTGAAGGCGCCAAAATCCAGCAGCCCGAATACTGATATGAGCACCACCGGCAGGAAAAATGTCCAGAAGATGGCCTGCTTGTCTCGGAACCAAATACGCATAGAAGCGCGGGTTAAGCTGAGAGTTGGGTTGGTTTGGAAAAGATGATTCAGCATCGGTTAATTAAATAAGAGCGAGAGTTGGGTTGATGAGGTGGTTGGTCGGCATCTGAAAATCAGTCCTGCAGGGCCCGGCCGGTGATGTCTAGGAAAACGTCCTCAAGATTGGCCAGGCTCTCCACCCGTTCTTTCTCAAAGCCTCGACTGATCAGGTTATCAACCAGCGCTGCGGGTCGGTCTATGGCCACAATCTTGCCGTGATCCATAATGGCCACGCGGTCACATAGCTCAGCTGCTTCCTCCATGTAGTGCGTAGTCAGCAACACCGTTCGTCCTTCAGACTTGAACCGCTGGATCAGCTCCCACATGTGCCGCCGCGCCTGGGGGTCCAGTCCGGTGGTGGGTTCGTCCAAGAACAGCAAAACGGGGTCGTTGACCAGCGTTGAAGCAACGGAGAACCGCTGTTTCTGACCTCCGGAAAGGTCTCTGAAAAGAGATTTGGCGCGGTCGGCTAGCTCCACAGTGCCCAGCAATTCCATGGCGTTGATCTGCCGACGGTAGATGCTGGCCATTACGTCCAGAATCTCTGCTAGGTTCAGTCGATCGAAGAACGCGGAGGACTGGAGCTGAATGCCAATGACTTTCTTGACCTCTCGCGGGTATTTTTGAACGTCGATTCCGTTGACCAAGGCGGTGCCGCTGTCAGGCTCGCGCATCCCTTCCAGTATCTCGACCGTGGTGGTTTTGCCGGCGCCGTTGGGGCCCAGAATACCAAAGACCTCTCCGGCGCCCACGGCAAAAGATACGCTGTCCACGGCCTTCAGGTCGCCGTAACTCTTGCGTAGGTCCTCCACTTGGATGATGTTGACTTTATTTGAGTCTGGTTGTGTCGTCATTTACCGGATTTGAGTCATAGATTTAGTAGGTAGTTTGGGCTTATCACTGTGCTAAAATTAGGCACGCCTCGGCCAGTGGCCCAAAAGGCAATTTGATTGGCGGCAGCCGACAGATTTAACGAATAGATTTCTCTACGGTGTGGAGGTTAAAGGTGGCCGGTTCTCCTCCGATTTGCTCGGTAAGTGCGATAAACCCTTTACCTCTTCAGGCTAGGTTTAGGCCTTTCCCATGATACCCCTCAAGCTCACCCTGAGTAACTTCTTATGCTACCGGGAAAATGCTGCGCCGTTGGACTTCACCGGCGTGCACGTGGCCTGTATTTGCGGCGCCAACGGCCACGGCAAGAGCGCCCTGCTAGATAGCATCACCTGGGCTCTGTGGGGCAAAGCCAGGGGCAAAGTCCAAGACGAGATGATCTCCTACGGAGCTGATGAGTGTCGCGTTGAGCTTGATTTCACATCGCGCGACCAGGACTACCGTGTGATACGCAGCCACGGCCGGGGTGGCAGACGCAGCCGAGGCGGGGCTTCTGACCTGCAGTTGATGGTACTTGAGAATGACACCGCCCGTCCCCTAACTGGCGACATGATTCGCGAGACTCAGGCACGAATCGACCAGACGGTGGGCATGGACTACGACACGTTCATCAACTCGGCGTTCTTAGTCCAGGGCCGGGCCGACGAATTTGCCACCAAAACACCTTCAGAACGTAAGGCGGTACTCAGTAAAATCTTGGGGTTGGAGACCTATGACCGCCTGCAGATTCGCGCCCGGGAGCGAAGTAGCTGGACGGACAACACGGCCAAGATCGCCGAGGGCAATGTGGATCGCCTCCGCCATGAACGGGATTTGTTGGTGGCCCCGGCAACGGAACTGAAAGAAATTGAAGCCACGCTCTTTGCGGCCAACAAAGACTTGGCCGAGCAGCAAGTGAAGACCACCGCTTTTCGAGACCAGGTAGGAGAACTGCGGCGTCAGCAGGCGGGGCAGGAGGAGTCGGCGCAGCGGTTGGCTGTGTTGGCCAAAGAAGCAGAGCAGTTTGAATCCACCCAGAAAACTGTTCAGCAGCAGGTGCTGGCCTTTGAGAAGTTGGTGGACCAAGCCACGACCATTCGTGATGGCGCGGCCCAATTGGCCGCCGCCCGGAGCGCATTCACTCGACTGGAACAGGCAGGCCGGACATTTGACGACTTGGAGCGCCAGCGCACGTCGATCTCCGGCGGTATCGACGTCAAGCGGACCCAGCTCGAATCACAGATCCAACAACTAAACACAGAAATTGAAACAAGACTCGCGCCCAAGGCCCAAGGGCTGACGCAACTTCAAGAAAGCCAAAAGAAATTACAGGACGAAGGGCCGGCCATTGAGGCCCAGGAAAAGACCTTGGTGGGGGAGAGGGAGAAACTGAATGCCATGGCCGTACAGACCGGGCAGTTGCAGAGCTCACTGGAGCGTGCGGCTAACGAAGGCAAGGAACTGGCGGCCAAGAAAGAACTGCTGAACGGCACTAACGACCAGGAGGCGATGTGCCCACTGTGCGGCACTCCCCTGAGCGAGGACGGCTGCGAACGCCTGGTTGAGACATTCGAAGCTGACATTGAGGCCAAACGCGAGGAATACCGGACCACCTCAGCCGAAGTGAAAACCCTCCAAACTGGGGCTTCAGAGTTGGAAAACCGCCTGTCCAAACAGGAACAGGCATTGTCGCAGGCACAGACCAAACGACAGGTGGGCCTGCAACAGCTGGAACAACAGATGCAGGAAGCGCTGCAAGCTGGAGTGGAACTGGCCGAGGCCACACCCAGACTTGATGCCATGCGAAGTGCCCTGTCCGAAGGCTCATTTGCGGCTGAAGATTCAGTCCAACTTACGAAACTGGAAGCGCAAATACTGGAACTGGAATACGACCCCGCCGCCCGCCAAAAAATCTTCCAAGAGACTCAGAACTTGGAGGATTTTGCGCAGCAAGAGCGATTGTTGGAACAGGCGGAAGCCGGCTTGCCTGGTGCTAAGGAAGCCGCCGAGCAGAACGCTGCCATGGCCCAGCGTCGGCGGGAAGAACTCCAACTACTTGAGTCTCAAGCCGCTGAGGCCAAACAGGCCTTGGTTGGCATGGTCGCCCTGGAGAACGAGTTTACCCAGGCCGAGCAGCAGGAGCGAGAGTTGGGTGTAAAAGTTCAGCAGGCCATCGACCGGCAGGGCTACCTGCGTGGTCAGGTGGAGCGGCAGGAATCACTGGCCGAAGAACTTAGGTCTGAATCGGCGCGGCTGAACGCCCTGCAAGAAGACCAGTCCATTTACCAGGAACTTTCCGTCGCCTTTGGCCGCCAGGGAGTCCAGGCCATGCTGATTGAGACGGTGGTGCCACGGTTGGAGGACGAGACCAACGTGTTGCTCGGCCGCATGACCGACAACCGGATGAACGTGAAGCTGGAAACCCAGCGAGAACGGGCCTCAGGACAGGGAGACCCTCGCGAGACGCTGGATATATTGGTCAGCGATGAACTTGGCCCCCGCAGCTACGAGATGTACAGCGGCGGCGAGGCTTTCAAGGTCAACTTGGCCATGCGCATCGCCCTGTCCAAAGTATTGGCCCACCGCATCGGCGCGCCCCTGCCCACGTTGTTCATCGACGAAGGTTTTGGTTCCCAGGATATGGTGGGACGCGAGCGAATCCTGGACCTAATCAACGCCATCGGCAACGACTTTGAGAAAGTGCTGGTGATTACCCATTTGGAAGACTTAAAAGATGGCTTTGAAGTCCGAATCAACGTCGAAAAGACTGAATCGGGCTCTACTTTCTGGATCGACTAAAAACTGCTTGGGATTTTAATTCTAGGCGCGAGAAATGAATTGACATCAGACCCAAATAACCAGATTCAGGTACGCCAGGCCGCATTTCAGCACCTGGAGACCATAATCGACTTCAATATTGCCATGGCCAAAGAGACCGAGGGCAAAGAGCTGGACATTGAGTTGGTCCGGCCTGGCGTGGAAGCCGTGCTCACCCGCAATGACCTGGGGGTCTACCTGGTTGCGGAACACGCCGGACGCCCCGCCGGCCAATTGATGATTACCTACGAGTGGAGCGATTGGCGGAATATGTTCTTCTGGTGGATCCAGAGCGTGTACGTGAGCCCAGAGTTTCGGCGTCAGGGCATCTACAGCGCTATGCATGTCTATGCCGCCACCATGGCCCGCCGCCAGGGCGATGTCGGTGGACTCCGGCTCTACGTGGACAAGGACAACACCGTTGCCCAGGGCGTCTATGCCGGTTTTCGGATGCGCCCAACCCACTACGACTTGTACGAGATCGAATTCGATTCCCGTTAGCACAAATAACTGGGGAAGCCCCGATTTATCTCGCCGTGAAAACTCTCAAGGAGAAAAGCCATGCTTTCAGATAGCGTCAAACAGTTTGCCGCTGAGAACCATCAGGGTGTGCTAACCTGCTTCCGCAAGAACGGCATGCCCCAGATGAGCATCGTAACCTGCGGGCCATATCGGGACGGTGTGGCATTCTCCACCACCGCCAGCCGTGCCAAGCTGCTCAACCTGCAACGGGACGCCCGTTGCTCCCTAATGGTCTCCAAACAAGACTGGTGGGTCTATGTGGTCTTGGAGGGCAAAGCCACCATCCTCTCCCCGGACAACACCCCTGCTGACGAGTTGCGCGATGCCCTGCGTGAGGTCTACAAAACCGCCACTAACACCGAGCACTCCAACTGGCCCGAGTACGACCAAGCCATGGTCGTTGACAACCGCGCCGCAGTGATAGTAGTGCCAGAGCACGTTTACGGGACCGCGCTTTAGATTTTCTAGCGATATTTGAACGCTTTAACCCCCGAGGCTGGGCGGGTTACAAACCCGCCCCTACAACAGGGTGAAATCCAGGCCATGCTTCAACAACGCTAATCCGTCTGGCATCACATCAACCGCATGCTAATATTCAGCGTGCGCAGCACCACCAGCAACAGGAGAGACTATGGCTGACGATACTGGGAATGATGAACTGCAAAAGGCTGGGCGGGAGTATGATCAGCGGCTGGCCGACGCCCTGGGTCGCCAGAGTGAACCCAAGCTCGCTCCGGAGACCAGCTACGGCATGCCTCTGAAGTCGGTCTACACCCCTGAGGACTCGACTGAGCGTGACTATCTGGAAGACTTGGGATTCCCCGGCTCGTACCCGTTCACCCGCGGCATCCGCCCCGACATGTACCGTGGCCGCCTTTGGACCATGCGTCAGTACGCGGGTTTTGACACCGTAGAAGAGACCAACTCGCGATTCAAACATCTTCTGACCCAGGGTCTGGGCGGCATGAACGTGGCCTTTGACCTGCCTACCCAATTGGGCATGGACCCCGATCATCCCCAGGCCGCCAGCGAAGTCGGCAAAACCGGCATTTCCTGTCCATCGCTTAGACAGATGGAAACCCTTTTCAAGGACCTGCCCTTGAAGCAGGTAACACCGTCTCTCACGGTTAACGCCTCGGCACAGTCGATGCTTGCCATGTACGTGGTTACAGCCCAAAACCAGGGCACCCCCCTGAACCAGATCGGCGGCACCACCCAGAACGACATCCTGAAAGAGTTCATCGCGAGGGGAAACTATATTTTTCCTCCTGGCCCTTCATTGAAGATGGGAGTGGACCTCTTTGAGTATTGCGCGGAGCACCTACCACGTTGGAACTTCATAAATATCTGTGGCTACCACGT
>DUCU01000001.1 GCA_012959605.1 Dehalococcoidia bacterium | reverse complement strand
GGTGCCGTCGGCCTGCTCGCCGGCAATCTTCAGCATCATGGGTGCCAACGCCGCGATGATTACCGGTACCTGCAGTGCGCCGGGTACATGACACTGTGCTTTAACGTTATAGAACTGCCCTTGGAAATCGACCTTGCCCTCGTCCAAGAGGGGTCTCAATACGCCCAGGTACTCTTCCATATGCCTGGCAGGACTATCGTAGGAGAGACCCATAACGTCTTCAACCGTCGGTCGATGTGACAAGCCCACACCCAGAGTAAAGCGGCCCTCCGCAACAATCTGAGCGGTCAGAGCTTGCTTTGCCAGGGCGTAGGGGTGTATCGGGAAAATGGGGACTACTGCGCTCCCGACCGAAATCCGGCTGGTCTTGGCCGCCGCCAGAGAAAGCGCCGTTAGGACATCGAATCCTGGTCCTGCGGACACCTGTGGCAGCCAGATGCTGTCGAACCCGTCTTCTTCAGCCTGGATAACCTCTTGAATCAGAGACTGAAGTTCTACCACCGCCCCGCGAGCCCCAGTGATAAGTCCGATACGCATGATCACTCCAGTTACCCACAATTGGAAACACAAAATCCCGTGCAAAAATCTGAATCACCCAAACCAAACCCCAGCCCTTTCCCCCAACCGGAACTTGGCTGACCCGGTTAGGGGCGGACCCAGGTTTCGGACCAGGCTAGACATGCGGAGCTGCTGTCTTTGTCGCCGCGGCGATCCGTGGTAACAATGCCGCTGGCCAGTTCGCCATTTATAGTCAACTGGGCCTTCCTGGCAGGGATGAAGCAGCTATACACGCCGTGGGCACGCCCGTTGGTACCGGCTGGGACCACCAACATGTAGGGCTCCATGAAGTCATGCCAGGTAAGAGCAATGACATCATCGTCACTTTCGACCGTCTCGGTCCAGAAATTGACGCCGTCGCCCTTCTTGGCAAACTCGGCCTCGATGACCTGAGTACTCAGGTCGGCAAAGTCTGGATAGAGGAACGTTTCAATCTCTTCTTGGAGCCAGCGGGCCAGGGCGATATTGTCTGAGTAAATGCTAACTTGGTTGTCGGTAAGTTCGCTCTGCAGGAATAGAACATGGCCCGCGCCGCCCGGAGACCATAGCACTCGCCAGTGACTGGAGCGGGTTGTCTGTTGATTGCTGGCCGGATCGGAAAAACGGATAAAAGAGTTCTCACCGGTTAGGCGAATTTTGTTCGGGTCGGTGGGGTTAGTTGTGGCCATCAGTGGGGCTCCTCAATGTAACTGTTGAATAATACTGCTGTGACTGAGACTAAGAGTGGCGACATGGTAGCACTCAAAAGGAATGCGGGCTACAAGGCATGAGTGATAGAGGTTGGTCGTGGCGAGGATTTGCCCTCACCCTAGCCCTCCTCCTGCGAGGCGGAGGGGACAGAATTTTCAGCAATCGAAGTGTCTGTCGCTCCATGATCCACGACAAAACAAAAAGTCCCTTCCCCGGAGCGAGAGAAGGTTAGGATGGGGGCAAATGCACAGCGTAAACCAATCCCAAACAAAAGAGCGGCCACCCTGTTTGGG